>JAZDLT010000072.1:0-19619 GCA_043801735.1 Candidatus Liptonbacteria bacterium | reverse complement strand
TCCGTGCCTATAACATGTAGGCCACCCAATTCCCTGACTTTTTGCGCTTCTTCCGAAACGGGAGGATTACCGCCCAAAATAATATCTACGCCGCGGCCGGCCATGTTGGTCGCCACCGTAACTCCCTTTAATCTTCCTGCTTGGGCAATAATGGAGCCCTCCCGTTCGTTGTTTTTAGCGTTCAAGATTTCGTGAGGTATGCCGTCTTCCCTAAGAAGTGCGGAAATGTGTTCATTTTTTTCAATGGAAGTCGTGCCCAGCAAGACCGGTTGGCCCCTTTCATAACAGGCGCGCACATCCCGCACCACCGCTCTCCATTTGGCTTCCTGATCTTTGTAAATCACGTCCTGCCTATCTTCCCTAATCAGGGGGCGGTGACTGGGAATGGAAAAGACGTCCAGATTGTAAACCTTATAAAATTCTTCCGCGGAGGTTTGCGCGGTTCCGGTCATGCCCGAAATCTTATCGTACATCCGGAAGTAGTTCTGGATGGATATCTTGGCATAGGTCTTGGATTCTTCCTTCACAAAAACTCCCTCCTTCGCCTCTATGGCCTGGTGTAAACCTCCGTTGTAGCGGCGGCCCTGCAACAGACGTCCGGTAAATTCGTCCACGATAACTATTTCTCCGTTTTTGACCACATAGTCCTTGTCCTTGCGATAGAGCGCGTGCGCGCGCAAACTTTCTTCCAAATAATGCACCATGCGCAGATTTTCCGGAGCATACACATTCTGCACGCCCACCGCTTTCTCTATCTTTTCTATTCCCTCCGGAGTGATACTCACCGCCCGTTTTTTCTCATCCACGGTATAGTCGCTTTCCACCTGTAAAATTTTAACCAGGCGGGCGAAGGTTTTGTAATATTCACTGGACTGAGCATCCGGGGCGGAAATAATAAGTGGGGTACGCGCCTCATCTATCAGGATGCTGTCCACTTCGTCTATCACCGCAAAATAATGTTTGCGCTGAACGCGCTCCAAAGGGCTATAAACGAGGTTGTCGCGCAGATAATCAAAACCGAATTCGTGGTTGGTGCCGTAGGTTATGTCCGCCAAGTAGGCCTCCCTTCTGGATATGGGTCTTAAAAAATCCTGCTGGACCAAGAAATTGCCGGTGGTGTCCTCTTCCTTGTCCAATTTTTCTACGCGCTTTTCCGCTTCTCCCGGCGTTAGATCCGCGTTTTTCTGCGCCACATAATCCGGGTCGTAGAGATAGGCCGCGTTCGGCACCAAGCAACTCACCGAAAGGCCCAAGGCGCGATAGATCTGTCCCATCCAAACCGCGTCGCGTCTGGCCAGGTACTCGTTTACGGTTACTACGTGCGCGCCACCGCCCTCCAGGGCGCGCGCATATACCGGCGCCACGGCGGCCAAGGTTTTGCCCTCGCCCGTCATCATTTCCGTGACTCCCCCGCGATAAAGGACGATGCCTCCCATCAACTGCACGTCATAAGGACGCTGACGCAGGGTTCGTTTCGAGGCCTCCCTTGCCAGCGCGAACGCCTGCTTGTAATCCATCTCTCCTTTTTCCAAAAAGCTTTGGTGTAGCAGTAAGCTCTTTTCTTTTAGTTCCGCATCGTTCAACTTTTCTATACCCGATTCCAGCGTATTTATTTCCACAACCAAATCGCGCAGATCGTTCAATTGCTTCGACACAAAAAAATTTTTGAGCGCGCCGAACATGGCGTGGGATATTTTTAATCGGGAAGTTACTTCCCGGATTTTTCTTTGGCCCTTACTCTACGCACCCGATCAACCTTTCGGGTCTTGTACTTGTCTATTTCCAAGCGGAGCTTTACCTGAAGTTCATCTATCGCAGTTCGGATATTTACATCCTCATGTTTCGCCCGCAACACCTTGCCCGGTAGACGTAAGTCCGCTTCCGCCATAAATACCTCGCCGCGGCGATGATGATGGGTGGTGCGAGCCACTTCCAACCACAACTCCGGCTGACCAGAGGCCTCAAAACGCTTGAGCAAACGGGCTATAACCCCCATTTTCTGCTCTATATATACCTTTAGGGCAGGGGTTAGGTCCAACTCGGTTGCCTTGATGTTTATTTGCATATTTTTATGTTATCAATTAGGCGAGTTATTGTCTATTTAATATTCGCATATCCTATTTGCGGCGTTCATGGAGAAAAAACTCACCCCCGCTTGCGCGGGGGTGAGTGAAGGACTAAATTCTCTTCTTCGCTGCCTTCTTCTTTGCTTTCTTTGCCATGGCAATTATTTTCTTTTTATGGTTGGGTTGCCGACTGCCCCAACTTTTTTAAAGACCATGAGAGAGCTCTCCCTCACGACGCATTTATTATATCAAATTGATTTTTCGATTTTTCGCGGACCTGTGGATAACTTCGCTCCGGAGTTTATTTTGCGCCAACCATTATAGTTTTTCCAGACCAGAAAAACTTAATTGCATCTCGGCAAAAATGATACAAGTAAACCAAGGTGGTTTTTGCCTGCGATAGCTTGCCGCAAAATAAACTCCTGCGCTTAAACAAGAAAGAAATTGCTCCGATAGTCCCGCAACTGTCCGCGAGCAATTGCGAGCGGTTACAGTTGGCGTGATCCCGTTATCTCCGACTGCAAAAAATGTCATAACAAACATCGCGAACAGACGGGATCCCCGCCTTCGTCCGGCTTCGGACGGGCAAGCTCGCAAATCTACCCTAGAACAGGGTTCGTCGGAGATTTGCGGGACTTCCACAAAAACATGAACTTCCGCTTAACTAAAGTTCCGAGAGCTTCTTGAAGATTAAACCCCTGTGCCTTATTGGAAAAACCCATGACTCCGATAGCTTCTCAAAAATGGATGTCTTCGCTTGATCGGGAGGATAAATGACCAATTGCCTGCGATAGCTTGTCGCAAAATAAACTCTTGTGCTGGGCGGGTACTCGAAACAACAGAATTATGGCTCCAGAGAAAACTCTTTCTCCGGATTTTTTGAGGTTAGGAGCAGGAGCCCGAAAAATAGCGGCACGAAAGAAGATAACTGCCATACGGTCGGAATATCTCCCAGTAAGGCATAGGCAAATAAGAGTGTAAAAAGAGGGTTGATGCTGCTTAGCGCAACGGCTTTTGTAATAGGTAAACGATGAATTCCCTCTAGCCACATAATCTTACTTAATCCAAACATCACAAAACCGATAAGAGCAAGGTCCCAAATAGATCTATACACATCACCCCTTACAAAGGACTCCCCAAAATAAAAAGATAGCAACAATATGGTCGGCGCGGATATTATCCCCCTGACTAACAATATTGTCTCACTGCTGACTTTTGCTCTGGCGCGTTTTTGAAAATAATTCCCCACCGGGCCAACGGCCGATGCAGCCAGAACAAATAAGTCGCCAATGTGCCAGCCGCTTGATTTAGGAAATAATATCGTGACGGCTCCAACTAACATAAGTATCGCTCCCCAGAGATGTTTTGCAGAAAAATATTCTCTTTTCCAAACCTGAAACAGCAGGTAACTAAAGAATATTTCCATAAGCGAAACTAAACTGACGTTGCCGCTGTTACTATTCTTCAGTCCCCAAAAGTATAAACAATAGTATAAAACACCATTCAACAGGGCTACCACAAATATATCTTTCAACACTAGAACATTCTTTAACTCCGACCACCTGTGATTCCAAGACATCATTATCGCGAAAACTATTACCGCGATCGCAGTACTGAACGCCAAAGACACAAGAGGCGGCAGAGAGAAATAGGTCATTGTGACTACAACTGGGAATAGGCCCCAAAGCCACACCTGCCCCAATATAAAGAACTCCCCTTTTCTCTCTTGAGATATCGCCATTAGACTCGGATAATCTCCTCCTCTATGCGGATTCTAAATTTACGCCAGACCTCTTTTTTAACCAGAGCAATCAGCTTCTCTACGTCTTTGGCCTTCGCCCCGCCCAAATTGACTATAAAATTGGGATGTTTCGGCGATATCATCGCCCCGCCAACGCGCTTACCCGCCACGCCCGCTCTAGAAATCACACATGCCACCGGCACTACCGGAAAAGGATCTTTTTTTACCATTTCGCGATATAGTTTTTGTTGCTTCTCGGTCAGCTCAACCAGGGGAATATTTTTAAAGGTGCTGCCGATGTTGGGATACTCCATAGGGTGGCGGCTGCGGCGGTAATTTATCTTTTCTTGAATGGACTTTTTGATGTCACACGCATTTCCTTTCTTCATTTTAATAACCGCGGATACGATAATTTCTTTTCCGCCGTTCTTTTTAAAAATACTTTGGCGATAACCGAATAAACATTTTTTATTTTTTCTTTCGATTAATTTACCATCGGATATCCGAACGCTTTTTACCGAGGCCACCGAATCCTTGGTTTCTCCGCCAAAACAGCCCGCATTGCCGCGGATAGCTCCACCCATTGTTCCCGGCAAGCCCCCCGCCCATTCCCAGCCGCTTAAATTATTTTTGAGCGCGAAGCTTAGAAATTTCTTTATCGAAACACCCGAATCAACCTCAATTAAATTGTTTATTAATGTTTTTACGGATTGAAAAAAAGGATGAACAACCACCCCTTTAAATCCGGAGTCGTTTATCAAGAGGTTGGTGCCTCCGCCCAAAATAAGAATGGGCAGCTTGCGGTCGCGCGCGAATTTTATCGCAGATTGTAATTCGCCTATATTCTTGGGCTCAAAAAAATATTCGGCGGGTCCTCCGATTTTATAGTTACTGTATCCGGAAAGTTTTACGTTTTTTCTTGCCCGCATGAAGAAATCTGCCAAATAGACGCTAGATTATCGCGAGACAATCCTGTTTCGACCCCAGGAAACCTTAAAGAACGATCTCTCCCGCAAATCTACGCCGAATATGTGATTCTGGGGTAGATCTGCGGAAGCCCCTTTTGACGCTGGACAATTCTGTTCTATTCCCCCGGGAGGCTGCAAGAGGTGACCTCCAATTCTGTTTGTTATGAATGAGTGCTCTACTTGCAGCCTCCCGGGCAAAGAACTGGGAATGTGCTTTACTTACGGCCCCTAGAGCCAATTAAAAGTATTTTCAGTTATTCCAATTATGATAATACCCCGATCGAATAGAAAGTTCAATCCCGCGCCCTCTGGGATAATGTGTCACCGGCATAAAGGATAAAAATAGAATGCCGCAGCTGAAGAGCAAAATCCGTCAACAAACTTAAAGCCCCGCGGAGCGGGGCTTTAAGCCAAACAGTTTGGGGCATGCCTTAATCGATATCATCGTTAAGGTATTTACACCCATTCACGCCGGATATTATAGCGGATAAGTCCGGAAAAGTCAAACTCCGGGAGAGATGGGTGGCGGTGTGCCGGTGGGCCCCCCGGCCGATACTTTACCGAATACAAACAATTTGTAGCCGATGAAGTTGCCTGCCATGCCGGCAAATATGCCGCATATGGGCGAGACGATGTTTACCCAGAGTTCATCCTCGGGACGCAGGGCGCTTACCGCCAGAAACACCCCCGTATTAATCAACCAGTTAAAACCCGTTATGGCGTAAAACTTTACGGCTCGCGAGGTGTCTTTTACGGACTTCTCTCCGAACGTCCAAAAGGTGTTCCAGACATAACTATTGGTGGTGGCGGCCAAAAAGGACACTGTCTTCATCACCCCGGAGGCGAAGGTCCCTCCTTCCGGCTGGAAGAAGATGAGCACCAACAGATTGAACACCCCCAGATCAATAAAGCTGTTTAGGGTGCCAACCGCGGCAAATTTGGCGATTTGGTACAAGACGCCGATGAACTTGGCTAACCTGCTCGCAACATATAAGGCAAAGGGCGCCAGAATCACAAAGAACAATATTATCAGCACCCGTAGCCAAATTTGCGGGACAGAGAATTTGTCGGCCAGATTCGAGAATATTTCCGTGGTCGACAATACCGGTTGGATTAAGAAACCCACCAGTAGGCCTATGACCGTTACCAGAAACAGGTCTTTTTTTAGGTTACTTAATGGCATAGTTTATGTTCACTTCCACGGTTATCTCTTGACTGCCCGGCTCTATCGAGGGGGCCGCCGGGGCCTTCATTATTTCCGCGCCACCCATACCGTAATCGCGATACGTGTCCGCGGGCTGATACTCGTTCACGGAGTTAATTTTGACCAACTTCACGCCGGCTGCCTGCGCAACCTGTTTTGCCTTTTCCTTCGCCTTAGCAATCGCTTCCGCACGGGCGTCCGCCAGCGCCTTGTCTCTGTTTTCCAAATCAAATGTTATGCTACTGATTTGATTTATGCCCAAAGGAGTAACCCCGCCCAAAATAGTCGCTACCTTGGTTAGGTCTCTTATTTTGACACTTACGGTCTGGGTCATGGTGTATCCAATGATATATCTCCGTTCCGTGTTTTCGTCGTAGCGGTAGTCGGGAAACAAGTCATAGCCGGTGGTTTTTATATCCTTTGCATCCACTCCATTGGACTTGATGTTTTCTATCACCGCATTCATCTTTTCGTTATTGTTTTCCGCTAGCTCCTCCGGGTTCTTGCCCTTGGACACGATCGAGAAAGAAACCTTGGCCACATCCGGTGTAACGGTTGACTTGCCTTGGGAGGAAACCGAGATGGATCGTGAGGGATAAAGCGAGTCCTTATATCTCTGAACGGCGGGCATGGCGAAAAACACTCCCAGAACCAGAAGCGCCGCCAGACAACCATTCAAGAGAAACCAAAAATATTTTTTAAGATCCTCGGGTTGCATTTTTTTGTTTATTTTTTGATTTTTTTATTTTTGACCTTTTTATCCGCGGATACGTCGTGGGCCGCACGAATAATTTCGCCGAATTCCGCCGGCTTTAAACTAGCGCCCCCGACCAGGACGCCGCTAATTTCGGGACAGAATAAAAAACCTTCCGCATTTTGGGAATTTACGGAGCCGCCGTACAGAACTTGAAACGTGGTCCGCCGGCGGGCGGATGAAACATGGAACATCGAAGCCAAAACCTTGCGGATGCTGAAAATGGTCGTGCTCGCCTGCTCGGGATTGTCCGGTTTGGCGCCGGGGTTGGTGCTAATCGCCCAAATGGGCTCGTAGGCAATCAAAATTCCTGAATCCTGAAACGTGGAACCTGAAACATTTTTAAGGGAGGCGCGGAGCTGTTTGGCGATAAATTCAGTGACCGCGGCAAGTCCCCGAGAGTGTATCTTCTTATCCTCTCCCACGCACAGTATGGGGGTAATGCCGTTTGCCAGGGCGGATTTTATTTTCAGATTGGCTTGCGCATCCGTCTCGCCCAACTTTCTGCGCTCGGAGTGTCCGACTATGGCGTACTTGACCTTAGAGTTTTTAAGCATCGGGGACGAAACCTCTCCGGTAAAGGCACCTTCATCTTTCCAAAAGACATCCTGCGCGCCGTATTCCAGTCCAAACTCCTTCTCGTGGGACATATCCGTGAGCCACGTGAAAGGCGGGCAAACTACCACCTTGACGTTTCTATATTTTCTGGCTGACAGTCCGATTGCCTTAGCCAATTTTTGGGCCTCGGAGTAAGAGACGGGGTTCATCTTCCAGTTCGCTATGACATATTTAGACATGGCCACATTTTATCATAAAAAACGCAAAGAGGGGGCGCGCATGCTGCCCCCTCCCTCCTTGATGTGATGCCCGCTTCTAAACGAAGAGGGCTCTCTCTTCTTCGCGGAGCACCATCTCCACCCACGACCACTGAACCCGCCGCGGGGTAAGACGCGCCCCCGTCTTCTCTTCCATCACCTCCGCGATCTTGTTCGCAACGGATGTTGGCCACCTCGAGCCCCTTGTGCCCAGGGGACGAAACACCTGAACGTGCCTAGAGGTCAGGCTGACCTCCATTACCCCATCCATACTCCTGATCTCCTGGGCCATAGAGACGGCTTTCTCTCCCGCCCGCTGCCGGCTGGGGGCAAGCACAACTTGTCTGAATCCACCTGTTGGAAGTTCAGCCGTCTCGACTTTCGCGAGCGGCAAGATCACTTGCTCGTGACGTTTGCACACGCGGGCACCCTCGGGCAGGATTGCAACCACAACGTCCGGGTTGCGCGGAGATACCGCCCACACCAACCACCCGTGAAGCACTGAGTCCATGAAGGCCTCCTCCTTGATTAACTGGAGTAATTATTCGGATATATCCGATAAAAAGTCAAATACAAGAAATGTTGCGGGGGCGGTTCATGTGAACCGCCCCCGAATGATGCCACCCCTACCTGCGGAACCTCCTGATGCCCATGGTGGACATCAGAATCGCCGGCACGAACCGAATCGGCGGCGGCGAGTATCCCCTGTTGACGAAACCACTTGAGAGGATTGATGGGGTGCCCGGGGACGACCCCGTGGCCTCCATCCTTTCCCTCCGCCTCCGCTCCCTTCTGCCGCCGGCGCAATGAGCACAACGTGGAGCCATTCTGCACCCTCCAGTCCCCATCTTCATGGGGTGAAAAGTAGTGGTCCAATTATTATGTATTTAAACCAACACCTGTCAATACTTGCTTGTGCAATAGATTTGGATACAATAGGATGCAAAGAGAGGAGATATTTATCAAGATAAGAAACGGCGCCATCGGTCCAGTCCTCCAGAGGAGGATCCTCCTTTAGAGGAGACACTTAAAATGTATTTCGTATACGTCTTAAAAAACGAACACGAAAACTGGCACTGCATCGGTAGCACCTCCAATCTAGCGACAAGAGTTGCGAAACATAACAACGGTGGAGTAAAATCCACTAAGCCACATCGCCCCTTAAGACTTGTCTACAGCGAAAGTTTCACCACTAATAGCGAGGCAAGAAAAAGGGAGGGTTTTCTGAAGAAAACCGCGAAAGCCAGAGATAGAGATATTCGCCAAGATAGAAAATGGCGCCATCGTCTAGCCCGGTCTAGGACACATGGTTCTCATCCATGAAACACGGGTTCGAATCCCGTTGGCGCTACATCTGACTAGCTCGTTGGCGGCTACGCCGTTTAGCTCTTTAGCCCATTGGTCAAAACAAGCTGATAAGATTCAAGCGAGTGGATGAGGTCGGGAAACCCTACCCACCGACAGGCAGGCGCTCCGACTTTACGTCGGAGTAAATAAAAAAATCTGCAGTGAGAGATTACGCTCTATTTTGGTTTTCCAAAATAAATATTTAGTTCTTTTCTTCCTGACATCGCTAGCGCTATAGACCTCATGCAACCGTCGTCTATGTCTCCTTTTACTTTCGTCCTACACCAACTTCTCCCGCAGGTCCCGGTACGGTTCATAAAAACAATTGGGAAAAGACATTTTTCTTTTTCTATAATATCCGCAAATTCAACAATACGGGGAATTGCTCTTTTGGAACGAGCCCGAATCAACCTGCTTCCGTTTATTAATCCTTTCTTAAAAAGAAATGCCGTCTTGTCCAGGGCGCAACATGTCCATCCCGGCGGGAGCCCCCCGGCTCGTCTCCATACTCCAAGTTCCTTTACCGAAGCTCTTGCGAGACACCATTCCGAATTATTGTAGGCATTTGTCCTTTTCGCCCACTCGCCCGCAATTATCTTATCAAGTTGTTTTTCGTTTAGTTTACCCGCATCCCTTTTGGCCCGGGTAAGTTTTCGCAAAAAATCCAGTTTCTCGAGTTTTGGAAGGTATTTTTTACCTTTCTTTCTGGAAAACCGCATTTTCTGGGCGGCCACAAAGGCACGTTTTACTTTGGTTCCCTCTACCTCCTTTAGTAATATCATGATAATAAGCCGCTGGCCTCAACGACCTCCCCTTCGTGCTGAATATAAGGTTTAATCATTTCCAGATTATACCAAACCAAGCATTGCCGGAGCTGGATTCGAATTAGCTTACTTTTTCGCTTTCCGGACTTTGGTACCTTATCTCCTCCACCACCTTATCCAGACCGATGGCGCGGGAGGCCTTTACCAACACCAAATCCCCTTTCTTAAGCAAGCTCTGCGCGGGACGGGCGGCCTCTTCCGCAGTATTGTAAGTATGGATATTCTTCTTGGTCAGACCGTTTTTGCGCGCGCTCTCCGCGATAAATTTGGCATGCGGACCCACCGCCACCAAAACGTCCGCACACTTTGCCACTATTACGCCCACCTTCTCGTGGGCTTGTATGGCGTATTCCCCAATTTCCAGCATATCTCCCAAAACTGCGATCTTTCTTTTGCCGGGCAGGTTCTCCAGGGTTTCCAGCGCGCGCTCCATGGCCAGCAAGCTGGCATTGTAGCAGTCGTTTAGAATCCATGTGTCTTTTACTCCCGGTAGAACCTCCATGCGGGAGTGGGCGGGCCGATACTTGGACAAGGCCTCCGAAATCTTAACCAGATTCATTCCGAAAACTACACCCACCGCGGCAGCGGCGGCCCCGGCGTAGGCGTGCGCCCGACCGAGAACCCCGTTAATGCTCATAGGCACCATATTGCCACCATAGTTCAGCTTATAACCAATGCCCGCCGGATGCCCGTCCTCAACCCGATTCTCGAAATTGGAAACCTGTAGGTCCGCCCCCTTAGCAAACCCGAAGGTCATAATGTGTCCGCGGGTACGATCTTTGAGTGCCATTACTCGTGCATCGTCGTATCCCAAAACGGCATAGCCAGAGGTAAAGAGACACTCTATTAGGTGCGCTTTTTCGCGGGCCACATCTTCCGGGCCGCCATAGAATTCCACGTGCACGGGGACATCCCCGATAGCGGTCAGAACGGTTATATTGGGACGCGCGATAGAAATGAGCTTTTTTATGTCTCCGGGGTGGTCCGCTCCATACTCTAAGACCAACACTTCCGGGTAGGGCTCTTTGCTGTGATAGACCAAACGAGCCAGCGAAAAGACAATCACTTCTAGCCAGAAAAGCACCTTTTGCGGCATCCTCTCTCCGGACGCCTGCGCGCGGCTAATCAAATGCAGTTTTTCTTCCGGCCAATCCCCCAATATGGCAAGCGGTAAACCAAGTTCGTTGTTCAAATTACCCTTAGACCAGCGCACTCTGCGCTCCCCCGCCAGAACCGCCGCAATGGCAAGTTTGGTGGAGGTTTTGCCCACGTTGCCAGTTACACCCACAATTGTCGGCCGGTAGCGCCAGATAGTGGCCTTAGCTAATAGTTTAAGCGTACTGGCAAGTAAGCCTATTAGATTTTGCTTGACAACTGATAGCATGTGATAAAAGAATTGGAATTAGAATTACGAATTGGATAAGTTTTTTCTTTTAGAACTGCCTATTAACCCCCTGATTAATTGATACGCTTTTTCCGATTGCGCCCAAATCTTATCAAAAGATTCGCCATTAAGATACTTTAAGTCTCTAGCTATTAGAAGCTGGCTCTGTATTTCTGTATTCGAGCCTTGAGCCATGCAATAGAACTGGATCTTCTCGGAATAATACTGCCTACTAAATCCTTCCGCTATATTTGAAACTATGGATGTGGCGGCCCGACGCATCTGACTGGTCAAACCGAATAGTTCGTCTTTGGGAAAATCTTTTGTCGCTGCGTAAATCATAAGCACCAACTTATGAGACTCCTCCCATGTCCTCAGGTCGGTAAAATTAGATATTTTTTTCTTATCTTCCATTCTAATTCTTGATTCCAATTCTAATTCATGATTATCGCGTTTATTCCACCCTGTCCGGCGGGATATTGTAGTAGTTAAGTATGAATTGCGCCAGATCGCGAAAGGCGGGCACTACCGTTTGGCCCGCCAGAGGCGCCCCCTGGGGCTCGTTTAGTTTAATTAGGATAACGAATTTCGGGTCAGGGGCGGGACCAAAACCTACATACGTGTTTATCACCTTATCCGTATAAATCCCCCTCTCGGGCACCAGGGCGGTTCCCGTTTTCCCGGCAAGAGAGTACCCCTTTATGTGCGCAACCTCGGCCTTGTCCACCGCCGAAACCATCATATTCGAAATCTGTGTTGCTGTTTCTTTGTTTATTACCTGGCGCACCACTTCCGGTTCAAGCCCGGAGTTTAAATAAGGTCTCATTAATTTGCCTCCGTTCGCGATAGCAGACGCCGCGTTTATCATCTCTATGGGCGTAACGGATATGCCCTGCCCATAGGAAGCGGTAACGTAGTTTATCTCGGGAGACTTGGGAACGATGGATTTAAGGTCTCCTTGGATCTCGCCCGGCAAATCAATTTCTGTTTTCTCCCCCAGCCCGAATTTTTTGACATATGAAGAAAAGAGGGTGTGTCCCAATTTTTTCTCCGCAAAAGCGGAACCCGTATTCAGGGATTTTTCTATGACATTGGTCATTGTCATCCAACCGTGAGCTTTAAGATCCCAGTTTTGGATGGTTTTGTCGTACACGACCAACTTCCCGGTGTCGTTATATTTAGTTTCGGGAGTAACCTTGCCTGCGTCCAGCGCCGCCGCCATGGTGATAATTTTAAAAACGGAGCCGGGCTCATACCTTTGTTCGGTTACGGGATTTTGAAACAGAGATACGTCGGACTTGGAATAACTGTTTGGATCAAAGTCCGGGTAGCTCGCCATGGCAAGTATCTTTCCGGTGGACGGCTCTTCCACTATTACACTTCCCCCTTTGGCGTTATATTCTTCAATTATTTTTTTCAAGATCCCTTCTCCCTCTTTCTGAATATTAAGATCTATAGTGAGGTACAGGTCCTCTCCCCGCACGGGCAGAATAAACTTGCCGTCTGCGGTTATCTCCCCCGGTGTCCCGCCCAATTCTTTTTCATAAAATTTCTCTAGGCCATATTTACCGCTTTTACCAGAGTCCTCACTATTGGGAGAAACGAAACCCAGAAGGTGTGACGCCACACTTCCCGAATAATAAAACCTGGCCGGATCGTCTCCAACATAGACACCCTTGATGTTCGCATCCATCACGGCGCTTATCGTATCTTCGTCCGCCCTGCGCACCAAAAGCTTATAGTCATCCTTGGGTCCGTTGCCCTTGAGCTTTACCGCTAACTCCCCCGCGGGTAAATTCAAAATGGCGGAAAGCTGGTTGGCTGCCTCCGCGTAATCCTGAATTTCTTTGGGCGAAACGTATATTTTCTGGAAATTTTTATTCGTTACCGCCGCCAATTCGTCTCCATCCTTGTCCGTAAAAAATATTACGCCGCGCTCGGCGTCCTGCTTCTCTCCGACTCGATAACTGCGTTCCGCAAGCGCGCGATATTCCCGGCCGTGGTTTATCTGGATATCATAAAGCCTAGAGGTTAACCCCGCATAAGATAGAAGGAATGCTCCGATTAGTGCCGCGATACGACCGATAGCCATTGGGAAGTGTTGGTTATATACTGTGGTTCCTTATCTTTGACCAGTTGCCTGCTCGCCGCCAAGGCACTTAGATTCTCGCTATCCAAAAGGGAGAATTCCTTTTCTTTCAACTCCGCCGTCTGAACACGAATTTTTTCCAATTCGCCCTGCAACTGAGATATGGAACTTTGCGTGTTGTGTAGATCCAAATACGACCAAACCAGCCAGATCGTGCAGGCCAAGCACATCGCTCCCAAAAAGGACATTATCAAAACGAAAAAGGGGCGGCTGCGTTCCGGTCGTATTATTGTCATAATTTTACTTGATTTTCGTTTTTTATTCTTTGTTGATAACTTTTCGGAGATGAATTAGGAATTTTGAATTGTGAGTTTTGGTTCCGGCCTTATTCCTAATTCCTATTTTGTAATTCTTAATTCATCCTTATTGCCCTCAATTTTGCAGACCTACTTCTGGGATTTTGTAAAATTTCGCCCCGCTTGGCGGCAATGGGCTTTTTGGTGAGCAATCTGCATCCGTTTTCCCTGACTAAGTCCCTGAACCCATTTTTCACAACCTTGTCTTCCAGAGAGTGGAAAGTCAGTATCACCGCCCTCCCGCCCGAACTTAGCACTTCTGGTAATTCCCGGAGGATCTTCCCTAGATTTTCCAGCTCCTTATTCACCAATATCCGTATGGCCTGGAAGGTCCTGGTGGCGGGATCGATTCTGCCCCTTTCGTATCCCTTCGGGACCGCTCTCACTATCGCATCCCTAAGTTCTTTCGTGGTCCTGGGTCTGACAGATTTTATGGCCGCGGCAATACGTCCTGCGTAACGTTCTCCTCCCAACTCCCGGATAGTTTTTTGGAGCTCCGCTTCTCGTAGCCCGGACACAATCTGCCAAGCGGGCACCTCCTTGGGGCTATAGGTCATTTCTAAAGGTTCGTCCTTCTGGAAGCTGAATCCTCTTCCCATTTCGAGCTGCCAGGAGGAAAACCCGAGATCCAAGAGAAGACCGTCCGCGCGGGGCAACCTATACTGTCGGAGAATTTCCGGCAGGTCGGCATAGTTGCCCGCCGCAAGGACGACCTTCTCTTTCCCAAGCTCTTTCCCGGTTTTTTCCAAAAGTTCCGGATCCCAATCCACACCGAGCAGCGTTCCACCCGGAGATATTTTTTTTATAATCTCGCGGGCATGGCCACCTCCGTTTATGGTTCCATCAATAATGAACTCACCCGGTTTCGGGTCCAGATATTCCAGTACTTCATTTAAAAGAACAGGGGTGTGGCTCATTGACTTATAACTTACGACCCACAACTTACAACTCTTTTCTTTGTGGTCGGTTGTTTGTTGTTGGTGGTTAGTTAAATGCCAAGCTCTCCCAACCTTTCCGCAATCTCTTCGGAGGCGCTCTCTGTCTTCTGCTTGTATCGCTCCCAAGTCGCGGAGTCCCACAACTCGATACGATTCATCAAGCCGGTCACCACAACTTCTTTTGCAAGCCCGGCATATTTACGCAAATAGTCCGGAATCAAGATCCTGCCTTGCGAGTCCAATTCCGCATCCATTGCTCCCGCCAGCATCAAGCGCACGAAGGCGCGGGAATTAGCTTGGGCTAACGGCAGATTGATAAGTTTCTGGGAAAGTTTTTCCCACTCTTCTGTCGCAAACACAAAAAGACAACTATCCAAGCCGCGCGTAATGATAGCCCCGGCTCCGAGTTTTTCCCTAAACTTGGCCGGAATAGCTACCCGACCTTTAGGATCCAAATTGTGGCGGTATTCACCGAGTAGCATGTTAATTTTTGTTAGCAAACATAGTGAGTGTTATAAAAACTTACAGCGCGCCCAAAAATTCGCTTAACCTCTTTTAATTCATCCCGCTCACGCGGAATCAATAAGGGGGCCCTTCTTCCCCCAAGTGACGAAAAACTGATAATTCAACACCATTACCCACTTTTCACCACTTTAATGTCATTCTACGCCAATTTATATATGAGTCAAACCCCGAAAGCGGTACATAAATAACAAAAAACCCTTATTTTATAAGGGTTTTTTGAGGTGGGGAGAAAGTTATGCACAACCACCGAATACTAGCTCGTTGGCCAGATGGCTCATTGGCTCGTTAGCAATCTATAATTGATAGATCAGGACACGATTTCTCTATCTAACAATTCTCCAAAATACTTATCTAACTGCCCTCCCAACGCTTTCATTTCTTCTATGGTGAACCACCCGTAGTCGGTGTGGTCTTCATCCAAAACCGGCTTCCCTTCTATCTCCGCAACATACGTAAGACGGACCACATGCCTGCCCGCCGACTGGCCGGGTTTGCCGGGACGCAAGATGTCCTGTGCGGCGACCAATCTGGGTTCCGCAATTAAATCCAATTGGGTCTCTTCTTTGATTTCCCTTTTCAGATTTTCCAAAAGCGGCGTGCCAATATTTATTCTTCCACCCACAATATCCCAGGGATCTTTTACGTCCGGATACTTCTCCGGAGAACGTCGGAGCAATAGATACTTACCTTCCTTATTTTTTAAGAGCACCTTCACCCCAACCTGCAAAATTATCTGGCCCTGTTCCATGTTTTGATTTTATTTATTATTTTATGTTTCAAGTTTCACGCTTCACGCTCTACACAACTTCCGCATTGTAACAAGATTCACAATACACTATTTCCGGCCTTTCGGGGGTATAGGAGGTCAGCATATTCTTCCCACACTTTGCGCAAAATCGGTTGTATATTCTCATGGGAGTAAGCTGATTTATCCTGTCCCTCTCTCTACACAACGGACACTTCTCGGGAACGGCAAGATTATATCTCTTATAGAAATCCAACTCCATCGTTATTAATCTATAATTCTTGCCGCAGGCAGAGCATTTAAAAATTTCTTTTAGGATGTCTTCTTTGGCGTTTTTAATATGGTCCGGCAATTCCGCTGTTGCGGGTAAATACTCTTTGGGGTCGGGGTCGCGCCAGTTGGCGCCGAAAATGTCCGCGCCATTCTTGTCCAGCGGCATAAAATCTTGACTGTTGGCTTCGTTATACGCCCAAGGGCATAATTGGGGCGGGAAAAATTCACCATAACGGTATTCGCGGCCCAGACGGTCAACGTAAGGCATCGCGAACATCTGCTCTTTGATCTTTGCTACCGTATCAAAATACTCTTCCCTGGAATACTGCTTGTTGAATATACAGTATTCCGCGCTCCGCAAGCCCACACAACCGAAAAGATTGCCCGAAGAGTGGCAGCCGAAACAGTATTCTATGTCATGATTTTTATAGGCCCAATTTGAAAACTTTACATTGTTGGTCTGTATTCCTACCCAGGATGACTCATATATCCACTCCGCACGCATTCCGAATACAGTATAGTCCATCGAATTGTAAACAAGTCCCGATTTCAGCAAGTGGCAATATCGCAGATTCTCGCTATTTCTTACCATATACGCATCCTTGACGTTCTTGGCGTGATACACGTAGTCCCCGGAAATATCTTGGTTATTGTAGCCATGGAACTGCCGCCGCGGATGTTTAAGAAAGAACTCCTCTGTCTTCTTCTTGAATTCTGTAACACTATTGACCGAACCAAAATCGTATTCCTCAAATATTTTTTTGTACTCCTCCTTGGAGTAGGGCTGATTGAAAATACAATAGTTCTTGTTGCGCAGGTTGATGCACCCTACGCAATTAGAACAGCCCGTCAGGTCGCGGGAAAACCAGATGTCGTGAGAATCTTCTAAATCCTGGGAGTAAAATACCTGGTAACACTTGTTGATATTGGTTCCTTCGTATACAAGCTCGCTATCGTTGGTGAAAGAAGCGTCCATGCAATGCTTAAGATTGGTCCCTATTCTGCAATAGGAACAGTCCTGGCTCTCGTCGAAACCAAAACAAAGATAACAATTCTTCAGAGTAGCGGCCGCATTGCAATATTCACTTTCTACCATGGTGGTATATTCGGTAGTGAGAGAGGGCATGGGCAATTCCAATAGTAACCGGTTGAATTGTTCGAAAAACGGCTTGTTGAAATCGTAGTCCTGGCCATAGCTTTTCGGATCCCATTTATCCGACCACCAAATATCCTGGCGGTATATCTTATAGGGTGCATTTTCGTGGAATCCGGACACTACCATATCCCCCGTAAAGTCGCATTTGCGCTTATAGAGAATCCTATAACCAACCCAAGACAGGCGACGACGCAGACGACAAATCGGGCACCAAGTCGGCGGAGGCACTTTTATTTGCTCATAAAACCCAAAGTCGTCTGGCTCGATTACGAAGTTGTTTCCGCAACTTTTACAGCTTCTTGTCTCTTGGTTCATGTTTCACGTTTCAAGTTTCACTTTTTACGCCACCTCTGAATTGTAACAAGATTCGCAATACACTATTTCCGGCCGGTCGGGAGAGTAGGAGGTTTCAAACCCATTGAGGCACTTATTCCGATGACTATGATTTGCTTTATCGCACATACAAGCTCGTTGCCAAAGCTTGATCGGATTTCTAAGAGCCGCTCTCTCCCCGTGTCTGCAATTAGGACAAAGCCAGGGTATGGGTAGTATCATTTTCCGATAAAATTGCAATTCCTGGGGAACTATCTTGAACGCAAAAGTGCATCCGTGTCCGCATTTTTGCTCGTGCTCGCAGCCAATAACTTCGTTCAAGATGTCGTCGTCAATTTCTTGAATGGTATCTGGAAGATTTTTCGCTTTTACTGTTACTGAATACTCTCTCGCTTCCGAATCCATCCACCCGTAACCCGCCCGAATTGCCTCGTCTTTGTTGAGTGGGAAAAAGGATTGAGTTGCCGCCTCATTGTAGGCGAATGGCGAAAATTCCGGTGGGAAAAATTCTCCATATTTATAAACGTTGCCTCGAGAGTCAACGAACGGGTTCTCGCTCATATCATCAACGATCTTGTCTCGAAGTTTCTCGTATTTCTCTTTGTCGTAATGCTTATTCAAAATACAATATTGTTTTTTCCGCAAACCTATGGAACCAAAAAGGTCCTGGCTGGTTCTGCAATAATCGCAATATTGTACCCTGGCACAATTCTCGAACGTATTGGAGCAAAAATAGTTGTTCGAATCCAGATAGCCCACGTTCACCCCATCATAGACCAGTACCGCCGTATTGTCTCCTGCCCCATAGAGGTCTTGGGAATCCTTCATTTGGCTCATTTGAACACCGTATTTGACATCCTCGCAGTTCTCCGCATTGAAACAATGCCTGGCGTTCTTGCACTGGGAAAGGTTGTTGCCGGAAGAGTTGACCGACTTGACCGTATTTGCGAATTTGTGCAAAGCTTTTTCGCGCAAGCGAATATATTCTGGAATAAGCTCGAAATATGTCTTAGCGCCCCGCCCGATAGCCATCAGCCGTTTTTGATATTCTTCTTCGGACAATTGCTCATTTCGGAAAACAAACTTCCTGTTGCGTAGATTGCTACTCATAAAACATTCTGAGGAGTTTCGGCAATCAAATAGAAAAGAACTATCAATACAGTCCTTGGAATCCGATACAAAATCACAATTAACACAACGCTCAGAATCCATAACCTGGTAAACTTTCTCGCAATTGAGGGTGAAGAGGGAGTCGCCCACGTCCCTGGAATTCCAGGACATTTTAGAATAAATGACGTTCTCGGAATGGAGCGCGGACGGAGAAAGGTAAATGTTCTTACAGAACCAGGTAAAATCGGAGTAGGGCGAATTCTCGTTCTGATAGGCCTCTAGATTCGGCCGGGGCACAACGTTGGATAGCTCCAACCATTGACTAAAGAAGTTTTTGGCTGGGTCATATTCTCGCCCGTAATTAAGCGGGTCCCACTTATCCGACCACCAGCATTCTTGGCAATATATAGGGAACTTGACCCTGCTGGAATAATGCGAGATCGTTTCTTTGCCACAAAGAGCACATTTACACTTATGCATATTGAACTCGTTCCGGAAAAGCATCCTCCTCTTCATCCTGCACTCCGGACACTGGGTTGGGGGCGGAACCTTGATGCGCTCATAAAACCCAAAGTCGTCCGGCTCGATTACGAAGTTGTTTCCGCAACTTTTACAGCTCCTTGTCTCTTGGTTCATGTTTCACGCTTCAAGTTTCACCTCCTATGCAATTTCTAGATTGTAGCACTCCTCATCCTCCTCCGCCGTTGGCTTCGGCTGGACTTCAGCCTGCCCCCATTTAAGCAATCTCATTATTGTAGCAGGCCTCGCAATACACGATTTCGGGCCGGTCGGGCGGATATGGCGTCTGAATCTTATTCTTGCAAGGACCGTTTCCATGTTCGTGCTTGGCTGTATTTGCATAAGCTGTCTGCCCCTCGCTACTTGTCAAATTACACATACAAGTCCTCTCGTATAGCACCTTCGGCAGAAGTTGGTCTATACGGTCCTTCTGGCGCTGATTCGGAGCGCGCTTCGGTAACGGTAGACCCAT
>JAZDLT010000065.1:0-6952 GCA_043801735.1 Candidatus Liptonbacteria bacterium | reverse complement strand
GAATAGCAACATGCAGATAATTGGTATCGCCTGGGCGCTCACTGCGCTTTTTGGTTGGGGCTTCGGGGATTTCATGATTCAGCGCGCCACCCGCAAGATTGGGGACGTGCACGCGCTTTTTTATATCGGCATTACCGGCGGGATAGTTCTTCTGCCCTTCATCTGGCAGGAACTACCGGGCCTACTTGTCCCAAACCGCGGACTTCTTCTGCTATTGATCACCTCCGCAATTACCATAACTGCCGCTCTGTTTGATTTTGAGGCGCTCAAGGAGGGCAAGATCTCCATCATCAACCCAATAATCGGCCTGGAACTGCCCCTGACGGTGGCATTGGGAGTATTCGTCTTGGGGGAACACGTGAGTGGCCCGAGTGCCACCTTGATGCTCCTGGTCTTTTTGGGGATAGCGATGGCTTCATTCTCCGGCAAACTGAAACACGTCTTCCGGACAAATTACCTGGAGAAGGGGGTCTGGCTCGCATTCATATCGGCATTAACCATGGCACTACTCAACTTCTCTGTAGGACTGGCCAGCAACGAAACCTCCGCCATTTTGACCATCTGGTTTTCCTTCCTTTTTTCCGGAATATTCTGCCTGATAATCATGGTTATAAACGGCAGCGTACGGGAAATACTCCACGACTTAAAGCAAAATCCCAAACTGATAATCGCCCAGTCCTCTCTGGACACTCTCGGGTGGGTGGCCTTTGCCCAGGCCACCACCTACATACCCATATCCATAACAATCACCATAAGCGAGGCCTATGTGGCTCTTTCCGCGTTTTTGGGTTTGTGGATAGGCAGAGAAAAAATAACCACTCACCAGAAGGTGGGGGTGGCCTTGGCCATGGCTGGCGTTATTGTGCTTTCCGCACTAACATCGGGATAAGATGCATCAGTTCTATAAATACCTGACTGTCATTTTGCTCCTTACGGCTGCGGTTATCGGCCCTGTTTTGTTCTTTATTTACAAATTTTCGCCCCAAAAACGAATGTCGCCGGGCGTAAGCGTGCCCGTCTCGGAAAACGGGCCGGTAGAAGAGCGGTATGCGCCAGACGAAACGCCAGAGAAAACCAATCCCGTCCGGATTCTGGCGCTGGGAGACATTATGCTGGGCAGGGCCGTGCGGACTATGTACGAACAAAACGGTTTCGGCTACCTTTTGGAGGGCGCTTCCGGTCTGCTCGAAGGGAACGATTTTGCTTGGGCAAATCTGGAGGGCCCGGTACTTTATAACGCGCCTCTCACGCCCATCAACGGCATGCGCTTCGCCTTTGCGACCAGCTCTCTTCGGGTCCTGAAGGGCGCCGGGATAGGACTCCTGAATCTGGCCAACAATCATGGGCTGGACCAGGGTCGAAGCGGACTTACGGAAACTAAAAAAATTTTGGCGGAGAACAGTTTTGTGTCTATGGGCGACCCGGCTAAAATCGGACCGGAAAGTTTAGCAACCACTACGGTTGGCGAACTTACGCTTAACTTTTTGGGATTTAACGCGACCTGGCCGACTTTTAAGTTGGATGAAGCGGTCGGATTGGTGGCGCAAACCAAAAATTTATCAGCGGGGCCGGTACTAGTAATGATTCATTGGGGCGAGGAATATGAATCGATACATAACTTGACGCAGGAGAAAATTGGGCACGCATTGATCGACGCAGGGGCGGAGGTTGTTTTGGGCCACCATCCTCACGTGGTGCAAGATATAGAATCCTACCGAGACAAGTTTATTTTTTACTCGCTCGGCAACCTCATTTTTGACCAGTGGTTCTCAAGGGAAACCCAAGAGGGTCTAGCTGTTCGGATAAGCATCTTGGAAAATGGTTTTTCTTATGAACTCCTGCCCTATCGTAGTGAAAAAAGCGCTGTTTTAGAAATGAAGGGAGATGAGGCCGGGGGATGGCTGAAAAGATATTCGGAAAAAAGCCCCCTACTCAAGGACAAGGTGTCTTCCGGGGTCCTCTAAGGGGCAGCGTAAGACACAATGGATACCTGCGTCATATATCGTGTAGTCGTAAACAAAACAAAAAAATGAAAAAGGTATTATTGTCTGCATTGGGACTAATGGTGCTTCTGGGCGGAATTGTTCCGGCCGCCCTGGCGCAAAACTCAAGCTCCACTCCGTCCGCGCCGCAATTCAATGCGACCTGCATGAAGGCCGCGGTGTCTACCAGAGAGGGTTCCATAACCAGTTCTTATCAGACCTATTCTGCCGCGGTTCAGGCCGCACTTCAGGCCAGACAGTCCGCAACCATAGCCGCCTGGGATAAGACGTCGGTCAAGGACATCCGCAATGCGACAAACGGCGCCTCTAAAACCTACCGCGCCGCCGTGAAGGCAGCCGAGAAAAAACTGAAAGAGAGCAAAAACGCCGCCTGGGATAAGTTTGTTTCCGACCGTAAGGTCTGTGGCGGACAGGGCATAGATAAAACAAACAAGCACGACGACTAAAATTCAGGATAGTGGCCACGCCCAAGCCCCCCGTCCGCCAACTGGCGGAGCGGGGGGCTTGCAATTATATTCCATACTCCATTTTTCCTGCTTAATTTTTGACTTTTGGGCTCTATTTCTGTACTATTGCGTCTGTAAGAAATAATCCCGGCCATACTTAAACCACGCATCAACAATCAAATAACCGCCCCGCAATTACGGGTAATCAACTCGGAGGGCAAAAACCTTGGCGTTATTACAAGGGAAGAAGCGCTCGGATTGGCTCGGCCGGAAGAAGGATTGGACTTAATAGAAATTTCCTCTACCGCCACTCCCCCGGTCGCTCGCATAATGAGTTTTGATAAGTACCGATATGAGCGCGAAAAAGCGGAAAAGAAGGAGCGGCAACTTCAGAAGGCGGCGGGGGTAAAGAGGATCCAGATTAGCGTGCGCGCCGCGAAACATGACCTTCAGACCAAACTCCATCAGCTCGAAAAATTTTTGGATGAGGGCCACCAGGTGGAAGTGTATGTGCGCCTAAGAGGACGGGAAAAGTATAATCAGAATTGGGCGAACCAGAAACTGCAGGAGTTTCTTAAAATGATAACCGTGGATTATAAAACGATGGGCGCGCCCCGGTTCGCGCAAGGATTGAGCATTCAGATTACCAAAAAATAGAGTAGTCGCGAATAACTCGAATCTTAAGCAAATAACGCAAATAATATGAGTATCAGAAAAAGCATCAGTAAGAGAATAAGGATCACCCGCAACGGCAAAATTGTGCGCAGACCCATGGGCGTGGATCATTTCCGAACCCGCAAAACCCAAAAGAATGTGCGCAGTAAGCGCAAAACGCTTTCTATCGACCACGCGATTAAAACGATAATGCACTAGGTCGTATTTCCATTCTAATTCTTAATTCACAATTCATAATTCACTCCTAATATGCCCAGGGTAAAGAGAGGAACAACCGCCAATAAGCGCAGGAAGAACGTATTGAAGCAAACCAAGGGTTTCCGCTGGGGACGTAAATCCAAAGAACGGGCCGCCAAAGAAGCGCTATTGCATGGTTTGCGGCGCAAGCTGCGCGGGCGCAAAGAGAAGAAGCGTAACTACCGCGCCCTATGGAATAATCGCATTAATGCGGGAGCGCGGGCGGAAGGCATAAGCTACAGCAAGCTTATCTCGGGACTGAAAAAGAAAGGCGTGAAACTGGATCGCAAAATTTTAGCCAATCTGGCAGAAACCGAACCGAAGGTTTTTCAGAAGATTGTGGAGTTAATAAAATAGAAATAGAAGCCATGAACTTATACGCGCCCCCGTCAATCGACGGGGGCGCGTTCGTTCCGTGTCCCCTAGTCACCATCCTCGCCTAAGAGCAATGTGCTGACAGTGCGGACATCGCCGCCAAGCCCTACCCCAGAACAGGAGACCCCGCTCGGGTCTGCTGATTGGGGTCAGCATCAGAACCTCCCCTGGTTCGAGTAGATCCTTTATCCAATCTTCAAGTTCTTCGACCTTATACATTAGTTCACTGGCCTCTCCTTGCCGCTTCGTCCGCAATAGAACACCCAGCGCTCCACTGTGAAGCGAGCCGACCACGCAGGCGATCTGGTCACGCAATGGGGAAGTGGCGAACCCCAAATCCTTTACCTGCCCCCACACCGGAGCAAAGAATTTGGGCACCTTTTCAAAGCTTAACCAATACTGGTCAACTACTTTCCGCTGTTTATCCATGGTGCCTCCTAATAGACGAGGACTACGTACCAGCGCGTGAATCCCGGATCGTTCCGGAACTGACGTGCGACGGTAATCGCAACCTGGCGCAAACCAATACCCGGGGGCACGCGAAGAACCATACTCACATGCGGACCCCCACCCCAAGAGTCGAGGCCATGGAAACGGTTTATGATTTCGATTTCGCCACCAATGTGCATGGCGATGGCTGAGAACCCAACTAGGCGGGTGTTCGTGGAGGCGAAAAAGATGGTACGGGCGGGACGGCCGCGAGGGTAGAGATGGACTTCTCCGTAGAGATTCCACTCATCTACCCTGCGCGAAACGCGCAGGTTAAAAGTCGGCTCAAAAAGAAGAGCTCCTTTCTGATTGGTGCGCGAACCAACCAGAAGCTCCAGCCAACCGGATTCATTGGCCCAACCCATGCCAAACATGGCCAGCACGGTAAGGCCGGATCCCCTACCGACCTGGTTTTTCGCAGTGATATCCGGCAGGATCACCCAGCCCACCAGAGACCGCCCGGACGCGGTTGGTCGCTTATGGAATATCAATCGAACTTGAGTGTCTGGCGCCTGTGCCCCTGCGACCTGTGCCGCCAGAAGGACATGGAGCGCAATCAAAACAATTGGTGTTTTTCTCATTTTTGATCACCGCCTGGTTGAGATTCAGTTTCGGGTTCGGTTCGTGGTGGCTTGTTTAGTATTTCAAGGTGCGGGCAAGTGCTGGAGGAGAATTGACGCCCCAACCGCAATCCTTTACTATCTACTAAGTGGTGGTCAACGCCACCTAGGGGCGCTGTATGCCACCACATCATCAATAAAGATGGCCCGGCGGTGGATCTATAAAATATCCATAAATTAGCGGTGGGGCACTATTGAAAAACTTAAAAATGGCTTGGAGGAGGCATATTGAGTATCAATTAATTAAAATGTTAGTTAATATTGACTATTAAATGGTAATTTCGAGAGTGGTGGCGGAAAGCTTAGGACTATCCCCCAACGAGGCGCGCATATATGAAGCGCTGGTGGAGCATGGCGAGTCGGGGGTGAGCGAAATCGCGCTTTTTGGAAATATTCACCGGCGCAATGCCTACGACGCCGTCCATCGCCTGGTGGAAAAAGGACTTTGTTTTCCGATTCTCTCCGGCGGAGAAAACAAATACAACGCGGTGGATCCGGATAAACTAGCGGAACTTCTGGCGGAAAATTCCGAGCGGCTCCGGGCGGTTCTGCCGGAACTAAAAAAGAAGTTTGTCGCCCGCGTGGCGCCAGAAGAGGCCTATATTTACCGCGGGCTGGAAGGACAGAAGAACGTTTGGCGGGACGTTTTGCGAGTTGGCGAGAATAGTTATTTTATAGGAGCCAAGGGGGGTTGGTATGACCCTCGTCTGGAAGCCGCCCGGCGGGCCTTCTTTAAGGAGGCCAATCGGTGCAAGATAGAATTCATTCAGCTGTTTGATTGCGAAATTGCTTCTCTACCTGACTTCCCCCAACACTTCGAGGGAAAGTTGAAATATCGATTCTTGGATAAAAAATACTCCACCGACTCCGCCATTCAAATTTTTGGCGACTACATAATAACCTACACTGGCATGCAGATCAAAAAGCTGGCGGAGGACGTAACTTTTTTTGTGATTCACAGCAAGAACTTGGCCACAAGCTACCGCACTTGGTTTTGGTCTCTTTGGGACTCCGCCGCTCCACCCCGGAAGGAGAAGAAATAGTACCCGCCCCGAAACAACATTCTCACATTCTTAAGAATGTGAGGCGGTTTGGCCCTATTTTAACTATATAAATACCGTTTTAGGTCCACTTTTCCCTTATAAATTACCACCCCCTCTCCTACCAAGAGTGCGCGTTTCTTTTTGGCCCCGGAGGCAAATCCCCCGATGGAGCCATTCGAACGCACCACCCTATGACAAGGAGTTAATGTTTTTGTTGCCCCCCTTCGCCCCGCCGGGCTTCGGAGAGATAAACTTGAATACGAGTTTGGATTTTTATTCAAAGCATTGCCCACCCCTCGACAAGCTCGGGGGTGGCCGATGGCGCGGGCGATTTGCGCATAGGTTGCAACCTTACCGCGCGGGATTTTGCGGGTGGCGCGGTAAACCCGAAGGCAAAATTGTGATTGCTCTCTGTTTTCCATTACTCAACAGAGGAAGTATTCGCGGATCTAATCAGCTACGAAGGGTCGGCTTGCCACCGGGCGGGCTTTTTCGGCGAAGGAAGTCGTTGGCTTGAGTTAGGGCGCGCTTAGTACCCTGATAGCGGCCCAAGATGTGCATCGCGTCGGGATATGTAAACCAGGCATAACCACTGTGCTCCCGGGGCGCTATTTTCACTTCCGCTTTGCGGGTTTCGGCCAGATATAAAATCACCGTGTCGTAGATCTGATGACCATCCTTGCCGAAACTGAACCGCACGTAAGTTTTGAATCCCGGCGCGACGCGCAACTCCCGCGCGGAAATTCCGGTTTCTTCCTCTGTTTCGCGCAGCGCGGTTTTCATGGCATTTTCACCATACTCAAAATGCCCCTTGGGGAAGTTCCAGTAGGCGCCCCGGCGATAAAGCAAAAGGTACTTTGTTCCCTCTTCGGTTTTGCGGTAGATGATAAAACCGGCCACTACCTGTTTTTTCACGCTTCGGTCGGGGGTCGGCCGCGGCGCGCCCCGGGACCCGCCGCGTCCTTTGCGGGAGCCGCCGAAACGATTGATTCTAAATTGAGGTTGGTTCATTTGTTTTACTGCCCATTCCGGCAGACGCTTATAATATCACGATTAAAAAAATA
>JAZDLT010000057.1:0-3774 GCA_043801735.1 Candidatus Liptonbacteria bacterium | reverse complement strand
AGTCCGGGGCGCGTGTGCCGGCGGACTGTTTCTACTGTTTCTTGTTGCGTGGTCGAAACTCCAGGAAAGCCATAAATCCCAGGAGTATCGCCGTGAGGATGGTGGCTCTTGCGGTGTAGATCACCGATAGGACATTTCTGTCCATGACGGCTATCGCCAGCCCAGCTATACCAGATAGCAGGATCAGGATCCACGCCTCAAACGACTCCGTATTCCTTCCAACCCGCCACATTTTAGTGAGGGTGGGCAGATAGGCGATGGTCATGATGATCTGGGTCGCGAGATTGGTCGTGAACGCGTCTCGGCGCATAAGCCAGAACGCCCCGATCGCTCCTAGCGCGGAAAGGCACAGAGTGTCCGTCGGTTCGACCTTACGCCCCTCTCCGTCGGCCGTGAGAGCGATCGCCACCAATATTGCTAACACCGTGAACACATCCACGGTATTCGTAATATTGCTAATGATGTCGCCTTGGGGCGTAGTGAGGTAGGACGCGAAGCTGATGGCTATCGCTATCTCGAACATTACCCAAGTCGCAAGCGCGGGTCTTGTTTCCCGCCGACGGATCTGCACTATCCGCCAAACCGTCGCAACCACTACTAGGAGGGTAGATGTGAGTGCCAGTGTGATTCTCAACTTATCCTCCTTGGTCTGTGGGTCTGGGTAAACACCAAACCCCGACACGAGATCTTGCGCCAACCCGCGCCGTGGTCGATTACTTTGCCGCCTTTCCGGAGAAGAACCTTCGCTTCCGTTTCTCGGACTTGGGATGCCTCGCCGTAGGTGTTGGCCCAGACCCCGTGTGTCAAGATGTCCCGCCAGGAGACGCCTCTTGGTTTTCTTTTCCCCATAAGGATACCTCCTCTCTGTTGGTCTTATATCAAATAGACAACTCTTGCGTCAAATTGGATTTTTGGGCACGGTTCTTATAAGATTTGTGCATATGGTCAAACCGAATAAAGAACAAAAGATACAGGAAATCTTAACCCGCAACGTGGAGCAGGTGATAGACAAAAATCACTTGGAGCAGGCCCTGTGTAGCGGCAAGAAATTACGAGTGAAGTTGGGTATAGATCCGACCGGCACCAAAATTCATATCGGGCGAGCGGTGGCGCTTTGGAAATTGCGCGCTTTTCAGGAGCTGGGGCACAAGATCGTTCTGATAGTGGGCGACTTCACTGCATTAGTAGGGGATCCCTCCGACAAGACCGGCAAGCGCCCTATGCTTTCCAGAAAACAGGTTAAGGAAAATCTGAAAAACTATCTCCCGCAAATAGGAAAAATCATTGACCTCAAGAAGGCCGAAGTCCGCTACAACAGCGAGTGGCTGGGCAAGCTTGATTTTAACGAGATAGCCGGCCTAGCCGATAACTTCAGCGTTCAACAGATGATCGAGCGCCGAAATTTTAAGGACCGCTGGGACAAGCACGAAGAGATAAGTATGCGCGAGTTTATGTACCCCTTAATGCAGGGCTACGACTCGGTGGCGATAAAAGCGGATGTGGAGCTGGGAGGCACGGACCAGTTGTTTAATCTGATGGCCGGCCGAAAAATTCAGGAACGTTACGGCCAGAAGCCGCAGGACGTGATGACTATGGGTATGATTATGGGCCTGGACGGCAGGAAGATGAGTACTTCTTGGGGTAACGTTATAAACATCATTGACCCGCCGGAAGAGCAGTACGGGAAAATTATGTCCATGCACGACAATATGATGATGGACTACTTCCGCTTCGCCACCGACATTTCAGAGAGCGAAATAAGGAAGTATCATGAAGCATTACACGGGGGCAAAAATCCGAAAGAGATAAAATCCATTTTGGCGCAGGCAATTGTGGCTCGCTACCACGGCGCCAAAGCCGCCAAAGCGGCTGCCGAGAAATGGGAGAAGATATTTTCACAAAAAGAGGCCAGTTCGGGAGAGTTAAAAGAACTAAGGGTTGGTAAAAAACAAATATCCGCCGCGGAACTGGTTCTTTTATCTGGCGTAACGAAAAGCAAATCCGAGGCCTGGCGTCTGGTGGTACAAGGCGGACTTAAGATAAACAATGTCGCCGAAAAAAGTCCTAAATCGGTTTTAAATCTCAAAAAAGGAGACGTGGTCCGGGTAGGTAAGAAAAGCTATTTCAGAATTAAATGATGATTGAAAAAGCTGGAACCGAATATGTCCCCGAAGCAGAACGTCAAGAGTCACCCATAGCCAGCGACCGAATAATTGGATTAAGGCGTGATAAAATATCAGAATTTTATAGTTGGGGCATTGGTAAAATATATAACAAGAAAGATAGCGACGCAGATCGCTTGGCGGAGGTGGCCGGCTTGATTGGCGCATACTCAATACCAGAAAGAGATGAGGCGCTGAGCAACTTACAAAAACTACAAAACTTCAAGGACAGAGAAGATTTCGAAAGGCAAGTTATGACAGCCGTGGCTCCATTAATAGGGTTTATAGTTTCCCATCCAGGAGAGGGCGAAAAAATTGTCAGGGAAGCAATGGTTTTATCTTATCCGGAACGGAAGCCAGTCAATCAATTATTAGCCCACGACATTTCTGATGGAACGTTGTATTTACATATTCTTCCAAATTGGAACACGCCCCCAGGTGAGCAGAAAGGACTATTAATAGACGGGCTTGAAGCTATAGCTAGAATTCTAGACAAAAATCCAGAAATTAAAAAAGTGGCAGGGGGCTCTCTCTTGGTTGCGAAACAGCCTGGAATAGCTGAACGCTTGGGATTTACCATTAAAGGAATAGAGATTGATAAAACTAAACGGAGGACGGGAGAGGTGGAGATGTCCCGCGATGACTTTTTAGCAAAATATTTAAAATAAAAAATGGATTATTCTCAAAGATTCAAAATAGTTACGGCCGTACACACCATTCTAGTAAAAGATGGCAAGATTCTTTTGGCACGCAGAATAAATACCGGCTGGCAGGATGGAATGTATCACATCCCCGGCGGACACGTAGACGGAGGGGAAACAATGGCAAATGCCGTGATCCGGGAAGCAAAAGAAGAATTGGGAATTGCAATAGATCCCACCGGTATGAAATTGGGACACGTCATGCATCGTGCTCCGGCGGGCGAAGACGGAGAGTATCTAGACCTGTTCTTTATTGTTAAAAAATGGGAGGGCGAGCCGAAAATAAATGAGCCGGAAAGATGTGACGATCTAAATTGGTTCGAACCAAATAGCCTTCCGGAAAATATCATTCCTCATATACGTAAATCCATAGAGGCTGTCTTCTCTGGAGAAACATATTCCGAATACGGTTGGTAGGCCCAAGCGGCAAATACTAAAACACTTTTGTTTATCAGAGCTTGGCGGCAAACAATTTGGAATAAACTACAGAATATATCGGCCGGCTGCCTGCCAAACCTTAATTGCCTCAATTGGCTTCACGAGCATGATGACGTTTAGCGTAAGATTGTCCCGAATCCACAGTAGGCAGCCGATTTCCATGGCTATTACCGCCGCCACGCTTACCCAAATCTTGGCCCGGTAGGCGAGAAGGAATCCCAGGGCCATCATTAAAACATCGCAGCATGAGTTAAGGACACTGTCGCCCACATATCCCTGCGCAATAGTTGCCTCGCGGTAACGATTGATAATAAGAGGCGAGTTTTCCAGTATCTCCCAGCCCACTTCAATTAGTACCGCAATCAAAAATCTGTAATTGCGAGGTATCTTGGGTGTGGCCCACCAGAGAAATGCGTAAAATAGTATGCCGTGAATGATGTGAGAAAAAGAGTAGGCATCCGCTACACGTTGGG
>JAZDLT010000038.1:0-6178 GCA_043801735.1 Candidatus Liptonbacteria bacterium | reverse complement strand
ATAATTCTTTCCTTGAGTAGGCGGGAGTATATGTCGTAGGCGCGTTCGCCATATTGTGATTTTTCAATAACCGTAGGTATTAAGTTCATATGTTTGTAATGCTAATTTACTAATTTCCGACTAATGCTACGAATACATACTACCCCAGAATTCTCTTGGGCGTCAAAACTTTTTGCCGGAAGTTAACTAATATGCCCAACTTCAATCCAGATGAAATAAGATAGCGCTTGACCTGAAAGTAATCTTCGCGCGACACCAATCTTTTTGTTTTCAGCTCCAGCACTATTTTATCTTCAACCACAAAATCGGCTATACTCCGACCGGCCTCTTCGCCAGGAAAGCTGGGCTCTATTCTTAACTCTCTCCTGTAACTAAATCCTGATTCTTTGAGAAGTTTCTCTAGGAAGTCTGCGTATTGTTTTTCGTTTCTAAACCTACCCAATTCGTTTTGCACCTTAAAACACAATCCGCATATCCGACAAGATAGCTCCGGATAGATTAATTGGTCTGGTTTAAGAATTTTCCCGCGATTCGCAGTATTCGAATTCATTCGTAAATTCGAATTTTGGGGTGTTAACCTCTCAGGAATTTTACCAGAAGCAGGGCTACTATATTAATTACCTTAATGAGCGGATTGATAGCCGGTCCGGCGGTGTCTTTGTAAGGATCACCCACCGTATCCCCCGTGACCGCGGCCTTGTGGGCCTCCGAACCCTTGCCGCCAAAGTTGCCGGCCTCAATATATTTCTTGGCATTGTCCCAGGCCGCACCGCCGGAGGTCATGGAGATAGCCACAAAGAGTCCGGAAACGATGGTGCCGATTAAAAGCCCGCCCAGAGCATTCGCGCCTAAGCCGAAACCGACCAAGAGGACTATGACTATTCCGACCAGCGCCGGGATAATCATTTCGCGCAGGGCCGCCTTAGCTACAATATCCACCGCCTTACCATATTCCGGTTTCTGCTCGTAAGTCATAATCCCTTTTATTTCCCGGAATTGACGGCGAATCTCCACTACCAGAACTCCGGCGGTTTTCCCAACCGCACGCATAGCCATAGAGCCGAAAAGATATGGAATGGCTGCTCCTACCAAAAGCCCTACTAAGGTTGTGGGATCGCTCAATCTAAAGAAGGTGTCTACTTTTTCCTGTCCGAATTTTCTTACTAACGCTTCCACATAACCACTAAAGAGAACGAGCGCCGCCAGCCCCGCGGAAGCGATCGCGTATCCCTTGGTAACCGCTTTGGTAGTGTTGCCGACTGCGTCCAGGGCATCCGTGGCTTCGCGGACATTTTCCGGCGCGCCGGTCATTTCCGCAATACCGCCCGCGTTATCCGTAATGGGACCAAAGGAATCTATCGCTACGATCATGCCCGCCACAGAAAGCATACTGACCGCCGCTATGGCTATCCCATAGACGCCCATCAAACCATAGGCCACGAGTATGCCGCTTACTATTATAAGTATCGGCAAGAAAGTGGACTCCATACCCACCGCCAAACCGATAATAACATTGGTGCCATGCCCGGTCTGGGATGCTTCCGCAATGCTTCTGACCGGACGGTACTTCTTGGCAGTATAGTAATCCGTAACCAGAACCATAAGAACCGTAACGGCTAAGCCCACTAAGCTGGATACAAACACATCCATATAATTCACATCTGGAGAGTCGCCGAAGTAGGTTTTAGCCGCAAAATAAAATAGGATTGCTGCCACAATTATAGTTACAGTTAATCCTTTGTAGAGCGCCTTCATGATGGCGTTATCCTTGCCCAAACGGACAAAGAAGGTGCCCGCAATAGAAGCGATTACCGCCAACGCGCCTAAAATAAACGGAAATGTCGCCTGCCCTATGGTCATACCAGCCCAACCAAGCAGAACCGCCGCAGTTAAGGTTACCGCATAGGTTTCAAATAAGTCCGCGGCCATGCCGGCGCAATCGCCCACATTGTCGCCCACGTTGTCCGCAATCACGCCGGGGTTGCGTGGATCATCCTCCGGAATGCCGGCTTCGATCTTACCCACCATATCCGTGCCTACGTCCGCGGCTTTGGTAAAAATACCTCCTCCCAAGCGCGCGAATACGGAGATGAGGGAGCTACCAAACGCCAAACCGGTTAAGGCGTTCACGTCCCGGAATATGTAGTAGAAGCCGCCCGTAAAAAGCAGACCCAAGCCAACCACCAAGAACCCCGTCACCGACCCACCCAAAAACGCAACGCGGAAGGCCTTGGCTATCCCCGTTTTGGCGGCCTCCGTGGTTCGGGCGTTCGTATCCACTGCAGTCATCATGCCCAGATAGCCGGCCAGAGCCGAAGCAAAAGAACCCAGCACAAAACCCAGCGCGGTTTTCCAGTCCATTGCGAAATAAAGGATCACGGCTATGATTAGCGCCACAATCGCTACCGTTCTGTTCTGTCTGCGCAAATAACTCCTGGAGCCCTCTCGAATGGCCGATTGAATGGCCTGCATTTTTTCGTCACCCTTCGGATTTTTACGCAAAACTCCGATAAGGCCCGCACTGAAAAGCACCGAGACCACCGCCGCACCCAGATACAAAATGTTTGGATTCATTTTTTTGTTTTTGAACTCGACTTTGTTTTAAAGATTAATCCTGGGATTTTTTCTCGTTCGCCTCCCCCGCATCCCCGTCTTCGTCCAAAGAAGAAATGCCTCCTTCCTGAACCTCCTCCGGACGCGCTTGAGAGCGTACGTCTATTTTCCATCCGGTCAGCTTGGCCGCCAACCGGACATTTTGTCCCCCACGGCCGATAGCCAAAGACAGTTGATCTTCCGCAACATACACTCTGGCATCCCGCTTGTCCAGAATTTCCACCGATTTAACTTTAGCGGGCGAAAGCGAGTTGGCGACAAACTTCTCCGTGTCTTCGGAATATTCGATTATATCTATTTTCTCTTGGCCGAGTTCGTTGTTAACCGCCATGACGCGCGTGCCACGTTGACCAACCAGGGCACCCACCGGATCCACTCCGTCCATGTGGGAAACAACTGCCACCTTGGTTCGACTACCCGGCTCGCGGGTAATCATTTTTATCTCCACCGCGCCATCGGCGACTTCCGGAACCTCCATCTCGAAAAGCTTTGCCACAAATTTTGGGTGAGAACGGGAAAGGATTATGCCCGGCAAGCGCGTGTCCTCCTGCACCGCCAATACCAAAAAGCGCAAGCGTTCCCCGTTGCGATAATGTTCGCCGGGGATGGATTCACTTGAAAACATAACGCCTACCGCGCGACCCAAATCCACATAAACATTTCCGCGCTCGAATCTCTGCACGGTACCGCTTACAATTTGTCCGTCTTTCTCTTTCCACTCCGTGAGAATGGATTCGCGCTCGGATTCCCTGAGGCGCTGGAAAATTGCCTGCTTCGCGGCTTGTGCGGCGATGCGCCCGAAGTCCTCGTGGGTTTCGAGTGGGAAGGCCATTTCTTCTCCCAACTCCACGTCTTTTTTTACCTCTTTTGCCTCGGAAATAAGAATGTGGCGCTCGGGGTTGAAGCGGGGTAGTTTTGTCTCTCCCTCTTCTTCCACCTCTTCGGTCTGCGCTTTAGTATTCTCCGATAGCGCCCCTTCTTCCGGCTCTTCGTTGGGGTCGGGGAAGCGCACGGTGGTCTCATCCACTACGGTTTTGATGCGCCAGAATTTCAAGTCGCCGGTTTTCATGTCCAGCTTGGCGCGCACCACTTCTCCGCGGGTACCGTACTCTTTTTTATAGGCCGCCGCGATGGATGACTCTATTGCCTCCATTACCCTCTCCGGCGCCAGACCCTTTTCGTCCGCAACCTGCTTCACTGCCTTATCCAATTCTTTTACGTTCAACATTTGAGTTTTCGCGAATATCGCTAATTTCCGAGTTAATAATGCGAATTCTTTTCGGTAAATTATTTGCGTTATTTGCTTCTTGTTCGCATTATTTGCGATTACTTATGACCTTTTTGAAAAAAACGTCCGCTTCAGGGGCGGACTCACAACGGCTTCATACTATATGGATACACATATGTAGTCAAGTCAGTAAAATACCCCACCGTGCCGCGCACGATGGGGTATTTCCTTACTTGTTTGGCCAGGTCCTTAGAAGGTTCTGGCTAAGCCCACTCCGACGGAACGTAGGCGGCCGAGGTCGGCTTCCATAAAAGTCGTCCAGCGGCTTTCGCTCCAGGAGATCGCCGTGCCGAGCGGCAGGTTGAACTTCTTGCTCGGGGGGGTAAACACCCCCCGCTCCGCCCGACCGATCGGCCAGAGCGAGTTCATCCCGCTATAGAACGCGACATGATTGTTGAGCCGTAGGCTCATAATCAACATCGCATTCAAGAGGGCCAACGATGCCTCCTGTCGCCGTTCCAGTGGAACAGAAATCATATTGTACGCGGACACGCTCCAGCCATGCCACGTAAACAGATTCCAGTTCTCGCCGACTGCGAGATACATCTGCCCATCGCCGTAAATGCGGGTCTGCCCCACGGCCAAACAAACATCCAGTCTGTCCGATAGGCCGAGGGTGTACTGACCGTAGACAACATTAATCTCGTCGCCTTCGATGTACAACCTGTTCTCCGAAAAGAACACTGCCCGCTTGCCCCGGCCGAGCGTCTCGGCCACGTTCAGAACCTGCGCCTCCGCCGTACAAGCAAAGGCGGCAAGCAGTAGGAGAGCCGCAATCGTTGTGCGCATTTTTACTTTCACCTCCTTTCGCTGCTGGGATATGGTTGTCAAAGTGCAGGCACACAATACAAATAATTTATCTTTGTGTCAAATTATAAAATATATTAGGTTGTATTTATGCTTATAAAATAAGGGGTAAATCGCATATGTTTGTTTTTGTCAGAAATATTGACATTTTGAACTAGGTGGTCTAAGATGATTTTATGGATTTAAATAAAGCCTTGCGCCAATCTGGATTAAGCACGAATGAAGCTGCAGTTTACTTAGCCCTCATCCACCTCGGTCCCTCCTCTGTTGTGTCTGTAGCCGAAAGAGCGGGGCTTAAGCGCCCGAACACCTACCTGGTTTTGGACGACCTGATGCGGCGCGGACTTGTAGTCCGCGTCCCACAAGAGAGGAAGAAGTTATTTTTGGCCATCACGCCCCAAAAAATTGAGGATGATTTGCGCGAAAGAGTAAATGACTTAGCCCGTGCCCTGCCAGAACTTTTAGCCTTATACACAAGTCAGACGGGACGGCCGTCCGTTAAATTATTTGAAAGCACGCGGGGCATCATACAGGCTTATTATGACATCGTTCAGTCTCCCGCCCAGGAAATAATAACCTTCTTTTCTATAGATGCCCTACCTAAGGAATTTCAGATCGCTTATAAAATATTTCTGGACACCTTTCAGAAAGGCAACAAGCGAGGACGAGAAATAGTTTATACCACCAACCTAAATCACCCCTATCTCCATGGTGTAAAAAAGATCCCTAGATATCAGGCACGAATAACCACCGCAACTAATAAATTCTTTACAGATACTATTATTTGTGGAAATAAGGTGGCGCTTTTTTCATTTAGAAAAAAATTCGCGCTGATTATTGAAAGCGAAGATATTAGTCGCTCCCTTACATCTCTATTTGAGCTTGCCTGGCAATCCGCCAAGTCTATTTAGTTTATAGATTCTCATATTGCCTAATCTTGGGTTCGCCCGGCACCTCCGGGTCGGGCAGCTCTACTGCCAAGAGATCCATCCGCCAACCCTTATTCTCATCTACAAGCTCCGGATACCTGGTAAGAAATGCCTGGCAGGCAGCAATCATCTTTTGCCGCTTTGCCGTGGAGTACTGATCTTCTGGTTTTAATAAACCCGGCAACATGGTCTTAACCTCCACAAATACTAATGTGCCGGATTTGTCTTTTGCCACCACGTCCAGCTCCCCTACGCCTTTAATAAGGTAGTTCCGGGCAATTATCTTATATTTATTCCTTTCCAGGTATCGGCAAGCCAGGTCTTCGCCAGCTTTACCGACCGAGATATGATCCATTGTCTTGATGTTTCTCCGTCTAACATTATAATTATAACAAATCTGTTTATCGATAAACAAATTTTACATTATGGACATATCTTACGAATATATACGCGGGTTGGTGGAGGGAGAGGGAACTTTTACTTTTTCTGGCAGTAGGGGTGGAATGAAGGTTCCGGCATTCGCTATTAAAATGCATATTAG
>JAZDLT010000066.1:0-14917 GCA_043801735.1 Candidatus Liptonbacteria bacterium | reverse complement strand
GCCCCCATTCTTTTCCAGACGCTCCAGCACTAATGAAGCGGGGTGTCCGTAGGTATTGCGAGCCCCCACCGAAATTACGCTGACCATCGGGTCAATCTCCGCCAAAAAATTTGGAGCGCTGGAATACTTGGAACCGTGGTGGGCGACCTTAAGAACATCCGCGGATAAATCCTTCTTGCCAACCAGATTATTCTCCACCATCTCATCGATGTCTCCTGCAAAAAGCATCCTCAGAGCCCCAGATGTAAGGCGCAAAACCAAGCTGGTCTCGTTCAGTCCCCCGCTTTGCCAGACGTTAGGGTCGGGGGAAAGGACCTTGATTCTGTCTTCTCCCAAAAAGATGATGTCGTTCGCCGCCAAAGATACCCTGGGGATTTTTTTGGACATAAGTTTCGCGCTCAAACTCTGCCATTCTAAGTCGGCTTCGAGAGGTTCGCGCCCGGAATAAAAAAAGGCGCCCGCGTCATAAGAATCTAAAACATAGTTTATGCCCGCAAAGTGATCCCGTTCGGGGTGGCTAACCGCAATTAAATCTATGTACTTGGCTTCTTGCCCCATAACCTTATCCAACTCCGATACCAGAGCCGGACCGGGACCCCCATCTATGAGAACCTTATATCCACTACCCGACTCGATCAGCGCGGCGTCTCCCTGGCCTACGTCTAAAAAAGAAACTTCTCCGGGCGCACGAGGAACGGAATAGAAAATGCGCGACCAAATTACCAGATCGAATACGGCCACGAGAATAATAGCCGCTATGAGTTTTTTGCGCGCCGCGCTATTTTGCATATTCTTTATTATTTATTTTTTGCCGTAAAATAAGAAATAAAAGCCAGGCGCAGAAAAAATAAATTGGCCAAGGCCCCAACCAGCTTGACTTATAAAAAGATATGTTCCACAAAGAAAAGAGGCGAATTACCGCCAGTTGGTAAATTAGCACCGGGGCGAGCAACCAGGCCAAGAGTTGGCCAAGGTAATTCACCATTAACCCCAAACCCAGAGAAAGAAATCCCAGAAACATCCCCAGCGGGGTAACGGCCAGGACTAAAACGTTGGCCAGAAGAGAGGTGGCAGAAAAAGAGCCCCCGTAAAGCGATAAGACCGGCAATACGGCGATTTGGGCGGAAGCGGTATGTAAAAAGTTTTTCCGCCAAGAAGAGATATCTTCTTTTTTATTCCAACCTAGCCAATTTTTTAATAACGGCCCCACATAAGCAATTCCGCAGAAACTAAGGAAAGAAAGGGTGAACCCGAGATCGTTGCGGAACAGAAGCGGATTAGGCAACAACATGGCCGCAGCGGTAAAAATAAGCGCCCTCTCCGAGTCGTAGTAGCGCCCCATCTGGCCGGCCAGCAGCATTGTCAAACCCATGATCGCCGCGCGAGAAACGGAACTGGCCGCGCCAGTCATCACCGTGAAAAGGACAACAAAAACAACGATTATCCAAAACGACTTGCGACGACTTACCCAAAACTCCAACATGGAAGAAATTGTCAAAATTACCAGCGCTATATTGTAACCGGAAAGAGCCACCAAATGAGTGGTACCGCTCTTTTTCATGTCCTCTTTAAGTTCATAAGAAAATCCAGAGGTGTCTCCCAGGGTTATGCCGGATGCCAACGCCGCCGCCTCTCCGTTTAGGTAGGAACGCATTTTTACCGCCAATGATTTCTTAAAAGAATAAAGTTCCTTCTTGATCCCTGTTTTTTCGTTGGCTTCCACCGACTCCACTTCCACCGCGCCGAACAGAGGTGTTTCTTTCACGATTTTCCCGCGCAGCCAATTGCCGCGCAGAATAAACTCGTCTCCATACTTGAGAGAAAAAATAGAATCTAGCCGGACAGCAATTTTACCCCTGCCCGGCGGGGAAAGCTCCGCCGAAAAATAACTGTAACGCCCGGAGATTTCCGGGTCAGCGATAATTTTTCCAGAAATTTGATTCTCCGGTAAAATCAGTCGGTTAACCACATAGTTGGCAAAAATGGCGGTATAGATAAAACCCGCCAAGTAGAACCAAAAAAATACCGTGGTTGAAATCTTCGTTTTACCGACAAATCCCATAAAAACGACTCCAACCCAAGCTACAATCAACAAAAAGAACAAGGGCCAATCCAAATTGGCCAATACTATTCCTAAAACGAAAGCGCCGCTTGCTATCGGCGCTAATTTCGCTCCCGCCATTTTTTTATCTTTTTGTGGTCACCGGCCACCAACACCCTTGGCACTTTCCAGAATTTTTTAATATTTTTTTTGTCTGGATAGAAAGTACTCGGACGAGTATAGGTCGGGAAAGATCCATTAATTTCTTCCAGGGATTCCTGTTTGCCGATAAAGCCCTGGCGCTGCCGCGCCACCGCTTCCGCCACGATCATGGCGGGTAGTTCGCCGCCACTTAAAACATAATCGCCGATGGATATTTCTTCATCGGCAATATGCCGCGCCACCCGTTCGTCCACCCCTTCATATCTGCCACACAAAAAAATCAACTGATCGTACTTGGCCAAGCGTATTGCGTCTTTTTGAGAGAATCTCTTGCCTCGTATCGAAAAAAGGATCACTCTCGACCTGCCCCGGCCGACGATCTTCTTAACCGCCCGATAGATCGGTTCGATCTGGAGCACCATGCCCGGTCCCCCGCCAAACGGCCGATCGTCCACTTTGCCGCGCTTCTCCAAGGAAAATTCCCGAAGATTATGAAATCTGGGCTCGACTATTCCTTTCAGGATAGCTCTCTTCCAGAGGGACTCCCGAACGTAGGAATCCAAAATTCCCGGAAATATGGTTATGAAATCAAGCCGCAGGACTTTACTGTTTTTAATCTTTTTCATCTTGAACAGCTTGCGCCAAAGAGGTGGCTATGGCCTGACGCAATTCTGCCACATCCACCACCTCCTCCTTTTTCTCGGCCCGATGTTTGGGTTTCTTATCTTGGGGCACCAACTCCGATAAAGCGATTGTCTTGGGGGGCTCTTCCGGTTTTATCTCGCGCGGGGGATGGGCCGACACTTTTGATTTGTCATTTTGTTCGGAATTCTTTGCTTCCGCCTCCTTATCTTTTAGATGCTCTTCCCCGCTTTTCTCTTTTTTGGGTTTTTCCGGTTCAAACTCTATGCCCAGGCCGGCCAGGGCCGCATAACGGTCCGGGGCAGCTTCTTTCTGTTGTTGTCCACTGGGAAATTTTTGTCTGGAGGGCGGTTGAATCTCGCCGCTTTTGATTTTAAGCAGGTCCGCTTTGCAATAAACCGGCCTGCCCGGAGTGGGTTCAAAGGGCAATCTAATCTTCTTGCCGCAAACCGAGCAAACCCCCTCAAAGGCGCCCGTACTGTCTTCATCTGTCGCAGAAAGCATGGATTGGGCCATGGAGCTGCTCCAGATCTTGATCTCCTCTTCCACTATTGCGCGCGGACGGGCATATCTGGCACGAGATTCGTCGATGACCTCCTGTGCATTAGAACCGTGTTTTGGTTTGAAGGGTGGCAGGGTTGCCGCAGAAAATGGTCTACTGGTAATGCCATCCACCATTAAGCGCAAATAGATGTGGTAATTCGGAATATTGACTAAGTCCTGGATAACAAACTCTGGTTCGAACTCTTTTTCTAAAAACTCCGCATCCGCTCCGCCGACCCGAAAGGCAATCATCGTACCGACGTTACCAAATATTGCGTCCCGGACCGCGGTGGAAGTATCTGTCATCAATTGTCCGATATACTGGTGCGCGACAATCAGATTAAGGCGATATTTACGGGCCTCGGAGAGAATTCCCGCAAAAGCGTCCGTTGCGAAGTTCTGGAACTCATCAACGTAAAGATAGAAGTCCACGCGCTCGTCTTCCGGAATACGCACGCGCTCCATAGCTGCCAGCTGGATTTTGGTAATCATCATGGCGCCCAAAAGAGCAGAGTTGTCCTCGCCGATGCGGCCCTTGGAGACATTAACTAAAAGTATTTTACCCTCGTTCATGGCCTTAAACACATCCAGGGTGCTTTTGGGCTGGCCAATTATGTTGCGGATAAGTCCGGTCGACAAGAATTGGCCCACCTTGTTTTGGATGGGAGCGATTGCTTCATTACGGAACTGGTCTTTCCACTGCTCGAACTCATTGGTCCAGAAGGCCTTGACCACGGGGTCGTCTACTTTTGCGATAATTTGCTGACGGTAATCTTTGTCCACTAATATGCGGTTCACACCAAGAAGGGTCGTGCCGGGGTTGTCCAAAAGCGCGAGAATCGCGTTGCTCAGAATGTATTCCATTCTGGCGGACCAAACTCCTGCCCAAATTTTCGTGAAAATGCCCATCAGGCCGGAAGCAACCAAATGCTTATATTTCGGGTCCGGTAGATCCAAGATGTTGAATCCGATATTGAATTCTGAATCCGCGGGATTAAAGTAAATTACGTCTTTTTTGCGCTCCACGGGTATGAGGTGCATAATGCCTTCCACTAGTTCGCCGTGAGGATCCACCACGCATACGCCCTCACCGTTTATGATATCTTGAACGATCATATTGTGCTCCATGACGCTTTTGCCGGTACCGGTTTTCCCTATAATATAAACGTGCTGGCGCCGGTCTTTTCTTTTAATGCCAAAAAGCCGCTGCTTTTCGCGGAAATCGGTTTTGCCGAAATAAATTACGTCACGATCGGGATCTACTCCCATCTTTTAAATTATAGAACAAAATCCGCCAGAACTGAATGTTTCACGGGGAAAAACTTCACCCAGACCGATCATAATGCTCGGTTTCCTCGTCGCCGGAAAGTTTATAGAGAGTGCTCTTTAGATGCTTAATCTCCTGGTGGTAAATGTAGGCCTTAGCTACGGTTACTGCCAGTACGATTGCAATTATGAACAGAACCCCCCCTAAAGCGTAATATAACATGGTCCCTTTTATTGAATCAGGTGGGTAACCCGTTCCTTATAATCATGATTCAGGCGGCGAATGTCAACTACACCTATAAAAGGATTGGGGTCGGTGGATCGGGCGGTTATTTCGTCTTCTATATCTTGCATCTTGGATTCATTCGTTTTAATCAGGATGGAATACTCCGGCCTTTTTTCGAAACCCTCCGCGGTCAGATGGAGAGAGTCCACCGGCGTGACGTGCACCGAAAAAGCCAAGCGGCGGTCCATAATGGCCTGACAAATCCCCTCTGCCGTTTCTTGGTCAAGGCAGGTGGTGTATATGAATACCATGGTAGTTATTTGTTTGCGACCTTTGTCTTAAATAAGCGGTTCGGGATTGGAGGGCGGCGGCGCATCTTTCTTCCCTTCGATAATAGCTTTTTCCTGGGCGCTGCGGAAGATGGTCGCCTCTTCTTCCGCAATTAGCTTTTTGGCCGCATCTGCGGATATGGCATATTTGCGGCGGGAGGCCTCGTAAATCCTATCTTTATTGGATTTGTAGGGCATAGGCATAACGCGTAGGGTGTTGGCCGAAAAAGGGTCGTACGACTCTCCGTCTATAGTCATTTTGATATAAAACTCCCCCAAGCCCAGATTGATCATGTCTTTAACGTCGAAGATCGGTTCGAACTCGGGCTTGAGCTTAACCGCATCGTCTCCACCGACCCGAAAAGACACCATGCTACCCACGTTGCCCAATACCGCCGCCGCCACGCGTGGAATAAGCTGACCGACATATTGGTGCGCAAAGGTCATGCAAAGTCCATATTTTCTGGCTTCGGAGAGAAGATTTTCGAAAGTTTCCGTAACCAGGTTGTGAAACTCGTCCACATAGAGGTAAAAGTCGTGCCTTTCGTGATCCGGAATGTTGGCGCGGGCCATGCCCGCCTGTTTTATTTTTGTGATGAACATGGAACCGAAAAAGCTGGAGTTTTCCTCCCCTATCTTCCCTTTGGATAGATTTATGAAGATAAGTTTTTTGGAGTTCATCAATTTTTCCAAATCGATCCGATTTTCTTTTTGCCCGAAAATATTACGCAACATCGGATCGGATAAAAACTGCCCCAGTTTGTTGACTAGGGGGATAATCGCGTCCGTGTCGAACTTCTCGGACCAGTCCGCAAACTCGATTGCCCAGAAACGTTTGACCATGTCGTCTTCTATGTACTCCACCACTTTTTGGCGGTAGTTGCGGTCGGTCAACATGGATATCATGCCCCGCATGGTGGCGTGGGGATAGTCCAAAAGCGCCAAGCAGGTAAAGCGAAAGACGTGTTCCAGACGGGGCGTCCAATTCGCACCAAACTGTTTTTCCATGACCTCGATCAGTCCCTGGGTCAGTTGGTGCTTAAAATTAATATCTATGTTGGCCAGAGGGTTAAAGGAGGCCGGATAACTTACGTCGGAGGGATCGATGATGACAACATCTTCGATTCTGTTTTCCGGAACGGCGTCCAGGACGGCATCTATGGTTTCGCCGTGCGGATCAATTAGGCACATACCATGTCCATACGCAATGTCTTGCCGTATAAGCAACTCCAGAAGCTTGGACTTACCGACTCCGCTCTTGCCGATTATGTACAGGTGGCGGCGGCGGTCTACCCGCTTGATCCCAAATATAAACTTCTTCTCTTCCAAAGACGCTACATAATTCGTCCGCCCTATAAAAGACGCGTCTTTGGGGCTAATCTGACCGTACATGGGGAGTTCCGCCGGCGGCGGCGCGTATTTTATTATCTGTACTCTATTGCTCTTAAGCATGATTCTTTAATTTAAAACCCCGAGCTCCTTAAGAAATGTTTGGTAATCCTCCAGGGTGCGGGCGGTATCGTCCGTGGAAACAAAGAATCCGGAGGTGTGCACCAGGTCGTTGCGCAGGCGATGCGCTCCCCATAACTTCTCGATGGAAGGCAGGTCTTCCGTATCCAAATTGGAAAGGCGATCGGCCATATGTTCGCCCGGCACCCCTTTTTGCTTAAGTACGTCGTCCACCAGCGCATCTGCCTCTATAATTGCAATACGCAAAGAATCCAGGTTGCCCTCTTTTTTGCGTTGCAGGATCTTCTTCCAGCGGCTCTGGATCAAATCCAGCTTGAGCGTTTTGCCTTCGGATTTTGTTTTACGGGTCAGCTCCAGATGGGGCCGGTATTCCAGTGATTTTACGAAGGCAAATATGAATATGCCCAGCAAAATTACGTCCAGAATAATAAAAATAACCTTAAGTGTCGTGTATATTCTGGGCAAGTAGTCCCAGCCCGGCAGGTCCCGAAGAAAGCCGGTGGTCCGAGCCAGAAACGATGTGGTGGTGGCGACGGTCGGCATTTTTTATTGGAATTTTTCTAGTTCATCCGCTTCCCCGTAAATCGGCAAACCGGCGGGAGGACCGGCTTTCCGGCTCTCCATTCTTCGGATATGGGGCGCGGTCAAAACCATGGTTGTGGGAGGATGAAATAAGGTAGCTAGACATTTGGTGTTCATCTTGAATTCCATGGAAGCAAAGTTCCAATTGAAAAAGTGAGAAGTTATCAACTTGCCTATGAAGTTGGATAGGGGTTTCTTGCGCTTGCGATATTCGTAGAGCAGGCGCTGTTTACGATATTCCCGGCGAATGGCGGGGAAAAATCTGGGGATGCTCCATGTCCAAAGATCAACCTTGGTGGATACGGCGAAATTTTGCACAAACATATTCATGTCTTGGGTGCCGTATTGGTTAAAAGCTCCGGCCAATCCGCGCCTGGCGAAACTGTCGTAAAAAAGGGATACCGGAGAAAAGTAAATAAAGCGAATGAGCGTCTTAAAGGCCGGCTTGGCCAGATTGTCTTCCACCGCGCGCAGAGTTTCGGTTTCGCCCGGAGAGCGCGATAACGATTTAAGCGCATCGAAATCACTTTTTTTCTCTTCCGTGCCCCGAACTTCAAATATGGGCAATATGCCCCCTTCAAAAGATACGTGCATATTGGCCTTCTTCCCCCCGCCCTTGCCGCCCTTCTGGGCGCTTTCCTTGAGTTCTTTGATTTTATCTTCGTATGCTCCACGCCATTCATCGGAAGAAAGCGGGGTTATGTGGATTTGAATACCCACCATCTGCTCCGGTTGAACTTGCCCCAAGACCTCCAAGAAGGCGGAGATAGGGTCGTATTGCTTGTCTTCGTCGGGCGACTCGAAATCCTCGTAGGTTTTAATCGGATAGTATGGCTCCTTTGCCAGAACCATTTCCGTGCCCCACAGGTCGTAACCCTGTTTATATGTTTCCTGTACACTCTCCGGAAAACGGACGATATAATCTTCCACCTCCTCTAATTCTACGTCGGGATAGTACGAGTAAAAGGCCGCCTCCACCAGATTACGGTACTTGTGGTACATGGTGATGTAGAAATGCACTTCTCCCCCGAGGCTTGTCATTTCCAGAGTAAACCAGCGCACCACTTCTCCGTCCCACCACTTCTCCCGAAGATTGCCGGCCACGTTGCGCAAAGAGTGTATTGAAGCCAGAACCTGTTCCATGGCGCGCGGACTCTTATTGATCTCGCGCGGGATTCGGATTTCCATAATTATGCGCTTCAGGTCATATTTCTTGTACCATTCCCGCCGCCAGAAAAGCCAAGTGTCCACCGCCAGAAAACGCAGAATCAAAAACAGCCAAAACCACCAGGTCCAAGAAAAAATTTCCCAGATGGACACTAAAACATCGTTGACCAGCCTTAGGGCGAAGTCCATTGCATATATTTTATCAGATTGTATAACCAAAAACCACCAATCCCCATGGCCCCGGTGGTTTTTGGTTGTTTTCGCTACGTTCTAATTAACGAGCCAACGAGCTATCTTGCTTTGAAACTAATTTATGCCTCTCGAACCACATAAGTACCGTCTTTTTTACGAATGAAATAGTTCCGATTCTGAAGATTGACGAGGACGGTGTTCGGTTTGAAGAACCTTTCCTTTTGTACCGCCAAGATAACGTCCTTGGGCCGAAGCGAGCCCTGCTGTTTCAAGATTCTGGCAATCACCTCCTTGGCGGTTCCCGGTTCGTAGCCGTGTTCGCGCAAGGCGTAAATACCGCGGCCCACCAGCACGAAGCGCTCGTCTTTGATTAATTCGTTATGCACGGTCGGAGCGGAGGCCTGACTACGATTCTTGAATATTTCGTTAATGGCCTTGGTAATGTTTCGAAAATGCATCGGTTCCTTTTTTTTGCGCAAAATTAAATAGACGCGCTCGCGAATGGTGCGCGGCAAAATTTCGGACCATTCCGTAAGACCGACGTCACCGTAGGGGTTGCGATGTATCTTTTTGGAAATAGAGACATGATTGTGGGCGTGGTGCGGTTTCATTTCGCGCTTAGCCACAAATTCGTTCCAGAGATTTTCGTACTTACCCGCCAAAACGTGTTCTTTGCGGGAGCGTAACAAGCTTATCCATTTTTCCACGAGCGCGGTGGCGTTTTTGTAGCTATTCTTGTCCAGCGCGTAAAAATGCCAATGCTCCTTGTCTTCGGGATAAAAGAAGAAGGATCTGGAGGATTCCAATATTAAAGCCAGTTGATTTTGGTTTAGGTCTTCCACGTATTCCCGCAAAATTTTCAAAAGTTCGCCGGTCTCAAGCACTCCGCCCACTTCTTTCAATTCTTTCTTGCCGCGTTCCAAAATTTCCTGCCACCCAGAATTTTGGGCAATGTGCTTCTTGAGCAGCAATAAGGCAGATGCTTCAATTTGGCGGACACGTTCGCGGGTAACCCGGTAGCGGGCACCCAAAGCCGCCAAGGTCTCCATCCTGCCGCTTTTACCCAGCCCAAAACGACCGGTTAAAACCTCCCGCTGACGTTCGTTTAGTTCACTCAAAAGATCGTTAATAAGCTTGTGGGCGGAGTATTTCATATATTTTCATTTTTCTGATTATATCCTAGCTCAATCCACGCGTCAAGATTGACAGTCCTCTCTTCTTTGACAACTAACTTGTTTTGTGGCGAGTGGACCATCCGTGCCACACCAACAAAAGCGGACTGGCCACGAATACCGAGGAGTAGATGCCTATTACGACTCCAACCAATAAAGTCAGGATAAAGTATCTTAAGGTATCCGGGCCCATAAAATACAGGGCCAAGAGCACTAAAATCAAAGTTAGGGACGTATTGATGGAACGAGCTATGGTTTCGTTTACGCTGCGATTAATAATCTGGCTGAATTCGCTTTTGCCCCTGTCTAAAACCAAGTTTTCGCGGATTCTGTCAAAAACCACAATGGTATCGTGCACCGAAAAACCCATCACCACCAGAAGCGCAACCACGAAATTACCGTCTATCTCCACGCCTCCGAAACGTCCCAGAACCGCCAGAAGTCCGGCCGGGATAATGACGTCGTGAAAGAGAGTGAGAAGGGTCACCCAGCCATATTTCCAGGAACTGATCGGGCGAAAAACTTTGCGAAAGGCGTAGGCGATATAAAAGGAAATGCCCAAAAGCACCAATATGATTGCGATAATGGATTTTCGGCGCAGTTCCGCACCAATGGAGGGCCCGATGGATTGGAAAGATTCTTCGTTGTAGTCGCTGAATTTTTTCTTTATCTCGGAATCTATCCGTTCGTGTTCGCTGCTTACATCTCCCGGCAATCGCGCCAGATAGCTGCCGCTCATCGGGTCATAACTGACTCGCGTTTCCGGAAATTTAAGTTCCTCCACGTAATATTTCTGGATAGTTTCCGCGTCCACCGAGCCGCCTACCTTGAATTTTATTAGAGCTCCTCCGCTAAAATCTACACCGGGTTGGAATTTAAAAATTATTATGGCAAGAACGGCCGCAGCCACCAGGGCAGCTGCTATGCTTAAAAATATCTTGCGGTTGCCGATAATGTTTATGTTGGTGAGCATGTTGTGGTTATGCTTTTTTGTCTCTCATAAATACCTCCAAAAACAGGCGCGTGGTGGTGATTGCCGAAAAAAGCGAAATGGCTACCCCAACCGCAAGGTTTAGGGCAAAACCCTTCACGAAACTGGTAGTGAAAAAATAAAGGATGGCTGCGGTAATAAAGGTGCTGGTATTGGAGTCACGAATGGACGGCCAGGCGCGCTTAAAGCCCTCGTGCATGGCAGCCGTATGCGACAATCCTTTTTTGAGTTCTTCTTTAACTCTTTCGAATATCAGAATGTTGGCGTCTACCGCCATGCCAATAGTCATAATGAAACCCGCCACGCCCGCTAGAGTCATGGTAATCGCAAAAATTTTGAACACCCCCAGGGTCAGCGAGATATATATGAGAAGTGCCAGTGAGGCGAAAATGCCCAACTTACGGTAGTACCCAATCATAAAAACAATAACCAACAGTGTGCCTGCTATGCCCGCCCAAATGGCATTTTGAAGCGAATCCGCACCCAAACTGGGACTGATGGTCATCTGGTCCACTAATTTGATGGGGGCCGGCAGGGCGCCAGCGTTGAACCTTTGGATGAGCTGCTTGGCTTCCGGGAGCGAAACGCCATTAATGACCGCACTTCCCCCGGATATCTTGTCTTGAACCGTAGGCGCGCTGATCAGGGCATTGTCCAGAAAAATTGCCAATGGTTTGCCGATATTTTTTTCGGTTATTTGTTCGAAAATCTTGGCACCCTCATCGTTAAAAGAAATGGCCACCTCCGGCGCGCCGGTGGTTTGGTTGTAGGTCAATTGGGCCCCGGTAATATATTTGCCGTCTAAATTGGTGTAAATATAATTGACGGTACTGGAAGGACCCTCTTCTATCTCGCGAAAATCGAGAATCGGGGTCTCGCCTATATTTTTGATGGCCTGATCCACGCTCGTAACGCCGGCCAGCTCTACCACCAAATCTGAACTATCGCCGGATTTTGCGACATAAACTTGAGGTTCGGACACTCCGAAGAGGTTCACCCTGTGTTCGATCACGTCTCTTAACCCATCCAGAACCGATTGCTGGTCGTCGGGATTTACCTTGGATAAGTCCACGCGGTAAACCAGATGGGCCCCACCCGCCAAATCCAAGCCCAATCGCCAAGGTTGCCATTTTTTTGCCCATTCACTTTTGGGATAAACAAAAAAACCGGACGCTATCGCCAGAACCACAACCAAAGCCAGCCATAAACCGGAATATTTTCGCATGCCCGCAATTTTAACAGAATCTTGGCGTTTTTAGCAACCCTCCTCCTTTTCGATCCGGATGATCAAAGACCAAAAAGGTAACCACAGGGCAGAAGAAGCGCTTAATTTAATAATGCTAGAGGTGTCTGATGTTTATCCTCCCATAGGACAATTCCATAGAATTGTCCTATGGGGGCGCGCACTTAAAGCGACACTGCACGGTTATTTGGCCGCCGTGCGGGCGCAACCCCAGCGCCATTCGCCATACTGGTCCTTGCGCAATTCATGTTCCGCATAGGGCAGATTTTTAAATAAAATCTCGATTCTTTTCTTTTGACCACTGTCAAATTCAAAATATATCTTCCCTCCCGGCCGAAGATGACGCGGGACTTCTTTTAATATTTGCCGCAATATCGCAAGACCGCCCTTACCCGCGAAAAGGGCCTCCTTGGGCTCAAATTTTTTCACGGAATCGGGCAATTTCCTGCCGGCAGGGATATAGGGAGGGTTGGTAAAAACGTAGTCGAACAACGTTCTCACGTTCTTGAGAACGTTGGAACGTATGATTTTATAACGGGCCAGGGAAATCTTGTTCAGTTTCAGATTCTTGCGGATTTGGCGGAGGCAATTCGGTTTATTATCCACGAACGTAACCCGGGACTCCGGCAGGTGTTTTAGAATCGCCAGACCGATACAACCGGAGCCGGAACACAGATCTAGCATCCTGAAGCGTGAAGCGTGAAGCGTAAAACCTTTTTGTTTGCCTTTATATTCGGGGTATTCGGATAAATCCGCCCGCCCGCAACGTTTCGGGTAGCGATACGGGCAGGTAGATTCGGATTTTATTTGGCGAATAGCCCGCTCCACCCAAAATTCCGTTTCTACCCTGGGTATCAAGGGTTTATACGACAGATCTATTTTCGCGCCCAGAAAATCTACCCAGCCGATTACGTAAGCAAGCGGCTCCCCCGCTTCCAACCTCTCGATGTCTTTCTGGATAACGGGTAAATATTTTTTCGGGTCCTTCAGGAAATACGGATATTTGTCCCGCAAGAGCCAGTTTACGCGGCGTAATTTTTTGGACTCGTCCATAAAATAATATTGATAAAATAATACAATAAATATACATATTCGAGCAGTATGTTTTGCGCAAAAGCGCAGAAGGGGGCATGAGGTGATCCACGAAAAGACCACAAAGCGAATCATCGAATTCTTGGCCGTGATCATCCCCGCACTAGAGAAGATGCGCCGGGGCGACGCAAAATGGGCGGGACGCAAGGGCGCGGCTTTCTGCCTTGCCCACGCTCGGACAGGGATTCCGTTCCTTGGGCCGATTCTGGTGGGCCGGGTAAACTCACCCGCGAAGGCGGACAAGTATCTGGCCCTGTGTCGGGAGAAGGCGCTCCGCTTGGCGGAAAATCCCGGGCACTACTCCAACTGGCAGAGCCGCGATCCGGACGCCGACATGTGGGGCGGAGCCGTACGCGTCGGCGACATCATCCTCTCCATGTCCGGCCTGCCGGAGCTCGGAGATGAGGCGCTGATGCTGACGGTTGCCAACATCTTCCTGCCTTACCAAAGGGAGAGTGCAAACATCCTCGACCTCATCGCTCTCTGGAGCGACAACCCCTATTGGGACGTGCTCCGCCTCCTGGAGGCCAAGGGGTTTTGAGGGGACAGGCCAAGGGTGGGCTCGGCGCAAAACACCGAGTCCACCCTTGACTTACTTCCAATATCCCAATATCGAGCCGAATATAACGAACATCACCAGTTGATATCCCGCCTGAATAAGAAATCTTGTCCACGATATATCGGCAGAGTCGTTGTTCCACATTGCGTTGCCGGCTACTATCGGCATAACAATGGCCGCCCACGTCCAAATAGCCGCTTCCAAACTAAGTTTTCCTCCGCCCGCCCCGACAAAATAAGCCAGAATCCAAACTTGAAAAAGAGTCAGCACGAACTGGGTGAGATACAGTTTCCAAACGCCCTCCCGCATTCTCAGGCGCGCTTCTTCGTCTCCGGGCTTTACCCCGATTACCTCCATCCACTTTCTTCCAAAGAGCGGCCCATACCATACGGCGCCTATCACCAGAGATAACACCGTACAAACTAGAATCGCCCAATAATTTAACGTCATTTTTTGTTGGTTTATTGATTTAATCTCTAGGCCAGAAACAGCAAACAAAGACCCAAAAGGATTATCAATGCGCCCAAGAGCCCCAGCCACTTGCGCATCTTTTTTACATCTATCGCGGCCAGAATATCCGGAGCGACGATATAAGCCGCGCCTTTAAGCATCGCCAACCAACCAAATACGGCCACCCAGGCATCCCGCGCGTTTCCGGAATTACTGCCGCCGAAAACTATGGTTCCACCCATAAACACCAACACTAACCCCGCCAAAAACACGGTGGCGCGGTGCGTGAAGAAGTCATGGAGCAGAAGGGGCAAAGTTTTTCCTCGCAAGAGGAGGAAGAGGCCACTGCAAACCATATATACTCCGAATACTTTAACGACCACCAGAGCAATGTCCATTTTGATTTTGAGTTATTTTTTAATTATTTTATTCGCAGACCTTTCCGCTTTGATTGATGTCATTATATCACCTCTCCGACTCGCCGAAAATAATCCCAAAAACTTGATTGATGGAGGGCAAACTTTCTTTGAGTACCTATAAAAAGCACAATAATGGTGAACCCTCTACCCCCCCCGAGCGAGAACGAGTAGTTTAAGTTTGTCAAGCCCCGGCCGGGAAGCCCTGTTTTACAAGGATTCTTGCCCAAAGAGGGCTTGTAGAGATTAGGTGATATGTTATAATCCCAATCAGACAGGGAGGAGGAGTCATGCCTCCCGCTTGGCGTCATCTGTAAAGGAGTTCAGAGACGCCACCACAACCGAAAATACGGAATCCGGCCCCCATGAAAACT
>JAZDLT010000003.1:0-19414 GCA_043801735.1 Candidatus Liptonbacteria bacterium | reverse complement strand
GGGCTATCCTGACCGGGAAATTTCCGGAAGGGGCGGAAGCGACCGCGATGAAGCTTACCGAACTCGTCAAAAGTCACGGTTATTCCCTCTCGGCGGAGGCCCCGGGCGACAGCCGGAAGTGGTCTGATTTCAGCTACGCCATCCCGATCGCGGGAGCGATAATTGTCGGATTCGTTCTGCTCCAGAAGTTGGGTTTGGTGAATTTGATTAATTCATCGGAGGTTGGATTAGGCACCGCGGCTTTAATTGGGCTCATCGCATCCGTATCCACCTGCCTGGCAGTAGTGGGAGGTCTGGTATTATCCATCTCCGCGAATTACGCCAAAACCGGAAGGAGTACGCGTCCGCAGTTTATTTTCCACATCGGCCGGCTTTTAAGTTTTTTTGTACTGGGAGGAATGCTGGGCGCGCTAGGTAATTCGCTCTCCCTCGGCCAAACCGGCACTCTGATTTTAGGTACATTAGTGGCGCTGGTCATGCTCGTTCTGGGAGTTAATTTGCTGGATGTCTTCCCTGTGGCCCGGCGCTTTCAAATATCCCTGCCTAAGTCGTGGTCCAAAATCGCCCGACTGGAACTCGCCCCCGCAAATGTGTTTGTGCCGTTTCTCGCTGGTGCCGCAACTTTTTTTCTACCCTGCGGATTTACCCAGGCCATGCAAATATATTCACTCTCCACTGGCAGTTTTGTGCGGGGCGGACTTACCATGCTGGTCTTCGCTCTCGGCACCCTGCCCATGTTGGCGCTTTTGTCTTTCGGTTCGGTCAATATAAACAACAAGTCCTGGCGGGGAATATTTTTTAAAAGCGCCGGCATCCTGATAATCGCTTTGGCCGTATTCAATTTGTTAAACAGTTTTGTGGTCGCTGGCGTAATCAATCCTATCTTCAATTTCTAAACCGACATGAATAAAAACATCGGCATCGCTCTTTCTTTGGGAATAATCCTGGTTGTTGCATCTATTTGGTATGCCGGACGCGATTCTGGGCGGGACGAATCCGATCCGTCTCCGGCCAGCGTTTCGGTTATTGACGGCAGACAGGTTATCGAGGTTCTGGCGCGAGGTGGATATACTCCCCATAAAATTAACGCTCAAGCGGGCATCCCGACCGTGCTTAAGGTCAGAACCCAAAACACCTTCGACTGTTCTGCGTCTTTGGTAATCCCCCAGATGAATTATCGCAAAATGCTATCTCCTTTAGGCACGGAAGAAATTGTCATATCGGCCGAAAAAGCACAAGGCGTTCTAAGGGGTCTGTGTAGTATGGGCATGTACGGATTTGAGATAAATTTCCTCTAGACCTGCCCGATTGCCCGGAAATAAATCCAGCCAATAAAAAAAGACAGGGTGGCGACCACCAGAAAAAATATTGTGCCCTCTATAATGTGTGGTAGATATTTGCGCATATTTTCCTTATATTTTAATCGGCATCAGAAGTCACGCCAAAGGCAGAGAAAAATTGAAGGTTGAGCCCTGGCCCTCTTCGGATTCTACCCAAATTCTGCCGTTCATCTTGTCCATAATCTGCTTCACGATAAAAAGACCCAAGCCGGTGCCGGTGATGTCTCGGGTTTTATCCGTCTGAACACGGTAAAATTTTTCGAAAAGTTTTTGCTGGGCTTCTTTGGAAATACCGTAACCATTGTCTTTGATGCTGGTTATAAGCTCCTTATTTTTCACCTCATGGAAAACCTCTATTCTGCCGCCGGCGGGAGTATATTTGATGGCATTGCCCACCAAATTAATCATCACCTCTTTTAGGCGCAATGTATCCGCCAAAACACGAGGCAAGGAGGTTGATTCTTTGTATGTCACGGTTATTTGTTTTTCTAGGGCAAGGGGTTTGAGCTCGCCCAAAACCAAATTGATTGCGCCGGGTATGTCGGAGGGCTCAACTTTTATCTCCATACGGCCGGCATCCGAGCGCGCCACTTGCAGCAGGTCGTTTACCAATTGAATTAGGCGCTGATTGGCATCTATGACCTTATGCACGAACTCCTTGATCTCTGGTGTAACCGGACCCACCGTTCCGTCTTCTATCATAGAGAGGTATCCCTTAATGGCGGTAACCGGCGTGCGTAGTTCGTGTGCTGCCACAAACACGAATTCGTCTTTCAGTTGACGCAACTGCTTCAAGCCATCCATCATTTTATTGAAGGAGTTTCCTAGTTCTTCCAGCTCGTCCCCGGTCGTTATCTCTACCGGCTTATCAAACTTACCCTGTGCCACCAGACCGGTCCCCTGTTCCAGTTTTTTGATGGGACGCACGATGAAGTTTGCTAAAAAGAGACCGACCACCAATACGCTCACAAATATCAATAAGAACATCAGAATCGTGCGGTAAATCAGACCGTTTACGATTTCATCCGCCTCCCTAACCGGCCACTCCAGAAAGAGGGCGGAATAAATTTGGGGTAGATAGACGCCGACAGCGACCGTTTTTTCTCCCCAGTAGCTCACATAACGCCGTTGACCCTGCGGACCGGTGGCATCGGTTCCGGAAAGAACTTGTTCGTACATTTCATTCTTGCCGAGGTATTGCATGCCCTTACTATCCGGACCTCCCGCCAACATGAAACCATTGGGGTCCGCCAGAATCAGATAGCCGCTGTCGCCCAGGCGGGAAGAGTTGACCAATTCCACCACCTCCGAGATATTTAGCTCCCCAGCGATAAATGAAATGATTATTCCGTTTTTATTTTCCACGGGTACGGCAAAATAAACCGCGGTCCCCCTCCGGGTAACATAGGGTTCGCTGGTATAGGCATCTCCCCCCCTAACCACGGCAAGCCAAGGCATTTTGCTTTGGTTGCGCAATTCCGCCGAGGGCCTTTCTTCATCCCGCAAGAAACGGGATGTTTCCTGGCCGGACATGTTTACAAAAGAGATTTCTTCCAGAGATTTATTTTCCGCCATCATCTGATCCAGTAAGAAAACCTGAGAAGACAGCTTTATCTCGTCGGTTTGTTCAAAACCCACGTGTAAATGCAAGACGCTGAATATATCGTCAAAGAACTTCTTTATCCTGCCGGCGCGCTCATTCAAAAAAGATTCTTCCGTATCCGCAATATTTTTCTCGTGGGTTACGGAGATGTTGTAAATGCTCAAAAAACCGCCCGCCGTGGTTGGCACTAAGCTAACCAGCACCATCATTACCATTATTCTGTTCCTTAATTTTCCTCCGGTAAAACTATGGTTCATTTTTCAGATATCAGACCCATGCCCGCCAGTAAATCGCCTTCCAAATGAACTCTCTCAATCGGTTCTTTGCGCCCCCCGCCCATCAATCCGTCTGAAAAAGATATGTCCGTGGACAAATCATACCGGTCGGGCAAACCGAAAACGTGTCCAAGTTCGTGAGCGAAAAGAGAAGATTTTATTTTATCGTACTCCGCCCGCGCCAAAAAAGTCCGGGAGAGAATCATACTGCCCACCTTCCCGCTCGCGCCCACGCCTTCGTATATGAACGCGCTCCCCCTAAAAATTTCATCCCCGTTTTCCTCCAAGATGCCGCGCGACAGAAGTTCGGACTCTATCCTCTGAAGGGCATGGGGATTGCCATGATCGGTTTTCTCGGTGTCGTAAACTGCATTATTCTCCGCCAAAATCACCGGATTGGGATAAATTTCATAAGAAATTTCTGAATAGTCGCGAAACTGGGCTTGGAAGAATATTACCGACTCTTTTAGGGCTTGTTCTATTTGCTCAAACCAACCCGGCTCAATTTGATCCTTACGGTTCTGGGGAACGACATAGTAAGCACGGATTTTGACTCTCGCTAGGCCCGCGGCCGGATCGTCGTATAGGTGTAATCTGGGCAGGACTCGTTCGGTAACCTCGTAGTCCCTGCCTATGGTCATCCGCCAAAACCAGTAGCAACTCGCCGCGAAGACAACCGCAATCAGTAGGGCAAGATAGTAGACCAGATATCTGTTTCTCAAGGCAGGAGAGAATTTAATTTAGCGCGCGTCAGAGAACCAACAAAACCATTGCCCTTAACAAGATCGGCTGGGGCAAGAATTTCTTCCGCGTATTTCTCCTGAAATTGTATAATTGCCGCCTTGGTGAGATTACCGAAGTAGCCCGTGGCCGAATCCGCCGGCAAAAGGCCCTCCCCGATTAGTACTTCCTGCATGGCTTTAACTTCCGCGCTGCGCATACCGAATTTCAAGTTGTTTTTTATCTTGCCTGCGGCGGAAGCACTGCTCGCCTTGGCCACCGCGGTAACCGGCGCAGTATTGGTGGATTCATTGCCGGCCGGATCCACCGCGCGCACCAGGTAATAATAAGTCGTCCCGCTTATGATGTTTTTAGCATCTTTGTATTCCTGCTTCGCGTAATCGTTTATAACTATGGCACCCAAGCTGGACTTGCTTACCGAGCGGTATATTTTTACATGACTGAAATCTTTGGTGGGATTCTTCCAGGCAAGGATTATTTCTCCGGAACCGGTGGGGGTTGCTTTAACGTTATCCGGCGAAACTGGCGGAGTCGTATCCGTGGCGGCCACCAGCGCAAAACGCGTCAAGTGTTTGACCTTCAGGACAAACATCTTCTTTTCCTTATTCACCACAAAACTATCAACCTTCACCCAACTGCCGGTTGCTTCGTCGTAGTAACTCGGAACAACGGTGTCGAGAGTAAGCCCTTGTTTCTTAATACTGCCTTCGTCGTAAGGTAAGGTTATTTCAATTTCCTGCGCGAAAGATTTAATTTCTTCACCGTTGGACTTTTGCACATTCACGTCATAGGCAGTGCCCACAACCTTGGCCGCACCTTGAGATGGAGCTTCAACCGTAGGATCCACCTTAACGCTTATCTCCCCGCCGCCCGCAACGGTATTCGCGGGAATATTAACGCGCGCGCCGTCTTCAGATTGGACAACCACCTCTTGAGCTGCGGATTGCGAAATGGTAACCGGGGGAGCAATTTTCCCGGTGGCAATTTTTGCGAGAATCAGTTCGACCTGACCGGCAGGAGAAATGCTGCCGATATCCATGATTATATCTGAGGTCTTGTAAGCGTATCCATCCACCTCCTTTCCGGCGCCTAGGTGAAGGCGGGAGTTCGGTCTGGCGGCGAACCTGAACTTGCCGTCTTCTCCCGCGTGCGCTTGAACTTGACCGCCCTTTTCGAACCAACCCCAAATATAAGCACCTACCGGCTTGCCGTTATCCAGCTTGGTGATTCCGCTTAACTCGATGGTCTCCAAGGCGGAGCGATTTTTGAGAACCAAGAATAATTGTTTAGTGTCTCCGAATACCAGTTCCAACTTGGTCTCTTCCGGGGGCAGATATGCGGAATCCGGCGGTAACTGAACCCTCAAGAAATACGTTCGGGGAGGTGCCGGGATCTCCGCTTCTCCGTTCTCGTTGGTTGGACGGAAAATAGGAGCGGGACGATCGGTTGCGGTAGATACCTGGCTGGCGCCGCTTACGGTGTCCAGCACCAGGCCAACCTTACCCACCGGTTGTCCGGACGCATCCACCACCTTTACCTTAACCGCGCTGTTCGACAGCAGGATTACAAAGTTAACAATCCTATTCTCCGCCAATGCGGCGGAAGAAAACGAAACTTCCTGAACCGCGGTTCCCGCTTGCCATCTGGCGGCCGCACCGTTTCGAGGGAACACCTTCAACTGCCAAGAGCCCGGCCCAAGGCGAAGATCGTAAATCCCCGATTCATTCACGTCGGCGTATGTCCACTGGCCAGTTTGGCTGGAATACGCACCCACCTTCGAATCGTTTACGATTTCTCCGGTGTAATATTTGACCGCACCTGTTACCGTCTTGTTCGGCGCGGCAAATTTTAAGGTTACGGCTTTCTCTAAACCGGGGGCAACACTGACCTCCTGCGGGGAGGGCCGGAAGATGTCCATCCGGCCGGGCGGCAGGTATGCCTCAACTATGTAAGTGCCGGCCGGCAGATAGCTGCGGAAATAACCGCTGCTGTCGCTCTGACTGCCGGAAGTAAAACTGAAGTCCTTGGAGAATATGTGAATCGGCACGCCCGCAAGGGCCTGACCGTTATTGTCTTCCGTTCTGCCAACCAGTACGCCTTCCTTGGCGGTGGTGCCGGCCTGGGGGGTCGATCCAGTCGAGGTGGCCGTGCCAAATATCTCCGCGGAAACAATATCCACCGTAACGGTGGCCATGCCACTGCCGGCGGAATTAGAACAAATCAGAGAGTAGGTTTTTGGACCGGGCACGATTACGCCATTGAAGCCCTGACTGCTCTGCACGGTATTCTTGTCCCCGCCCCAAGTTCCCTCGGCAACACACCTGGTAGCGCCGTTCTGCACCTTCCAGGAAATCGTATAGTAAGCCGGGGCCGGGCGCTTAATGCCGCCCGTATATCCATCCGCAAAAATTTCTACCCGGGGCGGGAAGTATGAAACTTCTATGGCGGATCTCGGACCGAATGCGCACGTTCCACCCGTTACGCAGGCAGCCACTTGATACTCATAGCGTCCCGGGGCGCTTATCACATCTTCATAATACGACTGATTCGCGGATACTGCGCCCGCTTGAGTCCAACTCCCGCTTCCAATCATTCGCTCTATCTTAAAACCACTTTCATTTAAGGAGTTATCTTTCCAGTTAAGACGTATCTTGCCGTCCGAATAAGAAAGGGTGAGTTCTGTCGGCGCCATAGTCGAAAGATTGGCGATAGAGGACGTTGCGGTTATGTTTGCAGTGGAGGACGGAGTGATGGCGTTATCGGACGGCACCGTGAACGAAACATTTTGGCTTATAAGGCAACTACCACCGATTGGACAGGCAAAAATTACGTAGGAATAAATGCCGGGCTGGCCGGCCGCAATCTCCGTCGAGGTGGTGTTGGCTGGGACATAGAAGTTCACCAAGGGGCCGTTGCCCAGCATCCTCTGTATCCTGAAGTCGCCCTCGTTCGTGGAATTATCGTTCCAAGACACGGTTACTTTTGTCCTGTCACTAGAGAGAGAAAATCTAATGTTGTCCGGAGGAGCATTCGTGGTGGCACCCGTGGATGTGCCGGCAACAACGGTAATACCCACGTCATTCGAAACATCCGAGTATACCGGAGGGGTCGCGCCGGTAAAAGCGTTAATGTGATACACATAAGACCCCTGGAGAACATTGAAGTCGGTAAAGCTGTTTGTGTTGGCACCGCCATTGCCCTTATCCGTCCAGACGGGACCGCGGTATATCTTGAAACCGGCTTCGTTGTTGGAGTTATCCGTCCAGGACAATACCACATTATTACCGCTCTGGACGGCGGTTAAATTAGTGGGCGCTACCGGCTTGGTCGCAGAGACAGTCGAACTGGAAACGCCAACATAGATAGGTCCGATATTTACTCCGGGGGAACACAAAGATGTACCACACGCCGAAACCTGATAATAATACGTTCCAGCCGGCGGGGTATCCATGGAGGAGGTTGCATTCGCTCCGACCTGGCTAATCGTGGACCAGTTTCCGTTAGACTGACGATACAGCGTAAACCAATTTTCGTTCGTGGAGCTGTCTGTCCAGGATAGAACAATATTATTACCACTCAGGGTTGCAGAAAAATTAGTAGGGGCAGCCGGAGCAGTCAATTCACCGCCACCTCCACCGCTCGAAAGCGCTGTGAACGATCTGTCCAAATAACGGCAGTCTGATTCATACGCTCCGTATGCGGGACAAGCAAGAACCCTGTAATAATACGTTGTTCCCGGGATAAGGCCCGTAAGGTTTATATTATGGGTTGTGTTTTGTTGCTGACTGCTCGATACCCACGCGGCACCTGTTGCGTTAATTTCGAGATTAGGAGTGGTGTTGTAACGCACATAACCGTAGGAGTTGACATTGGTGATTATGTTTATTGTGGCGGAACTTCCGGATACGTTTGAGTGACCAGCGGAGATAATAGCAATGCTTGTTCCTCCTCCCCCACCGGATGTCGTTGCAGTCGTACCGTATGGACTATTGGATAGGGAGTAGTTGCCGCTACTGTCGTGCGCTTTAATGGCAAACCAATAGGTGGTTCCGGAATTGAGTCCGCTGACCGTGACGGATTGGCTGGTGCCGTAGGCCGCGGGAGTGGGCATGGTACCGCTGAAAGATGTTGCGCTGGACCAGGTGGATTCGGTAATCGCACCGGTGGTGGAATATTTCAGAACATAGCTTGAGGCAGTTCCGGAGGTGCCGTCATTACCAGGGGCATACCACCGCAAATCGACGGATTGGCTGGTGGAAGAAGCTGTCCAAAGACCTGTTATGGTGGAGGGCGGAGTGGTATCGCCGCCGCCTCCCCCGCCACCGCCGGCCGCAACCGTAACCGTTATATCATTCGAAATACCGGACCAGAGCAAACTACTACTTCCGTTCGCAAAAGCGTTCAGATGATAGGTGTATGTTCCGGCAGGACGATTGGAGTCGGTGAAGGTGGTTACGTTGGCGGCAACATTGCCGATATCCGTCCAAGTCGGGCCGCGATACATTTTAAAACCGTTTTCATTATTGGAGTTGTCGGTCCAAGACAAAACCACGTTGGCGCCGCTGACCGTAGCTGTCAGGTTGGTCGGCGCAGAGGGCGGAGATATGGTTGTGCCTCCCCCGCCGCCACCGGAAGTTGAGGAAACAATGTTAACTGTAACGCTCATGTGCGAAGAAGAACCAGCTGAGTTGGTGCAGGTCAGAGTATATGTTTTGTTAACTGCAACGGTAGAGGGAGTCATCGCTTCATATCCGCCGCTTACGGATTTGTTGCCGCTCCAAGCGCCACCGGCGACACAACTGGTTGCGCCATTTTGGACGGACCAGAAAATAGAATATGTGGCGCCCACTAGGCGGGTTACTGTGCCGGTGGCTCCGTCCGCGTTTATCGTGACTGTCGGCACCGAAGCAGTGCTCACATTAGCCGCTGTGGTCGTAAACGTATATTCTGGGGGATAACCTTGGGGTCCGTTTCCGGACGCATCAACGGAATAAACCCTGTAGGTATAAAGTGTGCCGCCGGTCAGGTTCGAAAGGGTAATGGAGTGCGAAGTAATGTAGGATGTGTCTGTTGGCGTAACCGCCCAATTTTGAGAATTACTCCCATAGTTGACAAATCCGGTGGCCGGTTCATTGGTAATCCAAGTAATTACGGCGGAGCTGGAGGTAATCGAAGAGGCAGAAACCGAAGAGACGACGGGAGGGGTGGTGTCGCCGGAAGATACAACCACCGAAACGCTCGCCGAGCCGCTACCGGCGGAATTGGTGCAGATTAGGGTATATGTTCTATTGCCTAGTCCCGTTTCGTTCGAAAAAGTCTGGCTGCCAGAAGTAATGTTTTTGCTTCCGCTCCAGGAGCCTTCGGCGGTGCAAGTGGTCGCGCTATTCTGAACGTTCCAGGAAAGCGTATAGCTGGCAGGTGCTGTTTTGGTTATTGACCCACTGACCCCGTCCGCGGTTAAGGTCACCGAAGGAGGACTACCCCCACCTCCTCCGCCGGAGGATGCAACAATATCCACAGTTACCGTGGCAGAGGCGCTGTTGCCCGAACTATCCGTACATCTCATACCATATGTCTTCAGGCCCAACACCGAAACCCCGTTGAAAGTCCAGCTACTGGAGGTGGGTTTAGACACTCCACCCCAAGTACCCTCCGTGACGCAACTAACGGCATTTTGGGACGTCCAGGAGACCACATAGTCGGTGGGAGCGGTTCTGGTTATGGAACCGCTTTGGCCCTCCACGGTTATGTTAACCACGGGGGCCGGAGGAGTGCTTTGAGCGAACAGGTCACTGGGCGCAAAAACACAAACCAGCATCAATAAAAAGATGCCCGAAAAAACTTTTCTCGACATTTCTATGATATTTACTTTATTTGGAGCGTCGACTTGATGCGCTCTAACAAATCTTTGAAATCTATGTCTTTATTCAGGAAGTCCACCGCGCCCACTTCTTTGGCGAATTTGATATCCTCCACCCGATCCTGCAAACTGGTCAGGATAAAAGTGCGAATATCCTTGGTGGTAGGATCATCCTTTAATTCCACCAGGGCTTTCGCGCCGTCCATGACCGGCATCATGACATCCAGAAGTATTAGGTCCGGTTTCAATTCCTTCGCCATACTAACCCCTTCTTGACCGTTGCGCGCCTGGGAGACCCTAAACCCGGCAGATTTGAGGCGCAAGGAAAGCATATCTTGGATTTGAGGATCGTCGTCCACCAGCAGTATGTGTTTTTGTGTTTCTTCGGGCATAGTTTTATTTAAAGGTTAATTTATCTAATTATACATAATTAAATCCTCCTTGCGTTTACATAGTTGTCCACAGGCGGGAGCGCCCTATTCCTTAATTACTCCGGCCGAAACCAGGGCGCGATAATGCTCCGGCGCGTGGCGGAATAGGCACTCTATAACTTTACCTCGCCCGGTGGTTCCGGATACGCCGTATTGCCGGGCGAACTCATTGATGCGCTTCTCCGCTCCGCGCATATCCTCCTCTTTCTCCACCAAGAGCTCTGCCTCAAAAGTCGAGAATCCGAAGTCCATCTCGTCGAAATCCAAGTGGAAATCGCCCTTGCGATAGGATTCGCGCTGGGTCACAATGGTCACAAAGGGAACATAGCCCTTCTCGCTTATCTCTTCCGAGATCCTGCCGGTTGGATCCAGTTCCAATTCTCGGGCTATCTCGGCATCCGTTTCTAGCTCGCGGTACTGGTCCGTTTCGCGCTCACTGATCGGCTTATTATTCAGGGGTACCTTCAGCTCAAAACGGCCATTCCGCTCCCGTAACCAGTGGTCACGACGGGTCAGCTTCCAATCCGGGGAGTCGTAATAGATGTCCCTGATTGCCTTGGCATACAAAAACTCCGCGTCCGCCGTCAGACGTTCCTTATCCCCCGGTTTGAGGTTGTAATTTTTTTCCACTTCAATCATTCCGATGAAATAATGCCGGCGAGAAGCAACACCGGACTCTTTTATTGTAACACTGTAACCGGAAATATTTTCACGCCCCGGGTTTTGGTCTATAATTCCAACATGCTTACGGTTCCGTCCGCCTTGATTTTGGGTATAGTGGAGGGCTTTACCGAATTTCTACCCATATCTTCCACTGCCCACCTTAATCTTGCCTCCGATTTGTTGGGCTTGACCCAAGACAACTATCTTAAGACCTTCGAGGTTGCCATCCAAAGTGGCGCTATTCTGGCGGTTCTGTTTCTTTACTGGCGCAAGTTCACGAACAAAGACGTTCTTAAAAAAATTTTTGTCGCCTTTATTCCCACCGGCATTTTGGGATTGATATTTTACTCTTTTATCAAGGATCTTCTCATCGGCAATACCGGCGTAGTCCTGTGGTCGCTTACAATCGGCGGATTATTGCTTTTGTTGTTTGAAAAGGTTCACTTGGAAAAAGATCAGGCCCAGGATCTGACTCACGTAGATTATAAAAAGTCATTATGGATAGGCATTTTTCAATCTATCGCCATGGTGCCGGGGGTCTCCCGTGCCGGCGCGACTATTGTGGGCGGTATGCTTTTGGGCTTGCGCCGGGAAATAATCGTGGAGTTCTCGTTTCTTCTGGCCGTACCCACCATGCTCGCGGCAACCGGTTTAGATCTTTATAAAAACATAGGGCTTTTTTCCCAAGGCCAGCTGCATCTGCTGGGTATCGGATTTCTGGCTTCCTTTGGAATGGCAATTTTAAGCATCAAATTCCTCTTGGCTTATATCCGCCAGCACAATTTTATGGTTTTTGGTTTTTATCGTATCTTGCTTGTGATAGTTTTCCTTCTCTGGGGGTGGCTCTCCGTCTAATTATGATAAAATTAACACATTATGGCTCACCCCCAACCGGGCAAAGCATGGGTGGTAACGGTCAATATGGGTTATGGACATCAGCGCGCCACCTTTCCGTTGGCACATCTCTCTCTCAACAATAAAGTTATTACCGCCAATAATTACGAAGGTATTCCCGAATCGGATAAGCTTATTTGGGACCAGAGCGAGTCCTTCTATTACTTTGTCTCTCGCCTCAAAGACAAAAATGCCCTGGGTCGTTTTATTTTTTCTTTATTCGACAAGTATCAAAATATCGGGGAATTTCACCCCGGACGCAAGGAGGTTGCGCCCACTCTTCAGTTACGTAAGCTGTATGGCCTCTTGGAGCGCGGCTGGGGAAGGCATCTTATCGGAAAACTCGCCCATAATCCCCTGCCCATTCTCACCTCCTTTTTCTCGATCGCTTATATGGCGGAATATTTCAAGTATCCCGGAGAAATATATCTGCTGGTTACCGACTCGGATATTTCCCGCGCCTGGGCACCCCTTCAGCCCTCCAGTAGTAGAATAAAATATCTTGCCCCTACCGAACGTTCCGCGGAACGCCTTAAAACCTACGGTATTCCCCCGCAGAATATAATATATACTGGCTTTCCCCTGCCCGCCGAGCTTGTTGGTAAAAACTCGGCGGTAGCCCAGAAAAATATGCGCGCCAGAATCGCGCGACTTGATCCCCAAAAGGTATTTTCTTCCCTTTATTCTTCCCTTATTAAATCCTATCTGGGCGGCGGAAACAGAGGGGCTGCTAAACGTCTGCACAATGCCCCTTCTCTGGCATTCGTGGTTGGTGGCGCGGGCGCGCAAGTCGAAATCGGCATTGCCGCCCTGCGCGGTCTGGCTGGTCAGATACGCGAGAACAAATTACACCTTTATTTGGTGGCCGGAGTTTCGGAAAACGCAAATCAGAAGTTTCTGACGGAAATATCTCGTCTGCGACTTAAGAAGTTTTTGGGCAAATCCGTTTTCGTGCTCTTCCGCTACGACAAAGAAGAGTATTTTCTGGAGTTCAACCGGTTGCTCGCGCGAGTGGATGTTCTCTGGACTAAACCCTCCGAGCTTTCTTTTTATGCCGCCCTGGGTTTACCCATCATCATCGCCCCCCCCGTCGGTTCCCAGGAGATAAAAAACAGAAGGTGGCTTCTGGGAATCGGCTCCGGTATTGACCAGCAGTCGCCGGAATATGCGGGAGAGTGGCTTACGCGCATGCTTGCGGACGGACGACTAGCGAGCGCGGCAATGCAGGGATTTATTGAAATGGAAAGGCGCGGCACGGAAAATATTTTTAAACTCTTCAAAAGATAATGCTCTGGTTCTGGTTGGCCATATTGGCATACTTCTTTTTCGCGGTAAATCAGCTTGGAGATCGATACCTTCTCCGTAAAATTTTCCCGGATATTTTGGTTTACGCCTTTTACGCCGGTTTATTGAGCGGGGTTGTTCTGGTGGCGGTGCCCTTCTTGGGTTTTCCGGTGGGCGGCTTAATCTTCACCCTGTCCGCGCTCTTTTGTGGCGCCGTGTTCGTAGTGGCGCTTATCGCCAACTACCTGGCGCTCCAGAGGTATGAGGCCTCCCGTATTGTGCCGGCCATTGGCGGCTTACTGCCTTTATTCACCCTTCTCCTGGCTTACTTGGCCTTCCCCGAAGAGGAATTGGTGACGGGACAGGTGATTTCTTTGGTCTTCTTTATCGCCGGCAGCGTAATTATAACCGCCCGTGGTTTTACTCACTTACTCTCGCGCAGTTTCGGTTACGCGCTCATAGCCGCCTCCCTTTTTGGGGTTTACTTCGTTTCTCTGCGCTTCACCTACGAAATTTGGCCTTCCTCTTTCTGGGCTGGCTTTCTCTGGACTCGCTTGGGCAGCGTACTGGCGGCGCTCGCAATTTTTATTTTGGCCCCAAGCGTGCGTAGGATAATTCTTGCCAGAAAGCGCAACGAAGGTGCAAAGTCGCGGCGGGAAAAAATCCGCAGCGGCCTGTTCTTTTTGGGCAATAAGAGCTTGGGCGCGATCGCCACGATCATTCAGAACAAATCCATATCCATCGCTCCGCCGCTTGCGGTTTCCTTGGTAAACGCCCTACAGGGCGTCCAGTATGTTTTCCTGATAGTTATCGCTTACTTTGTATCCATAGAAATGCCCTCTCTTCTTGAAGAATCGTTCTCTGGTAAAGCGTTGGCGCAAAAAATAACCGCAATTTTGTTCTTCGCGATAGGCACCTTGTTTCTGATCTACTATAAATGAAATATAGGTACTGGTTTAAGGTAGTTTCAAGGGCGCTGCTCGCGCTTATTGCGCTTACAGCGATAATTGTGGTGATTTTGGTAATAATCTTTTCTCTGGGTGGCACTAAGCCCGCGGAAAAAATATTCTGGGGCGTAAACTTTTCCCAAAAGCATGCCTCTGCTCTGGGATTGGACTGGAAAGAGACCTACTTGGCGATCCTGGACGAACTGGGCGCGCGGCACATCCGTATCGCTTCCCATTGGGATCTGATTGAGAAGGAACCGGACGTTTTCGATTTTTCGGACCTGGATTGGCAAATAGACATGGCCGCCACCCGCAATGCCAAGATAATCCTGGCGGTGGGAATGAAAACGCCGCGCTGGCCGGAATGCCACTTGCCTCAATGGGCGCAAAACCATGATTTGGTTTGGGTGCAAAACCGTGTTCTCAAATACCTGCCGGCGGTTATGGAAAGATACCGCTCCAATCAGAATATTGCCGCTTGGCAATTGGAAAACGAACCCTTTTTCTATTTCGGAGATTGTCCGCCGCTTGACCCTCTATTTTTCGAGAAAGAAGTTGCACTGGCGCGGCAGACCGACTCCCTAAGAAAAATCATGATCACGGACAGTGGAGAGTTCTCTTCTTGGTTTCGGGCGGCATCCCTAGGCGATATTGTCGGCGTCACCCTCTATCGGGAAGTATACTTTCACCGCTTGAAAAAATTCTTGAAATTTCCCATGACACCCGTCTTTTACCGACGAAAGGCACAATTAGTAAGCTTGGTTTATGGTAAGAAAGTGGCTGCGGTAGAAGTACAGGCCGAGCCCTGGTTTCAAAGTTATCCTCTGGGTGCGCCCAATCAGAACAATTTGGATTTCACTTTGGAAAAGTTCAGGAACAATATGGAGTACGCGCGCCGCACCGGTCTTGACGAGATTTACCCCTGGGGCGCGGAGTGGTGGTATTACCAGAAAAGTAAGCTGAATAATCCCGAATTTTGGGAAGAAGCCGAGGCGCTTTTCAAATAATATAAATGGTTTTTCCAGAGCTGCCAGCCAATTCCTCGGTCCTCGTTCCGCCGAATTATTGCGTGTCGAAAAATCTCACCAAATAAGCGTCTATTTCTCGCTGGGACATTTCATAAAAATACTTGCCGCCGTTGTGGAGGGTGGTTGCGAGCGCCACGCCCACGAAACGCCAGTGCCAAGGTTCAAATATGTAATAGGCGTTATTCTTGGGATAAGAGAGTATAAATCCATACCTGTGCACGTTTTCGCCGAGCCACTTATAGGCCGGGGTGTTCTCGAATTTGGTGGAAAGAGGCGTGGCGCCCGGGGTGGTTAAGTCCACAGTTGTACCTAACTGGTGTTCGGAATATCCCTGGTCCGCCGAAAATTTATTTGCGCCAGAGCCGTAGGTTACTTTGTACCCGGTTTTGACCGCCGCCTGCTCGGCAAAAGAGCGATAGGCGGAAATAACTTTTAGGTCTATTCTGTCTTGAGCCGCGTTCTGTAACATCTGATTTAAAAAGGGCGAAACGTTCGCTAGAACCTGCTGGGACTTTTGGGGATCATTTAGATATTGGGAATCTATGGCGGAAAGGGAGGGTGGCACGTAGTTCTCGTTTAAGAAATAAATTTTGGAATATTTGACTAAAAGCTCCGAGTCGGTTTTGCTAAGTTTCTCGAGTGTTCCGACGGTGCCGTAGATTTGATTGATTTGGTTCTGAAGAGAGTATTGCAGTTCGTTGGTCTTGGTTTGCTCCGCCCGCAAACTACCCGCCAGGTCCGCATTCTGCCCGGTGAGCACTTCATTTTCTCCGCGGGCGAGCGCCAGATTCTCGCGCATACGCTCTAATGTTTTCTCCAAAATAACAACGCTTTCCCGTAGGGCGGCACGGTCATAGCGCAAGTCCTGATATGCGTACCAAAGATACCCTCCGGCGGCGCAACCAAACAAGGCGAGCGCTGTTCCCGCTGATACCAAAATCACTCTTTTGGGATTTAAAACCGGAGTTGTATTATTTATCACGGAAATATTTTAGCATATCGACGGAGTGTCCCTACTCAACAACCGCCTGTCCCCCCAGACGATCCATGATCCGACCTATATGCACCATGCATTTTTGTGCATTTTCGACAATCTCTTTCTCTTTAAGGCGCACAACCGTCCAGCCGCCGTTTTCCAGCGACTGATTTTTTGTTTCATCTTTTCTTGCCTGGAGCTTGCCGCGATGCGCCTTCCAATTGTCGCACTCAATAGCTATGCGTCCATTTCTGCAAAAAACCGCAAAGTCCAGAACGTAGCGCTTTTTACCGAAGGATATGCGATATTGCGCTTTCGCCCGAATCCCGACAGATCTTAATTCTCTCCCGATTAGCGCCTCTGTTTCCGCTACACCGTAAAGTTGTAAAATATTCCGGGCGCGCAACAATCTTCCCAGGTTAGTGAAACCGAAAACCACTCGCCGAGGGGAGTTGTTTTTGATGGGTTTTTTGAGCTTTCTAATCCGGCTTATCCTTATGCGCGCGTAATCATCCGAGGCCCCTGGATGGTTCCTTTCGCGCGGAAGAAGTTTTATTCTTGTAAGCTTCTCGACCTTACCCGCTTTGGCATAGTAATTAATCCTCTTGCCTTGCGAACCGAACGCGGCGGGTTGATAAAATGCCAGATATTCGAACCCTCGCTTAGGTAGATTTAGAAGTGGAATGCGATACCAATTCTCCCAGAGTAGGAGATCCAAGTCCCGCTTGTTTTTGAGCACGCACACCAAAACCGTCCTGTCCCTATCCCTCCCCGAAGATGGTTTATTTGGGGACATTTTTGATATTAACAAAAACGGTTTCCCCTTCCTTTCATCACCCTGCTACCTCGATAAAAACCATTCTCATATTCTGCAGAATATGAGAATGGTTTTTATTTGGGTGCATGTGAACCCACACGCTGGAAATCTCGGATAAATTTCGCGAACATCTTGCCATAAGGAGATAGCTCGTGGCAAACCCAGTTGCCCAGGTATCTTTTCTGCAAAAGGCCGGCCTGAACCAAATATCTGGTGTGTTGGGATATGGTTTTGAAATTGGCCCGTAAAGATTCGGCTATCTGGTTAACTGTTAGATCTTTGTGTTTAGATATCAAAAGTATTATTTCAATACGGTAGTGATTCGCCACTCCCTTAAAGTGTCGCTGCATTTGCTCCCCCGTCTTGAGCATCTGCGTCATCGTTTTAATTATAACACACTACCCAACCATTCTCATATTCTGCAGAATATGAGAATGGTTTATTGGGAAGCGCAGGAATCGATAATTTTTCTGGCCCAATTGGTTGCCTGCTCCAACTCCCCTTCTTTAAGGGGACCTTCTTTGCCGTTTACAATAAACCCTTCCGGCTCCACCACACCAACACCGCCACGCGCGACCAATTCTTTCATCATCTCGGGCGCGGCATAGCCGATAGTTTTCATCAGTAGGCGCAAGGCAAAGCTCTGTTCTTTCTCTTCGAAACGGGTATCGAATGCGGCCACGCGCTTTCCTTTCAGCCCTTCCGCCGGTATTTTTGAGATAAAGTCCCGCATGTTTTGAGTGGGCCGGCCACCCTGGGTGGGGCACCCCAAAATTATAATGTTCGAACTTGCCACCCGCCCCATCTCTGTATCCCCAACTCGCATAGCTCTGGCCTCATATGGAGATGAAACGGATCCCGCCATCGCCAAGGCGATTTTTCCGGTGTTGCCGTATGCCGAATCGTAAACTATCAATATTTGCATGATTTACTTTAAGAGAGGGCGGCTTAGTATTAGTGCCGCCGTAATGTCGCGACAACGGCGAGATTATAACGCTTCGTATCAATTATTTGCTTTGGGCGTCGCAAGAACCCAGAATAGTTATTCAAAACCACTGGTACTCCCACGAAATGGAAATTAACCCTTGCCCCACCGATATTTTATCAACCCTACGATGCCACCGACAAACATAACGAGTCCGAGCAACTGCCCTCCGGGGCTGTCGTCAAATTCGCCGTACACGAACATAAACGCCCCGAACAAGATTACCAAGACAAGGCCTATTATTCTTATTGTTTTCATATAAGACAATTATACAACCAGTTCGAGAAATGGGTCCATACGAAAACTTCGCTCCGAACGCTGAACGAAATCCGAACTTTTTTTAGCGAAAATCCGAACGCTGAATTTTGAAAAACTTTTAAGCTCGGGCGAGCAAAAAGGAAGGGGGTTGGGGGGGAAGGAATTTTTGCCCGCCCTCGCTTTTCCGCCGCCGCCGAATTTCGTGCCAGTTGAAAACTGGCGCGCCGCCAAAATATTGACTAACTAAAAACAAAAAGATAAAATATTAAATGAAGCTCCTTGAAAAGCTGATGGGATAACTCCGGGACTTTTATTTTTTATCTAGGTCAAGCCGCCTTTACCTCTCCTCCTTAAAAACTTTTCGGTTTTTGAGGTGGGGAGCAAGCGTAAAGGTCGACTCCCTAGTTTAATCAAATAATGTAACGGAGCAAAAACATGACAAATCCAAGATTCGTCATTTACAAAGATGCGGCCGGATATTACAGATGGTATCTTCAAGCCATAAACGGCGAAAAGGTAGCTGCCAGCGAGGGTTATACCTCAAAGCAATCTGCTATTAATTCTGCTCATCGCGTAAAACAAATTGCTTGGTCAGCCGATATTGTGGATTCCACAAATTAGTTGATTGAGTAAAATTCCCGTCAGCTTTTCAGGGAGTTTTTTATTTCAACTTTTCTTAAAATTCAAAATATACTGATGATGATGATTCATTTTGTAGGCATAGGGATAGCCAAACGTATATAGTGGCTCATTGTCCTGAACAAGCACAACTGCACCCTCAAAAACAAATCCTATATCTTGCATAAGCCGTATAACATCACCGCTCGCGTTCGTCTCTTTTTTATTTACTGTAAAATCACTGATTATAATTGAGCAGTATTTTTTTTCTCTCAATTTTTTATAAACTTCTACCATGACTTCTTTTAATAATCGCAAAAAATCTTTATATTGTGCCTGATTGCCTAAATCTCTTTTATCGTTTGAGTAATACTCAACACCAAGACGAGAACCATTGCGTACATTCTTGTTTTTCGCGTCTCTTAGCCCACCGCCATTGTGCCTCAAAATATTATGGTATGGCGGCGAGGTTACGCAGTAGTCGATTTTTCCCTTAATTTCAGATGTTTTCTTAAGCGAATCGCCATAAATAACCTGCTGATTTTTCTTCAGCTTCAAATCTTGCAGGCGTTTCCTGCTCATCTGACAATATTTTTTGTTTAGATCTATGCCTATTCCTTTTCGATTTTCTCTAGCACTCGCAACTAAAGTTGTTCCGGAGCCACAAAATGGGTCAAGAACCACCATATTTTCT
>JAZDLT010000075.1:0-3811 GCA_043801735.1 Candidatus Liptonbacteria bacterium | reverse complement strand
GCCAGCGCACCAGGTGCGCGGTTTTTTCGGTAATATCTTTCGCAAAGTGCAAACGATCCATGGCCCTCAACACCATACGCGCGGAAAGCATTTCGTGGTTGTAAAAAGTGGAGTTGCGCCCCTGTCCGCCCTTGGTGCGCGGTTTACCGATATCGTGCAAGAGAGCGGCCAAACGTATTTCTAATGAATAATTTTGTTTGGCGGCGTAATCGAGCGACCGCACGCTGTGTTCAAAAACGGTATAAATATGATGCAGGTTTTGGTCCACGCCGATACCTTCCCGCAGTTCGGGCATGACGTAACGCAATAAATCCAACTCTTCCAGAAGAATCACTCCTCTTGCCGCGCCGGCACACATTATCATCTTGGAAAATTCATCCCGGATGCGCTCGTGGGCAATCGCCTCCAAATTGCCGGCCAGTTTTTCCGCCGCCCGCCGAGTGGTTATTTCTATCTCAAAATCCAAGTCCGCAGCCAAACGGACGGCGCGCAGCATGCGTAAAGCGTCTTCGTTAAATCGATCCTCCGCCCGGCCAACGGCACGGACTATTTTGCCCCTTATGTCTTCCTGGCCGTCGTATGGATCCACCAAGCGCAAATCGTGAAACATGAAACGTGAAACGCCGGAATGTTTTTGGGAGATATATTCCCCTAAATCCAGGGCAATGGCGTTCATGGTAAAATCCCTGCGGGATAAATCTTCTTCTATGGTGTTTGCGAAGGTTACCTCATCCGGATGGCGTTTGTCGGTGTACTTCCCTTCCAGCCGATAGGTGGTAATTTCCACGATTTTCACCCGAGGGTCGTCCGATTCGGTTTTAACCCCTACCGTACCGAAATTATTTTCGTAAACGGAATCGGGAAATATTTTCTGGATTTTTTCGGGATTGGCATTGGTGGCTATATCCCAATCCTTGGGCTCGCGGCCCATGATAAGGTCGCGCACGCAACCACCCACCAGGTAGGCCTCAAAGCCCTGTTGGGCCAGCTCTTTGGCAATGGTTTTTACTTCAGAAGGAATCTTCAGCTTCATCGCCTCAATTGTATCCGAGTTTCCGTAAATTGACACGTCCCACGGATTAATTAATCTTACTATCAGACGACAGCCACAGGAGGCCATCATGTCTGAGCGAGCGTCAAGCATTGCGGCCGAAATATCTCTCCTCGTGAGCGGGTACCGAAGCAAGGCCCTGTGCGCGCGCGGGGATTGCACTCGGGAACGCAAGCTGGAGCTCCTGCGCTCCATCGCAATCAAGCTCCGACTGATTCAGGGGAGCGCAGACCCAGACGAGTGGAAATCGAGGGGCAGACCCGTCCTGGAGCTCGTCGAGGAACTGCTGAAACCCAGTCTCGACCAGCATGAGTTCGAGTGCGGGTTTGGGAGAGCACTGGACTTGATCCAGGAAGTCGTGATGCTTTTCGAGAGCGTACTCGAAGAACAGGAGCGGCGGTCACCCCCGAGCGGAATGATCGACGCTCATCGGGCGAACAGGCGCTTCGAATTCGCGCTCCCGAGGGCATACGAGCCCCATACCGCAGGCCCTGGCCCCTACTAGGCAACAATTCCCGCGATGCGCGAGAAACAAGAAAGCCGCCCGACCCGATGTCGCGCGGCTTTCCCATATCCGCAACCATTCTCATATTCTGCAGAATATGAGAATGGTTTATTTCTCCACGCATAAATCCCTCGTCACGGCCAAGGCGACTTACTCGACATGTGATGTCACGCCCTACCTCACCTCCCCTCCGAACTGATTTTTGGTTCCTTCTATAATTTTATTTTGAATCGGCTCTATCTCCTCTGTCTGCAAAGTCCTTTCGGTGCTGCGATAAATTATGCGGTAGGTATAACTCAACTTATCCGCGCCAAACTTTTCCGCATTTTCATATTTATCCAACAGGGAAACCTCCTCTATTAAATCTCCGCCAATGTCACGGATCAGATCAAAATAGTTGTTGGGCACGAAACTCTTATCCACCACAAAAGAAATGTCGCGCGTGATAGGCGGATACTTGCTTACTTCTTTGAAAATATTTCCAAGCTTCAGCTGCCGCTTGATTCGTTCGTCCTCAGACCACAGAAGCCGAATGTCGGGCAATTTCATGCTGATAATCGCCAAACGCTCCAGACCGAAGCCGAAGGCCCAGGCATTATAGCCCTCCACCCCGAACTTTTTGAAAACACTTTGTGTGGTCATACCGCAGCCCAAAACCTCAATCCACTGCCCGCCGATTTCTACTTCCACCTCCAAAGATGGGTCGGTATAAGGAAAGGCGTCTTGATTGAAACGAAAGTGCGCCGACGGGCCGAAAAGGCCCCTGACTATTTGACTTAGGACGTTTTTAAGGTCCTCTATGGTAAGTTTTTCCTTCTCAATCGGCGTCAGATACCAACCCCCGAACTGATGGAAGATGTTCATATGCTTGCGGTCTATCTCGTCTTTACGGTAAACCTTACCGTAACAAACCACGCCGAAGCTTTCCTTGCGCGCGATTCTCTCTTTGATTTCGGGGTGCTGGGTGTAGTAGTACCACATCACCGTGTCGTGCGTGCGCAGGATGTGGGTATCGTCCGTGTAGTAGGTATCCGACCGACTGCGCGCGGGGTGATCGGGCGGAAAGTCAAAGTGGTCGAAGCTGACCTCCGCCGGCACGATCTCGGGGATAATAATATTGTCGAAATCAGCTAAAACCGGCACCTGTCTGGCTTTTTCCACTATCTCATAAAGCGGGTTGCCCGGTGTGCGGGATAAATCCGGCATATTCAAAAAGCGCAGCTCTCTTTCGGCCTCTGCATCCTTTCTCTCCGCAAGCTTCGCCCGCAACGCGTTTTCCTCCTCCCGCGAAATTATAATGTCCTTGCCCATAGTTTATTGCATCTTTCTCGACTTTTTCCATTCCTCTATCTCGGGTCTTAATATAATCGGCATGGCAAGATTCGCTATGAATTCAGCGAATATCTGGACGGATCTGCAAGCGCCCGTCGCCGTAATCCCTTTTCTATACAGGGTCACGTCCTCACGAGTTACACTGGAGTTTTTTACCTTGCCCCAAATTTCCTCGTCCTCGGGGCGAAGCTCTTTAGGATTGAACTCGGGGTCAATTAAATGTCCGCTCTTCTTGGTCCTCGATTTTTCCTCGTCCACCCAATGGTTAATTTCGGTTATAAATCCCTCGGAAACTTCTCCTTTGGTGTATTTTTTTTCGCCTCCATCTTTCATATTGCTGAATATTACCAAAAACGGCCCATAAAACAATGGGCTGTTTTTGTTTAAAACTTTAGTGCCCCTACTGCACCGGGAAAAATCTGTTGCGGAACCAACTCCACAGCTTCCGCCCCAGCCAGAAAACAAAGATCAGGAGCGCCAACCAGAGAATGATTATGGGCAGATAAATAACCAGGCCTATAATCATATCTATAAAGGAAGTCAGGGATTCCAACATGGAGCGCAAAGCCAACTTCATTTCGTAAAGCGGCCGCCAGCGGATACCCAAAACCGTGGTGTCCGCTTCGCCGGTCAAATTAACGGTAATTGAGGACATATCCACCTGACTGGACAGATATTTTAACTGGCCCTCGATGCGTTCAATGTCTCCACGCACCCGCGCCAATTGGCTGTGGACATTTAACATTTCCTCCACCTTTTGGGCCTTTTTCAAGATTTCCTGGTATTGCTGCTCTTCCAGGCGGTAATTTTTAAGCTGTGCCTCCAAATCCACGTAGTGCTCGGTCACGTCCTGGGCATTTACATTTTCGGACTCCACCTTGATGCCCAACTTTTTTATCTCGGCCAGGGTCTCGTCGAACTTG
>JAZDLT010000056.1:0-13552 GCA_043801735.1 Candidatus Liptonbacteria bacterium | reverse complement strand
CCCTAGCCCCGAGAGCCACCCAGCTCTCCTTGAGCTCCCCCGCGGTTTTTATAAGGAAAGGAACATCCGGCACGGTCAATCTCAGAACCAAAGGCAAATTTCCACTCCTATCCGATTTCTCTCGGATCCCTTCCGAATTCTTCACCCAGCCCGCCTGTTCCAGCTTGGAGATTGTTTCCGCTAAAGATATATTCGGGCGGGAGGGAGACAGAGGTAGTTCTGATACCGGGGAATACGCACTGTTGGCGCGTCCGGAAAAAATCTTTTCCGCCAGCGCCGCGGGGTCCACCGCCTCCGTGAGTGCTTTACGTACCGCGCCGTCCTGTAGGGCGATGTTTTGACTTTGATTGAAGAAGACCGCGTAGTAGCTCGGCAAATAGTAGGAAAAGAGCTGGTGGGGCCGGGTCGCTTTGGCGTAAAGCTCGCCATCCATCGTGGTCAGTCCGTCTATTTTGCCCGCATTGAATTCCTCAATCATTTCTTCCGGATGCGGAAAGAAGCGCAAGTCAAACTTTTCGATAAGCGGAGATTCCACCCTGCCGTTTTGCGCGATCATGCGGAAGTGGGTGATGAATCCGCTTGGTTGCTTGGCGTAGGATAAAAAACGGTAAGGCCCGCTGCCGATCGGTTCCAGGTTATATTTTGATAGTTTCCAGTTGGCCGGTGGGGTGTCCGCGAAAATATGTTTTGGCAGAATATATAGTCCGCGCAGATTTTCTTCGAAAAACGGGTAGGGCGAAACCAGGTTGAATTGTACCTTAAGCTCGCTTAGGCGATTGACTGCTACCCCCTGCCAGCTGTGGAAGAAAGGGGACTGTGCCTGGGGATCCTGAATTTTCTCCACCGTAAAAACAATATCATCGCTGGTAAGCTTGTAATCATCCGACCACAGCACGTTTTCCTTAAGAGTTACCTGCCATACCCGGCCGCCCTTATCCACTTCCACTTTTTCGGCCACGTCCGGGATATTGGAAAAAAGCAGACGCACCAGAAGCTTGTCCGCTTCGGTGGAGGCCAGGACCGGATTGACAAAGCTGGGCTGACTGACCATGCCTTCCATATATTCTCCTCCCCGGCTCGGGACCACGGTTGTGATGCGGTAGATAAAAAGAGCGGATATGCCCAGGAAGCAAAACAGAGCGGCCAAGGCGGCGGCAAAAACAACCATTTTTTCTGGTCCGCTAAGAACGCCAAGAATTTTCCTTAAAAAGAGCATAAAGCTCGGTTACTGCATAATAAGCCGCCAGACCGAAACTACCGCCAGAAGGATCGCACAGACAATAGTTGCGACAAAAACCCAGCGCTCCAATCCCCGGCGGGTTTGGTAAAAGCCCCCACCGTCCCCGCCCCACAAACTCGAAAGACCCGCAGAACGTTCTTGGAGCAGAATCAGGATTATGATTAAGATCGGCAGAATTATCTGCAGAATGGTTATGGCGCTACTCATCTTTTCTGTTTATGGCTAAATGCATGAAAAAGTTCAAGGCGCCAATCAGTATCGAACCGTAAAGCAGCGCCAGAACGGTCTCAATACTAATGTCTTGCGAGAACCTGTCAAGCAGGTAGATAACCACCATGTTCACCAATACCAATCCTAATCCAAGGGTCAAAACGATAATCGGACCCAAAACCAGCTTCAGAACTGGCTTAACCAAGAAGTTCAGAAGGGTAAGTATCCCGGCCGCCATGAGCCACTCCTCGAAGCCGCCCGAAACGCGGAAGCCGGAGATCCATTGATTGGCCGCCAGAATCGCTATCAGGTTTATGGCGACCGCGAGAATTATTCGGGAAAGCCAGCGCATGATGTTCTGATTATAACACTAATTCCGAGCCACGCCACCTCGAGGGAAGTTTAAAGCAGGTGTTTCAACAGATTCCCTCCACTCATCTCTTGGGGTTTAGGAATACCCATTAAGCCCAGTATGGTGGGGGCGACATCTGCCAACATACCCAGGGTGTCGTTGCGCAGATTGGGATAATTCGGAAATTTTCTGCCCCGGAACTCTTTGCCCACGAGATAGAAGGGCACGGGATTGTTCTGATGTTGGGTCTCCACTACGCCAGTCAGGGGATTAAGTTCTTGCTCGATGTTGCCGTGGTCGGAGGTGATTACGAGCGCGGTTTCGGTTTGCTCCACCACCTTTATCACGCGGCTGATTTCTTGATCGATAAACTGAACCGCTTTAAGACAGGCCTCGTAGTTACCGGAATGTCCCAAGGTGTCGGGGTTGGAGTAGTTAACCAAGATGAAATCAAAGGCCTGATTGGAAAGGGCCTCGAGTAGGCGATCGGTTACGGCGGAGGCCATCAATTCGGGATGTTCGTCGGGGTGAGTGATGTTAAGCGAGGGCACCAGAACGCGATATTCGTTTTTATAGGGCTCCTCCCTGTGGCCGTTGAAAAAATAAGTAACATGCGCGTATTTGTAGGTTTCCGCCAGCCGCAGCTGGGTTTTATCCAATTCGGAGATGACCCGTCCCAGGGGACGCTCCACCTTGTCGGCCGGGAAGGCAAATGGCGCGGGATAGTTCTGGGCGTAGCGCGTAAAAGTGGCCACATAAAGATTGTCCGGCAACTGGCGGGCGAAATGATCGAAATTGGGCAGGATAAATGGTTCTACCATCTGACGGATGCTGTCCTCCCTAAAGTTGAAGAAAATAACCGCGTCGCTTGGGGCAATGGCCTTACTGGAATCGATCCGTAAGGGCGGCAGAAACTCCTCGCTTGGATTTTTTTCAAAAAATTTTTTGAGGTAATCCCCGATATTGGGCGTAATCGCGCCGAATCTACCGGTCAGGCAATCATAGGCCTTCTGAGTCAGGGACCAGTTCTCGTTGCGATCCATAGCATAATAACGGCCCGTGAGAGTGGCCAATTTATCCGCAGGCAATTCTTCCAACATTCCCAAAATGGATTTAGGAGGAGAATCTATTGCGTCCCCGAAAAGATGTAATTTTACGTTGGCCACATTCTCTTTCTTGGCCATTTGAAGCAACGCCTGCAGGTGCTCCAAAGCCGCGTGGGTATTGGCCTTGGTGAGCAGGCCCACAAAATTTACGCCGGAATTATTTTTGCGGGCGTGTTCGAAGGCGGCCCTAAGGACTTCGTTCTCAAAAAATGTGCCATCCTCGATGGCTATAGTAATCTTGGGGTAGTACTGATAAATGATCTTCCCCGCCCCGATGGTCAGGTGGCCCACCTCACTGTTGCCGGTTTCCGACCAAGGCAGGCCAACGCTAATGCCGGAGGCCTGCAAGCTGGTTACGGGATAATTCTCCTCCAGGTACTTGAAGCTCTGGGGATCCACTACATGAATGGGGTTGGAATCGTTGGATGGTCCGATTCCCCAACCGTCCAGGATCATTAAAACTACGGTGTGTCGCATGGGTACATTGTAGCAAACAATTAACCAACCACTAATAACCAACGACAAGCAGTTGGGGGTCCAACTAGCCAAAGAGTAAAATGCGTGAGTGCCAACGAGCCGTGCCAGCCCAACTTGCGTCCCGGCAAGTTGGTTGGTATAATTAACTCGTTAGTTAAAACGTCATTAATCAAGCTTTTGTTTCCTGGTAATCCCGTTTTTGCTTCTGTCTCGGGGTGTTTTTTCGGAAACTGAACTTTTGGCACCAATCTACTTACGCACCGCGGCATAGGGGGCGGGACAGGCAGGCGTTCGGAATCCTAGAGATGGATTTATATTCGCTTATAGCCATAGAAACAACCAAATATTATTATGAATACCTACCTAGTTGGGGCGGGTGCCTTGGTTTTGGGTGCCCTGGCCGGTTACTTAATTCGCCGATTTCAGATAATAAATCTCAACTCCTCTCTGGAGCAGAGCGGTAAACGTAAGGCCGAGGAAGCCGAGAGCAAAGCCAAAGAAATAATTCTGGAGGCCAAGGAGAAGGCCGCCTCTCTCCTTACGGAAGTAAAAAACGACGAACGCGAACAAAAAAACCGGCTGGCTGCGTTGGAATCCCGGTTGATTGAGCGCGAGGAGTCCTTGGATAAAAAATTAAGCAATATTGAGCGGGGCGAAAACGAGTTGCGCCGCTATGCCGAGGAGCTGAAGAATAAGCAAGCGGAAGTGGAAGTCGGCCGGGAAAAAATCAATGCGGAGTTACAGCGTGTCGCGAAACTAACCGAGCCGGATGCCAAAGCGGAGCTGTTCGCCAGAATCAAGGAGCAGAATTCTCAAGAATTGGCCCAGACCTTGCAGAAGATAGAAAAAGAACGGCATGACGAGATAGAGAAAAAGTCCATGGAGATAATCACCGTGGCCCTACAGCGCTATGCGCGCTCCCATATCTCGGAGGCAACCACCACCATTTTTCCATTGGACGACGAAGAATTGAAGGGTAAGATAATCGGCCGGGAGGGTCGCAATATACGCGCCTTAGAGCGAGCTACGGGAGTGGAATTTGTAATTGACGAAGCACCGGATGCAGTCGTGATTTCTTCATTCGATCCATTCCGCCGCGAAGTGGCGCGTCTGGCTCTGCAAAAACTGGTTAAAGACGGACGCATCCAACCGGCCAAGATAGAGGAAAAGGTGGAAGAAGCGAAACAGGAATTGAATAAAAGGATTGTAGAAATCGGCGAGGCCGCCACCATGGAGGTGGGCGTGTATGATTTGCCCAAAGAGATAATTAGCTTACTGGGGCGATTACATTTTCGCACCAGCTATGGCCAGAACGTTCTAACTCACTCCATTGAGATGGCGTATTTAGCCGCCATGATGGCCTCTGAATTAGGGCTGAACGTAGAAGTGTCGCGCAAGGGTGCCCTCCTGCACGACATCGGCAAGGCAATCGACCACGAGGTAGAGGGTACTCATGTGGAGTTGGGCATTAAGATTCTGCGTAAATACGGAGTGGATGAGCGCGTGATCCAGGCCATGCAATCCCATCACGAAGATTATCCCTACGCCAGCTCGGAAGCATACGTAATTACTGCCGCAGACGTTATTTCCGCCAGTCGCCCGGGCGCGCGCCGAGACAACATAGAAAATTACATTAAACGCTTGGCGGATTTGGAAAAAATCGCAAACAGTTTCCCGGGTATTAAAAATTCTTACGCGATTTCCGCCGGCCGGGAATTGCGGGTTTTTGTAACACCGGAAAAGATAGACGACTTTCGTGCTTTAGAATTGGCGCGGGAGATTGCAAATAGGATACAATCAGAGTTGAAGTTTCCGGGCGAAATCAAGGTAAACGTTATTCGGGAGGTGAGGGCGGTGGAATACGCCCGGTAGGAGATGAATTGGAATGGCGAATTAGAATTAACTAGATCAAATTAATCCAGATATCTTACGGATAAAACCAAAACCAAATTCCAATTCTTAATTCTAATTCACCCATGTTTCTAAGATTATCAAAATTCTTTCTCCACGCTTCCGTCTTTGCGGTAGTTTTAGTATCCGCCTCCAACTACTTTCCCTTTATAGGAGTAAAATACTATTTTTTCCGTTGGATGGTAGAGTTGGCAGCAATCTGCACGCTTCTGTGGTGGGCCTTTGAAAAAGGGGATTTGGGGATGCGGCTCAGACACGCCTTCCGAGAAAAAATAGTTTGGGCGGTAAGCGCTTTTGCCGGAGCATATACTCTGGCCACGCTTTTCGCGTACGATATCCATTCCGCCATCTGGTCGAATTTCGAACGGGGAGAGGGCGGCTTCCAAATGTTGCACTACTACCTTTTCTTCCTTCTGCTGGTAGTTCTCTTTAATGAAGAGTGGAACTGGAAAGCCCTTTTCCGCTCGTCTCTCTTGGCCGCAGTGCTTGTAATTTTATATGGCGTGCTATCTGCTGCGCCCGGCGGACAGTTTTTCTTGGGACCATATTCTTCCGGTAACGGGCCGATTGCGCCGACCATGTGGGGTCGTTTAGCGGCTACCCGCTTCCAGGGATCGCTGGGCAATCCCGCCTATGTTTCCATCTACCTTATCTTTATGTCTTTTTTCGGTATGTGGTTGTGGTTCTCCAAAAAGAGGGACTGGCTGGGCAATTTGGGCTACGCTTCGCTGATGGTCTTATTTTTCCTGTTCTTTTGGCTGGCAGGCACACGCGGGGCGATGCTGGGATTGATAGCCGGAATTTTTGCGTATCTGGGTTATTTGTGTGTTTTTGGACAAAAGAAGCTTCGCATTATAGCCATCATGATTTTATTGGGGCTATTCGGTCTGGGGCTTTTGGCGTTCGGTCTGCGCAGTCAACCTTGGATGCAACGGCTTCCGGGCAGCCGCCTGCTTTTTTTGGATTTTGGAGAGTATACCGCCCAAACCAGATTCTGGACCTGGGGTAGCGCTTGGCAGGGATTTAAGGAAAGACCCATTTTGGGCTGGGGACCGGAAAACTTCACCGTCGTTTTCGATAAACACTTTGATGTGCGCCACTTTGCCCCGGGAGAAAACAGAGAAACCTGGTTTGATCGGGCGCACAGCGTCATCTTTGATTATCTGACGGAAACCGGCCTGGTCGGTCTTTTGGCGTATCTTTCCATGTTTGCGGCTTTTTACTGGCAGCTCTGGCAGCGCGGTTTGCGCGAGCATCCTTTGATGACCGGACTTTTAATAGCCATGCCAGTAGCGTATTTTGTGCAGGGTCTGGCGCTTTTTGACGTGATTCCCATGTATATCAGTTGGTTTTCGTTCCTGGCGTTCGGAGCGTGGTTTTTGAAAATAAATAAAAATCCCACGAACTGATATGGATCAATCTCTCAAGCAAATAATCGCCATATTCTTCGGGATAATAATTTTGAGCATAGGATTTTACGGTAACTTCCTGCCCTGGGCGAAATCCTCCTCTTATGTGCGAGCCAGCCAGGAGGCCACGAGCGCTACTTCTTTGGAGCAATTGGAGAAAATAATCCAGCCGCCGCTTGACATGCCTTCCCCTATCGGACAGCCGGAGCTAGTGCGCAACCTGGCGAACTCTTTAATGAACGTTATTCGCAGCAATACCGACCAGGAGTTGATAGACAGGTGTTTGAAATTGATGGCGAAATACTACAGTCCCATCATTGAGTGGGGGAAAGGCATGAGTTTTGGTCAGGATTTGTATATTGTGGGCATTATCCACGAAACTGCCGCTATCCAGTCCCAGAATGCGGCTTATCTGGATATTGCGGAACAGGCCTTTCTGACCGGAGTGGGGGAATCTCCAAACCGCCCCCAGCACCTTTATGGACTTCTGGATGTTTACAAGATGAAACAGGATGGAGATCGTTTTAAGGGAGTGGCAGACAAAATCCTGGAGAACTGGCCGCAGGACGAGAAAACCCGTAAATTGGTAGAGGAATTAGTCGTGGCGGTGCCCAAGGATAAAAAATAGATGACGGCACTTATCTTCGGCATAACCGGACAAGATGGCAGTTATCTGGCGGAGTTTTTACTCCAGAAGGGCTATGATGTGCACGGCGTAATGCGTCGCGCCTCCACCTTTAACACCGGTCGGGTGGAACACATTTATCAAGACCCCCATGCGGGCAAGTATGTTTTTAAGTTGCACTACGGCGATCTGTCCGACTCCGGCAACCTGCGCAAGCTGATTTATAAAATACAACCGGACGAGATTTATAACCTGGGCGCGCAGTCCCATGTGCGCGTTTCTTTCGATATCCCGGAATATACCGCAAACATAACCGCCCTTGGAACACTGCGCATCCTAGAGGCAATCAAGGACTTCAAGGAAGACACGGGCAGGGAGGTAAAATTTTATCAGGCCTCCAGTTCGGAGATGTTTGGCGCTACGCCTCCTCCTCAAAACGAGAACTCGGTCTTTTATCCGCGCAGTCCCTATGGCGTATCCAAGGTTTTTGCCCACTATATGACCCGCAACTACCGGGAGGCGTACGGAATGTTCGCCGTGAACGGCATACTTTTTAATCATGAAAGCCCGCGCAGGGGAGAGACCTTCGTAACAAGAAAAATCACCCGGGGCATCGCGCGCATTAAGGCGGGCTTGGACAAGAAAATTTATTTGGGAAACCTAGAGGCCAAACGCGACTGGGGTTATGCGCCGGAATATATGGATGCGGCTTGGCGGATGCTGCAGCAGTCGGAAGCGGAGGATTATGTGATAGGCACGGGCGAGAGTCATTCCGTAAAGGAATTTGTGGCGGCGGCCTTCAAATATGCAGGTCTGCCGGACTGGGAAAAGTATATAGAAATTGACCCGCGCTACTATCGTCCCACCGAGGTGGAAAATCTGATTGCGGACACCAAAAAGGCAAAAGAAAAACTGGGCTGGGAGGCCAAGACCAAATTCGAGGACCTGGTCAAGATAATGGTTGACGCTGATATGAAGTTGGCGGGTGATGGTAAGTAGCAGGTGATGGGTGATAGTTCTCTGGTTGTTAGTCGTAGGTCGTAGGTTGTTAGTAATTTCGCTAACGAGCCAATTAGCAGCCCTCGTTGTAAGTTGTTTTTGACTTTCCAGCGGGCCAATTAGCCGCCTCCACTATTGGCGGTGGATTGTTGGCCATTGCGACTCGTCCTTGACCAAGGGACACTTTGGTCTTATAAGTCCATCAGTTGATTCCAAGAGGGGAGGCAGAGATGGGGATCTTAAAGCTTGGTATGGGGCAGGTGCCGCCCACCGGCCCGTCTCCGGTTCCGATTGAGGAATCGGAGAAAGTTCTCCTTCGGAGACATGGACGGCTGATGACCAGTGTGGACTTTCGCTACCCGGACGGAGAGGTGCGAGAGTGGACGCTGTACGGCGCGAATGCCAAACCGATCTTCATCTTTTCCCTGACGGAGGATGAGGAGGTGATCGCGATTTGGCAGTATCGCCACGCAGTGGATGGGTGGGTGCTGGAGCTGCCCGGCGGCAACCCCAAACCGGGACAGAGCTACGAAGAGGTCCTACGAACAGAGCTGCTCGAGGAAACCGGTTACGAACCCCAGGGTACCCACATCTTCCGGGATCGGCGGGCGGTCCTCGATCCGGCCTCGGTGCGGGTAACCGGTCTTGTGGGTGTCGCCTGGGGCTGCCGGAGGGTCGCGGAGCTGGATCTCGACCCCACCGAGCTCATCGTGCCCGTTCTCTACGACCTCAATGGCTGGCTTGCCATGTGCGACGGAGGGGTGGTGGAGGACATGAAGTCCGTCCAGGCGACTCGCTGGGCGTGGGACTTCCTGATTCACAAGGAACTGATCCAGCGCTGGTAGGGAGGAGATGTTTCATGATGGTCTTGACTGGTGGAGCAAGTCCCGACCAAGTCACAGCCCATGGGCCGGAAATGCCCACTCGCAAGCTTGTCTTGGTGCAGAAAGGGGAAATCCCGCACATCACCCAAATTGCGGTTTCGCGCAGCTACGACGGCTGCGACACAAGCAGGCATCCCCACGTCCACAAGACGATGTGGGAGATCTACTACATCGTCTCCGGCTCCGCCGAATTCCGAATCGGTTCTCCCTCTGGGGAACAGGTTTGTGAGGCTCACCCCGGCGACCTCATCGCCGTCCCCCCGGACACCCTTCACTTCTACAGGGTGCCGGAGGGGGTGGAGCTCAGGCTGCTCTATTTCGGCGTTGCGACAGATTGAGTCGCAACCCGCACTCATTGGGCGCGTCTCCTAGCGGGGGCGCGCCTTAAAATTTGTCCAAATAATTTCGGGGGGATATACTTCCGATACATATGGCCATAAATTTGAGAGATAAAAAAATACTCCTCTCCGGCGGACATGGATTTTTGGGACAGCATTTGTACGCCCAACTTATCGAACGCGGCGTGTCTGCGGAGAAAATTTATCGTCCCACCTCGGAGGAGTCGGACTTGCGGAAGTGGGAGGATTGTCAAAAAGCAGTCGCCGGGAAAAATGTGGTCATTCATCTCGCCGCCAAGGTGGGCGGGATAGGTTTTAATCAGGCAAAGCCCGGAGAGCTTTTTTACGACAACTTAATGATGGGCGTCCAGCTAATAGAGGCATCGCGTCTGGCGGGCGTGGAAAAATTCGTGGGCATCGCTACAATCTGCGCCTATCCCAAATTTACCCCCGTACCGTTTAAGGAAGATGATCTGTGGAACGGTTACCCGGAAGAAACGAACGCGCCCTACGGTTTGGCTAAAAAAATGCTTTTGGTGCAGGCGCAGGCCTATCGGCAACAGTATGGATTTAACGCCAGCGTCCTTTTTCCGGTGAATCTTTATGGTCCGGGAGATAATTTTGACCCTGCCTCCAGCCATGTCATTCCGGCTTTAATAAGAAAAGTTGCGGAGGCCAAGAGGGACAACAAGGCATTCATAGAGGTCTGGGGCACCGGTCAGCCGACCAGAGAGTTTTTGTATGTGGAAGACGCGGCGAAAGGCATAGTTTTGGCCACCGAGAAATACGATAAGTCCGACCCCGTCAATTTGGGGTCGGGCGCAGAAATTTCCATAAAAGACCTGGCTCAAACCATCGCCCGGTTGATGGACTACAAGGGGGACATAAAATGGGACGCGAGCAAGCCGGACGGTCAACCCAGACGCATGTTGGATGTGAGCCGAGCGGAAAAGGAATTCGGCTTCCGCGCCCAGACCGGTTTTGAGGAGGGCTTGCGCGCGACCATCAGTTGGTATCTGCGGGCCGACAAATAACTAACAACCAATCACCAACAATTAACAACTTATGCCAATAATCATAGATAAAATTAATGCCCCCGTTGTGGGTTATAAGTTGTAGGTTGTAAGTTGCTTCCATGCGTATCCTCTTCGCCTGCCTAGAAAACGACAAGTACGATCCCCAAAGAGGGAAGAGTTTTGAGTACAACAACTTCTACCTCCAGCTCAAAACCATGCCGCACACGGTGGAGTATTTTCCGTTTGACCGGATTTTGGAAGTGGGCAGGGAAAGGTTTAACCAAGAACTTCTGGCTAAAGTCGAAGAATTCCAACCCGACCTCCTTTTCGCCTTTATGTACACGGACGAGCTCCTGCCGGAGACTCTGGAGAAAATAAAAGAAAAAACTACAAGTGTCGCCTGGTTTTCGGATGATAGTTGGCGTTACTGGAACTACTCCCGCGCTTGGGCAAAATATTTCACTTGGGCCGTTACAACCTATTCTTGGATGCCGGAGCCATATAAGAAGCATGGCCAGCCGAATGTTATCCGCTCCCAGTGGGGCGCGAATATTGACGTTTATAAGCCCGGTCCAGTTCCGGACGCAGGCCGCCCGGGAGTCACCTTCGTGGGCGGGTGGAGCAGTCAGAGAGGGAAGATTGTGGAAAAAATCAAGAGAGCGGGCATCCCGGTAGAGGTTTTTGGAGGTGGCTGGCCGGAAGTGCGGTTTACCCGACCTGGCCAACCTGTCCAAGGCGGGCGCGTCAGCACAGAAGAGATGGTGCGTCTTTTCGGAGAGAGCAAGATTAGTTTGGCCCTTAACCCCCCACCGGGGTTTTGGAACAAAGATTCTTTGGGCAGAATATTTTTCCGCCGCTCACTCAACAAGATAGTTCCGGATCATAATTTATATTCCAATATGCGCAGTTTTTTCGGTCGGGGCATGCCCCAAGTCAAGGGCAGGCACTTCGAAATTCCCGCTTGCGGCGGATTTCTTCTAACCGCCCGTGCGGATGATCTGGAGAACTATTTTAGGCCCGGAGAAGAAATGGTCTTTTATGAAGATGACGGGGACTACATAGAAAAAATAAAATATTATTTGGAGCATGACGAAGAGCGTGAAAAAATAGCCCGCGCGGGTTACGACAGAGTGCGTCGAGATCATTCCTACGTCGGGAGATTAAATGACATATTCGGAAAAATTGGCGGAGGGACACCGAACTTGCATAAATCGGACAATGGAAATAGCATTGAGTTGCTCTCATGATAAAATAGTGGAAGGAATAACAAACACTGCACTATAAAAATGTTTAACCAAAGAGTAGACGAGACCATAGCCGCACTTTCCAATCTAAAAGATAAGCATATAAAAGAGAAAATCAGCCGGGTTGTTGACTTAATAGGCGAAGCGTTGATGTCCAGACACAAATTATTGATAGCCGGAAATGGTGGCAGCGCGGCGCAAGCCCAACATCTTTCCGCCGAGATAGTTGCTACTCTACACAAAGAGAAGAGGCGGGGGTATCCTGCAATTTCTCTTACCACGGACACCTCCTACCTCACGGCTTGGCTGAACGATTTCGGTAAAAGTGATTTAGACGGAATTTTCGCTAGGCAAGTAGAGGCGCTTGGCCAGCCCGGCGACGTTTTTTTAGGGATATCCACGAGCGGCAATTCACAAAACATAATTCAAGCGGCGAGAAAAGCGAAAGAACTGGGCATGAAAACCGTTGGATTACTAGGGTGTGGCGGGGGAGTAATAAAAAAAGAATGCGACGTTTCTGTTGTGATTCCATCCAATAGCACAGCTACCATCCAAGAGGCGCAGACCCTCGTGGTGCATTTTATTTGTGAACAAATTGTGCCCAAGCTTAAATAAATAGGCGCGGTAAATGAGAATATTCTAACCGAGGAACATGGAACAACGAACAGTCACCCCCGAGGACTTTGAAGAAATTTTGGACGACAAATTGGAGCAATCTCTTAAGGGAGACATAGTCCGCCTGAATTTAAAATACAAAAGCTTGTCGGAAGAGGAATGGAAAGGAAGAGAAGAATGGATACAAAACTTGATAGCCAATCCCAAAACGGATGCGTCGGGAGAGCACCGCTTACCGATTTGGGAAAGGGGCTGGGGGAGCAATCTGGATGCCGTTAGAGAAAACAAAGATAACGCATTAATCCCGGGATACTTCGAAAAGCAGCAGGACTACGTCGCTTGGCGCGGGAAATTAATCAAACCGCTCACTCCGAATTTTTCTTATAAAATACTCGGACTGAACGTCAAATGGCTTTTGCAGAGATACGCTCAAGCGGCAAAATCCATATACGAATTCGGTTGCGGAACGGGGCATCACTTGATTCAAGCCAGAGAGATAAATCCAAACGCGACTCTATGTGGTTTGGACTGGGCGGAGGCCTCGCAGGGCATCATTGAAGAGATGGGCAAGAAGGGGCTGCTGTCTAACGCGAAAGGGAAACGCTTCGACTTTTTCAATCCGGACCGTAGTTTTAAATTGGATTCGGGCAGCATGGTCTTTACCGTCGCCGCCCTGGAGCAAGTCGGCACGAAGCATGCTGGGTTTGTGGACTATCTTTTGGAAAACAAGCCGGAGATATGCTGTCATATAGAACCCATCCCGGAATTACTGGACCCTAAAAACCCCCTGGACTACTGGTCGGATGTTTATTATAAAAAGCGCAACTATCTTTCCGGTTTCTTAACCGGTCTGCGGGAGCTGGAAAAGAAGGGAGTTATCCAGATAGAAAAAACCAGAAGGACCTACGTGGGCAATTTCTTCGAAGGATACACCCTGATTGTTTGGCGGCCGGTCTGATTTGCACTATTTTCGAACGGAATATAATATACCCGGTATGGAATTCATTAAATCCAAACTACCCGGGGTGATTTTAATTAAGCCCGACACCCAAGAGGATCACCGGGGCGGATACATTGAGACATATAATAAGAAGGCGTATCAAGAAAACGGCATACCGCCGGAGTT
>JAZDLT010000009.1:0-4064 GCA_043801735.1 Candidatus Liptonbacteria bacterium | reverse complement strand
CGCAGGTCGGAATTCTCCTCCTTTATAACCGGGCAGGATTCATAAAACCCGTTTATCGCGTTCGCTAATTCGTAAAGATAGGAGCAAACCAGATTGGGCGCGGCATCTTCCAGGGCAGAAAGAATAGCGTGGGGATACTCTGTGATCGCCCGCATTAAATTCAACTCCTTTTCATTTGAGAGAAGATCCAGTCGGCGGCGCGGCCAGTAGGAGTTTAATCGTCCGGCCTTGCGCAAGATACTTTTGAGACGGGCGTGTGTATATTGCAGATACGGACCGCTATCACCTGAAAAATCCAGCATTTTCTGCCAGTCAAAAACTATATCCGAGTTGCGATTCTCCTTAAGATTGGTGTATTTGAGCGCGCCTACGGCTACCGCCCGGGCGACGTCCTCTTGCTCCCTGCGGGAAAGATCCGGGTTCTTATCCTGCACTATGCCCCGCGCGAGCCCCAGTGCTTTTTGTAAAACTTCTTCCGCAGAAATTATGTGTCCTTCGCGGGTGGAAAACTTCTTGCCCGACTCGCCCAAAACCATGCCGTATTTTACGTGCATCAGATCCACTCCCCCGCCTAGTTCCAATAGATTGAATATCGCGAATACCTGAGAAAGGTGCAAGCTTTGCTCATTGCCTACCACATAAAGAACCCTGGCGGGAGAATATTCTTTGAGCCGGTATTTAAGATTGGCGATGTCGCGGGTGAGATACAAGCTGCTTCCATCCGACTTTCGCACCAACGCTACGGGCAAGTTGAATTTTTGGAGGTCCACTATTAAGGAACCCTCGCTTTCTCTGGCTAGTCCTTTTTCGGTAAGCTCGGATATAACCCCGGGCAGATCTTTTTCAAAAAAGCTTTCGCCGATATCGGTGTCGAAGGAAATATTCAGCGTCTTGTAGGTGTGATGGAATTCCCGCAAGGACTCTTTCTTGAACCAGCTCCAAAGCCGGCGGTTTTCCCGGTCGCCCTCCTCCAGTTTGCGAAACTCCGCCCGCGCTTCATCTCCCAACTTTTCGTCATTTTTCACCTCTTCGTGGAAGCGGACATAGAGGGCGGTCAGGGCCGGGATGGGATCCTTCTCCACCGTTTCTTTTTTGCCCCACTTGCGATAAGCCACGATAAGTTTTCCGAACTGCGTGCCCCAGTCACCCAGGTAGTTCCAGCGCACCACCTTGTGATTGGTGATTGCATAAAGATTGGCCAGCACGTCTCCGATGAAAGCGTTGCGCAAGTGGCCCACATGGATGGGTTTAGCGATATTGAGCGAAGAATGTTCCACGATGACCGTTTTCTTATGCCCGATATCCGTTTCGCCGTACTTATTACCCCCCTCCAGAATCTTGGTTATACCTTCTTGCCAGATTTCGGATTTGAGCCAGAAATTAATAAAACCCGGGGGTGCTACTTCGATTTTTTCAAAATAATTTTCCGGGGCGGATGACTTTATGCGCCCCACGAAATCTGCCGCAACACTCATCGGGTTCTGGCGGACGAACTTGGCGTAGCGCATCGCCAGATTAGTGGAGTAGTGGCCCTGCTCTAAGTGCTCCGGCACCATTAGGTCGAAGCCCGCCTCGGAACCTACGGTGTTTTCGATTATTTCCCTAAGCTTTTCACGCATTAAAATGTTTCTGTTTCCGCCTCCTAACATTAACCTAAAAACGGGGGTTTATAAAGTTTGTGGGGGCCGCACAGATTGCATCTGTGCGGCCCCGGACGAACTCTTACCGCCATGGAATCTTTAGGAGGAGTTGGTCCTCCGCCGCCATCGGGCGCCAGACCGCCTCGATGTCCGACAGTCTGTGGCGGTATTCCGTCTCCAGTCCGTTGCAGAACTCGGTCATCGCCCGAAGTAGGTGGATCGGACCAATTCCGTCCAGTTCCAGTATGTTGGGAAGTTTCTCCTCCCAAATCCGAACCTGTGTGGCGTATTCAATCCGCCAGTCATGACCGGGCTGTCTCGTATTGTAGGCCACCCGAACCAGGACCCAGCGCTTCGGCCTGCGCGTGAGCCCGACCAGTGAGAAGGTCCCGAGGAGCTTCCTGGAGGGGTCTTCTGGGGGTAGGGTAACGGACTCATCTCCGTCGCTGTCCGTATCCCCATACACCCTGGTCGACGGACAGAAGATGAAGATCCCCTGAGTCTCCGGACTGAATTCTCCCGGAGGCTCACTTACGAAACATGCGTTCCCTCCTATCCGTCCGGTGTGAAGGGTTGAGCCACCTTCCCTCAGACATGCCGTGTCAGTTAAGGTGGGGATGGTGAATCGGTCGAACACAGCGCTGGCGATACGATCGGCGCGGGCCTGAATGATCTCGACCCACTCCTCAAACGACAGCGGCTTCTCACGCAACAATCTTACCTTGTGGGAGGGCATACCCTCCTCCTTTCGTTGTGTCCCGCGAGGCGCACCTCTTGGGAAGTTTCTGGAAGTAGTTATACTCCCACGGCAATATTTGTCAAAACATTAGTTTGATGTCTAAATAGCGGTTATAATTACGAAAATGACCGGTAGCCCTGTGAAAAATATCGCCGAAAACCGCCGCGCGCGGTTTGACTACGAAATCTTCGATGTTTACGAAGCCGGCTTGGAGCTCTCCGGTATGGAGGCCAAAAGCGCCCGCCTGGGACAGATGAATCTGGCGGGCAGTCACGCCCTTGTCAAAAATGGGGAGTGCTGGCTTTTGAATTCCCAGATAATCCCCTTCCAACCCAAGAATGCGAGCGATGATTATGACCCGACCCGTTTCCGCCGCCTACTTTTACACCGCGCGGAAATATCCATTCTCGCCAACCGCCTCCAACAGAAGGGCTGGTCGCTTATACCTTTGCGCGCTTATCTCAAAAAAAATTTGGTGAAAGTTGAACTGGGCCTGGGCCGCAGCAAAAAGACCCACGACAAACGCGAGAGCATAAAGAAGAAAGATATAGATAGGGAGGTCCGCCGGACACAGGCCGAATGACTCATTCAAACATGCTTCAATGTTCTTTAAAACATTGAAACATTACGAAGAAAAGAAGATGGGCCTTTGGTGCCGCCTCAGAGCTCATGTCTCGACCTTTACAAATTCCGGGGATAGGGTTAGATTTTGGGCATAAATCAACCGCCCCTTCGGGGCAAAAAACATGGAACAAACCAGTCCAAACTCTGTTCCGGCGGAGCCCAAGAAGCCGGAAGTTGGTCCCGTAACGAATAAAATGGCCGAAAACACAAACGAGCTTTTGGCTCAGCCCAAAACGGAAACAAGACCTCCGGAAAGAGGATCCGGATTCGCTCCCATAGAATCTCCCAAACCGGCCGCCAGTCCGATCCTAACGAGCACCGCCCCCAATCCGACCGGAGTGCGCCTCGAGACAAGACAGCCGGAACGAAAACCGGAAGCAACCAAAAAAGAAGAGGCGCAGGGCAGTGGCTGGCGTAAGGTTTTCTGGGCCGGCGCGGTAGTAGTGGTGGTTTTAGGGCTTGCCGCCAACCAATGGCAAGCCAAGAACGACACGGATCAGTCCGCCCAGGTTTCGGGAGGATTTTGGAGTAATATTTTTGGCGGCAGAGATGAGGAGGCGGAAGAAACGGTTGTCACGCCCGAAGTCAAAACCGATCTTTCCTTTGTGAGAAATGCGGATTATGTCTCCCCGATGGACCGCACGGCGCTCTACTCCGTACGGGATGGGCAATATAGAACGGAAGAGACGGAGTTCGCGCCCGACCAAAGCTTAGTGGCCAGGGGCGACCTGACTGGAGATGGCAAGGAAGACGCGGCAGTAATAGTAAACGAGAAAACCGACGGTCACGATTTTGTGATGCTCGCGATAATGGAAAATACGGAGAGCGGCTACAAAAACGTACGCACTGTTTTTCTGGGAGATAAAATCGAGGTGGCCTCTCTTGAAATTAAGGGTGGCGTAGCCAGAATCGACGTTGTGTCGCATCACGTAGACGACTTAATTTCTAAGCCAACCTCCCTCCAAACCCTGATCGTGGGCTACGATGACGAGAAGGGCTGGGTGATGAACTACGAATAAAATCAGTAAGTAGAAGGTAGCAGGTAGAATGCACAGACCAAA
>JAZDLT010000061.1:0-9773 GCA_043801735.1 Candidatus Liptonbacteria bacterium | reverse complement strand
GAATTCACCGAAATATTTTTGCTTGCGACACCATCGGCGGTAATCAATTTAACTTTTGCGCCCCTGCTTTCATACAAATTGCCGTTTAAATCCGTGGTAAAAATAATGGGGTCCGGAGGCAAGAATAAGACATCGCCCATGCGGTTGCCTGAGACAAGATTCGACAGAGTCACTCCGGGCATCAGGCGGTGAGTTTCTAATATGTTTCGGGCGGAAATGGAATTCGGACTATCGCAACTATTGAGGGCGTAGGAAACCAAGTGGTAACGATTGTTTGCGTAATCCAATTGAACGCCGTAACCACAAATGTTTTGGGTGGCGCCGTAGGTGGAAATGGAAAGCGACTTTGCACGCAAGATAAATTGAGTCAGCTTGGCTGTTTCGGCGGCAAGGCCTATTTGCTGCCTGCTGGAGGCGCTGTAAATTATCACGGCGGAGCTGATTATGGCCATTATTCCTATGGTAACCAACATCTCCACCAGGGTAAACCCCGAGAAACGGGATACGCGCATGCTTGTATTATAGCATCCCTTGGGCTGACTAGATAATTCAAAACATTGAGAAATATTCCGCCAGAATTTTTTCTCCAAAGGCGAATACCAAGAACGAAGCCAAAACAAGATATGGGCCGAAAGCAATTTTGCCTTTCAGGCGTTGTTCGCCAAGCGCCATAAGAAGAAGTGCCACCGCGGAACCAATCACAAAGGCCAGAAGGAGGACCAAAACAATATCCGGCCAGCCGAAAAGCAGCCCCAAGACGGTGGCGAGCTTCAGGTCCCCCAAGCCCATGCCCCTGCCTTTGGTAACGGCAATAAGTGTCCCAATAAAAATCATGCCAAAGGCGGCTGCCGCGAAATGACTGATCCAAATACTTTGATCCAAACCAAACATCAAAGAATAGGCCCCCATAAAAGAAGTGTTGCCCAAGGGCGAGGGCGGGGTTACAAGCAATAAAACAAACCCCAGAATTATCAGAAAAAAATTCAGTTCGTCCGGAATCAGGTGCAGGCGCAAATCTATCAGGGCCAGAAGGAGAAACGACCAAAAGACCAGCATCCACAAAGCGGACACCACCGGGATACTTGCTTCCGGAGTGAGCGCCAGATGGGACTTTACGGATAAGGGCGTCCAGACCGCGATAAAACCCGCAATCAGTTCCACCGCCGGATATTGAAAGTCCAGCTTGGCCTTACAACTGCGGCATCTGCCGGCTTGTATCACGAAACTCAAAAGGGGTATGAGTTCGTACCATCGTAAGGTCTTGCGGCAATACGGACAATGGGAACGCCCGCCGATTACGCGCCGCCCGAATAAAAATTTATCCGGATCATAGCGCAGGGCAACGACGTTAAGAAAACTGCCTACGGCAAAACCCAAAAGGAGTAAATATATAAACATTTCGGCCTACGCTCTTTAAAGGGATAGGCAATAAAAACCCGCGCTGGCGCAAGCGTGCGAACCGATGGAGCCGGTGGCGGAATTGGACAGTGCCTGATTGTTAACATCTTCCAATTGGGCGCCGATTAAATAGGATGCACCGCTGTTTAATTGGGCATAATAATAAGTCGCGGACTTAGTCGGGTCACTGGGCAACTTATTTACTCCCAAGCTACTGCCTATTACGGCCGTAGACATGGTCGCCCAATCCGCGGCGGCGGCACTACCTCCACAATTTACGCTACCCGGATAATACCCGCAACGATTGAAATAAAGCTCGAGGGCGTTTTGCGCCTGACGCAAGTCGGATAGGCGGCGTGCATCCCTGCCTCCCTTTTGCACCGGAGCCAAACCGACCAGGATGGTTCCGACCAAAATACCAATAATCGCGACCACTATAAGTATCTCAATAAGAGTAAACCCCTTGTGAGATACAAAACGTGAAGCTTGAAACATTTACTTGTTGGAATTTTAGACCTTTTATTTTTAATTAACATTGCTCATTATATCATACTCATCGTGCCGCAACTACCAGTTATCAACACCCCCGAAAATTTAGAATGCGGATCTTGTCTTTGAGCATCTGGGAAACAAGCAGAAATATCGCGTTTTAACATTTAATGCTTTACGCCAACAGCTATTGGAACGTCGCTGTCAGGTTGTAGAGCGGCAAAAGGATGGAACCGAAAAGAAGCCCCACGAATATGGCTACGCACACCAGGAGTATCGGCTGAATGAGTTCCACCAAGTTATCCACCATCGTTTCCGCCTCGCGAGTATAAAAATCGGATATCTTACGGAACATTTGATTCAGTTGTCCGCTCATCTCTCCGACCGCCACCATTTGAGAAACCAGAGATGGGAAATAGTTGGGCCTCTGGGCTAGCGCCTGGGAAAGCGATACGCCCTGACGGATATCGTTCGAAACATCATGCAAAATCTCACGATAGAGCGAGTTGTCTATGGTCTCGCCCACGATTTCCATGGTCTGCGCCACCGGCACTCCACCCTGAAGCAGCATGGCTGACGCATTTGCGAATCTGGTTATGGTTATGGGAGTATACACCTTACTTATGATGGGGGCCTTGATTTTTATGTCGTCCAAAAAGGCCTTACCCTCCTTGCTCTGGATATAATCCGCCGTCACTATTACCAATACTATCAACCCAAACACGAACAGGAACCACCAGTCGGATATGACCTGACTGGAACCAAGAAATATCCTACTTAGGAGTGGAAGTTCTACGCCGGACTGTTCGAAAATACTCCGAATCTGCGGGAAAACCATTGTTACCATGATTATCGCCACCACCAAGAAAAGAACCATTATGACGGCGGGGTAGATCATGGCGGAGCGCGCCTTAGAAATCAGGCTGGCCTCCCGCTCCTGATAATCCGCCAGAAACTCCGTGACCTGATCCAGGTTGCCGGTTACTTCCGCCGAACGGAGCATGCTTACGAAAAATCCGGAAAATATATCGGGCTGTCTTTCCATTGCCTGGGAAAGCGCCAAGCCGGCATCGATGTCCTGGGAAATCATGGCGATGGAATTCTTGAGGGTCGGCTGGGTGGTCTGCTCGTAAAGGACGTTCAGGGTGTTCTTAAGCGGCAGGCGCGCCTGTAGCAATGTGGCGAATTGGCGAGTAAAGACCACCATGTCCTGGCGCCTCACCCCGCTGAAATAAACCGAAAACCTATCGAAAAACCCGGGCTTTTCGGATTCATCTATTTTAAGAATAAAAAGGCCGTGGCTGGACAAGAGCGAAACGGCCGCGTCCCGGTTGCTTGCATCCACGTAGCCGACCTGCGTTTCTCCTTCTTTGGTTTTAGCTTGGTATTTATACTTCATGGAGTAATCGCGAATTCCGCCAACTGGCGGAGCTAATTTATTGTGAATACTGTGTGGGTTTTTAATCTATTTGCGTTATTGCCTCGGTGATTCGCGTCATTAGCGACTACTCTTTAGGAGCGCTCCAATAAAATCCTCAATTCGGAGGGGTTTTGAGAATATAATTCCGCGTTCTCCATGGAAACTTCCTTATTGCGAACAAGGTTGGCCATAGAGCGGTTTAAACTGATCATACCTTCCTGCAAGCTGGTTTCTATAACCAAGTCGGTCTGATAAACTTTGCGTTCGCGGACAAGGTTGCGGATGGCGGGATTCACTATCATGATTTCCATGGCCGGAATGCGCCCACCGGAAAGACGCGGCAGAAGACGCACCGAAACCACTGCCACTAAAACGGATGCCAATTGGGAAACCACCTGGCCTTGTTGTTCCGCCGGAAAAGTATCAATGATACGGTCAATGGTCTGAGAGGCGGAATTGGTATGGAGGGTGGAAAATACCAGGTGGCCGGTCTCCGCCGCGGTCATAGCGGTGGAAATGGAAACTGCATCGCGCATCTCGCCGATCATAACCACGTCCGGGTTCTGGCGCAGAATGGTGCGCAAGCCGGAGTGGAAAGTGGCTACATCGTTCCCCACTTCCCTTTGGGAAATGATCCCGCGATCCTGGGTAAAGAGATATTCGATCGGATCTTCTATGGTAATAATGTGGTCCGGACGGGTGTGATTTATTTCGTCGAGTAAGGCGGCGAGCGCGGTGGATTTGCCGTGGCCCGCCGGTCCCACCACCAATACGAAACCTTGCGACAGTTTCGCGAAGTCGTGCATAACGGGCGGGAGGTTTAGCTCCTCGATGGTGCGGATCTGGGAAGGTATGAGGCGTAAGGCGGCCGCGCAATATCCCCTTTGCCTGAAGGCGTTTACGCGAAAACGGGCCTTATCCTCGAAGCTGAAGGCGAAGTCCACCTGGCGGTCCTTTTTGAATTTTTCCTGTTGATCCGGCGTGAGCATGCTCATGATCAACGCTTCGGCCATTTCGGGGGTTAGAATTTGCTCCTGTTGCAAGGGAACGAGCACCCCATCCACGCGTAAAGTCGGCCGACGGCCCACCGCCAGGTGCAAGTCGGAGGCGTTTTGCTTGGCGGTAGCAATTAATAGGTTTTTTAGTTTTGTCTGATGATCTTCCATTCTTTTTTATTTATATTTCATGCCTCAAGCTTCGATCCTTATTGTTTTATTGTATCACATTTCCGAGGTTACTCGCAGGACCTCCTCCATAGAGACCAATCCCTGCAAGGCCTTGATTACGCCGTCTTGCCGTATCTCCACCATTTTCTGGTTTTGCGCTTCTTTCTGTATTTTCTGAATATTGGCTCCCCCTTCGTAGATGATGTTCTTTAATTCGGGGGTCATGCGCATGGCCTCAAAGATGGCTATGCGCCCCGCTATCCCGCGATTTTTGCACTTGGCACAACCTGACGCATGATAAATTTTATAGGGCTTTTTAAACCCCCCTCTGGCCTCGGGGGAAAGACCGGCCAGGGACCGATCTATTATTTCTTGCATATCAGGCGGCGCCTCTTCTTCCTTCCTGCATTCCGCGCAAAGCAGGCCCACCAGGCGCTGGGACAACATAATATTGAGCGAAACCGGCAGAAGAAAGGGTTCTATTTTCATATCCAATAACCGGGGAATCACGCCCGCGGCATTATTGGTATGGAGGGTAGACAGGACGATGTGACCGGTAAGCGCCGCCTGAATTGCAAGCGCGGCTGTTTCGTTATCGCGGATTTCACCGACCATAATTACATCCGGGTCTTGGCGTAAGATTTGGCGCAGACCCGAAGCAAAATCGTAACCTATCTCGGGACGAACCTGGGATTGGTTGATTCCGCCCACAAAATATTCCACCGGGTCTTCCAAGCTGACAATGTTGACGTCTTCCATATTGAGCTCCTGAAGCAACGCATAAAGCGTAGTGGTTTTGCCCGAACCGGTCGGACCACTAAGAAGAATCATACCGAACGGTTTTCGTAGTCCCTCCTGCACCACTTCCGCATTGTGCCCGGCAAGTCCCAACTGCTCGAGCGTCCGCAAGCCGGTGGACGGGTCAAGCACGCGCACCGCCATTTTTTCTCCTAGTGGAGTCGGGAAGGTTGCCACTCGGAAATCCACCTCTCGATCCAGAATAATCGTTTGGAAGCGGCCGTCTTGAGGGATGCGCATCTCGTCTATCTTTAAATTAGAAATAACCTTTATGCGGGAAATAACCGGTTGCGCCAACTGCGCGGGCAGAGACGCGACTTCTTTCAGGTCTCCGTCCACCCGAAAGCGGATACGCAGGTATCTTTGTTGCGGTTCGATATGAATATCGGAAGCGCCAACCTGCAGGGCTTCTCTGAAAATATCCGACACTATCTTGATAATGGGCGCCTCTTCCGCGCCGTGGGTCAGGTCCTCGTCCAAATGCACCACTCTTCGCCCCGGGGCGCTAAACTGGGCCATTTTGCCGCTTAGGGACTGCACTGCCTTCTCTATGCCAGCGTTAAGCGGCGAATAACGATGCATTACTTCTTGCCAGTCCGAAGCGGAAATCAAGTAAACCCCCAACCCCACCCCCTGCCGAGAGGCGATAAATTTGAGCGCGTCTTGTGCCTTGGCGTCATCCGGATGGACCATGCCCACTATCAACATGTTCCCCTCTTTTTGGAGCGGCGCCACTTGATAGCTGCGCGCCGTTCCTTCCGGCATAAATTGCAAAACCGCTTCGTCCAAGATTGCAAAATTTATTTTCTGATAGGGAACTCCGAGAACGGAGCTCTTTATTTCCGTCAGGCGGTCATCCGCCAGCAAGCGCTGTTCGTAAACAAGCTCTTCCACGGAACGCCCGCTCAACTTTGCCTCTCGGGCAAGTTTGGCCAGAGCTGGTTCGGGTAAGAAGCTTTTCTCCCGAATGGCCTGAATCAGCTGATCGTTGGTCATGTATCCAGTCTTTGCTTAATCTTACCATAAAAACCCCAACCGACCCATCACAGGAAGAGCGGACGCAAAAAAGGACTTTACGAAAAAACTACAGCGGCAAAAAAGGATTTGGGCGGCCCTGTTTTTCCGGCTCCTCCCAGAGAACATGACTCTTCATGTCAACGAGGCCATCTACCACCGGCTTGGCATTTAAATCCGCTCCCGCCAATGCTTCTGTTCTTTGGAAATCTTCGGATCTATCTGTGGGACCTACTTCCCGGGACGGTATTTTAAAGAAAATATAGTATGCGCCGACCCCGATTATCACCAGTACGAACAACCAAACGACGAAGCTCATCAGACCCACGCTGGATTGTTTTTCTTCCGTAATTATTGCCATTAGTTTAATTGATAATAGGCCTGGAGGGTTAAGGTGTAGCTATAGGTTGGGGCCTGGGCCTGGTTTTTAGTTGAGGTTGCTCCGCCGCTTATTCCTATGCGCTGAATAGATATGTCCTTGATGTCAAATATGCGCAAATTTGTTTCTAAATAAGCCAAGAAGCTGCGAAAATTTTCGTAAGAACCCAGTGCCGCGATCGCGAAAGATGTGGTTCTGGGCTCGCTAACCATGGCCTCTAAGGAACCTGGGTCGCGGCGGGCGGCTTCAGATACGGTCGGGGTAAGCTCGGCTACCGAAATGGAAGAGATGGACACGCCGTTCTGGGTTGCCAGACCGTTGATTTGATTTAAGGCCAGGTCCACGGCGGATCCAACCGGCAAGGCCAAGGTCAAGATCTCCCTGCTTTTTGCGTCTTTATCGTATTTATCGCTTTGTTGAGCAATCAAGCCACTTATCCTTTCTTTTTTGTCCAATTCCTCCAGTTGTTGATTGAGAGTGGCCTTGTTGACCTGCAGATCTTCGTATTCCGGACGGATGTATCTGAAAAAGACAACCATCGCCGCCAGGACGAAAACCAGAGAGAAAAACGCACTTATCATTCTCTTTAGGGAGGGTTTCATGGTTGGGTGGAGGTACCTGTTCGTGACGACGTGGAATTGGAGGCCGCGGTGGACGTAGAGGACGCTCCGCCAGATGTCCCCATTGGTTCCAAAACAGGTGCGGGACGATTGGAAATAAGAGATTGGTCAACGGTTACGTTTACCTCGAAGTGCCACGCATTACCGCCCCGATTGGTCAGATTGCTAACCTTGACCGATGCGGTGTTTTCGTCTTTCTCAAAAATGCTTATCTGCTGCGCAATCTCCTTGGCGGAATGAGCCATGCCCACTAAGATCATCTGGCGATTGCTTGCAACATAGCTAAGGTTCGTAAAATACACGCCCGGATGAGTATTTCTTTCAAGGTAGGCCAAAAGATTGGTGCCGTAAGAGTGATTTTGAATCAACTTCCTCACGTTCACGATTTGAGAATACATAGTCAAAATTTTGGCTTGTGCCGCCTCGTCCGCCTTATCCGCCACGATCAACTTTTCTTTATTGTCGGCGATTCTTTCGGTCAGCACCTTATTGTATCCCAACCCCAACCCCAACCAAGTAGCTAGCGCCATAAATAAAACTACGCTCGTGAACATGAGCATGCGCCCAGACCAACCGATTTCGTGACTGGTTTCCTGGGTTAATCTTTCTATTGCTTGGGGCGGCAGTGCCATTTGTTTTTTACGATATTTCCCTAAGGGCCAATCCCAGCGCAACCGAGAACATTGGATCCAATTCCGCTACCATCGGCTCCATCGCGGGTGGATATTCAAAGCGGAGGAAGGGTGCCGCTTTGACTACCGGCAATTCAAACCTCTTCCGGAAGTACTTATCTATACCCGGCAGATTTGCGCCACCGCCCGACAGTATTATCCTTTCTATCTTCGGCGCAAAAGCGAACTGGATTTCGTAGCTCCGTATAACCCGCTTTGCCTCCTCTATTATAACATCTAGAAACGGAATCATGATTGTGGATAACTCGTAGTTTGGGCCGGTGCCTCCTATGCCACGCTCCCGCTTCAGTTCCTCCGCCCGGACCGGATTAATACTCAAGGAGGAAACTAACGCTTGGGTAATGGACGCTCCCGCGAAATCGGTGTGCCCCAAAAACTTAAGCTTGCCTCCCTCTACCACTACGAAAGCGGTGGAGCGGCTGCCAATATCCACAATGACCGTGGAGGACTTATCCTCCCCTACCAGGCCGCGGGCGAGCGAAAACGCTTCGACCTCCAAAGTGGCCAAAGACAGTCCCGCCTTCTTGAAAATTTTTTGATATTTTTCGGTTTCTTCCCGCGGCACGGAAATAAGCAGTATCTGCTGCTCCCGGACTCCATTTTCATTTTCCACCTCCCCCACCTTAATCCATTCCAAAACAACCTCCGTAAGCGGCATAGGAATATACTGCTTGGCCTGATAAGCCATGCTTTTATTCAATTCGGAATCGTTCATTTCGGGAAAACTTAAAATCGTGGAAAAGGTCAGAAAGTTGGGAATGGACGCGATAGCCCGATCGGTGTTTGGTTTCATGCTTCCGACCAGCTCTTTTAAAAGATGCGCCACGTCATCTTCAAAGAGTTTTAAACTACTGGCTTGTAAAACGGTATTTGCGCGGCTTACGGAATTCTTATTGGCCAAGTAGCCGTAATTCGCAAGTCGCGGAGCGCGCTCGCCCGCCACTACCTCCACTGCTTTGATGGAAGTGGTGCCGATATCTACGCCCAGCACGTCGGGCGCAACGCTTTGTTTTAGAAATCTGAAAGGGTTGAACATTGTAGAATTAACTGACGACTAACCACTTACAACCTACCACCTAAACCAAAACACCGCCTACCACGAACAACTGGATAGAATATTTGGTTGCAGGTGGTCAGTTGTTGGTCGTAGGTTGCATTGGCTTGTAGGCAAGCCAATGCAATTATACAACTTATTTCCTTGGATAAAAACGGTGGAATTGATATCTTTAAGGGCATGGGGTTCGTTTCCGCCCTTAAGGACGTCCTTTTCCCGGCGCGCTGTGCGCGCTGCCGCGAAATTATTGCCGCGGGCGCGGTCTGCGAAAGGTGTTACTTGGAGATGGAGCCGTATAATTTTTTGCGTTGCGGCAACTGCCGCGCGCGCTTGCCCGCCAAAGAGAAAATATGCCACAAGGACTGGCCTTTCGTTCTGGGTGCGGCCGCGGACTACAAAAACGAGACCGTCCAGTCGCTCGTCAAAGCGCTGAAGTTCGACTATATCACCGACGCGGCGGAGCCGCTTGCGGAACTGATATTTCAATTTGTTCAGACCCTGCCGGACGGAATATTTAACAACGGAGTGATTGTCCCGATACCTCTTCACCCCGCCCGGATGCGAAAGCGCGGTTACAATCAGTCCGAGCTGATCGCCAAGCTGTTCGCAAAAAAAATAAATTTGGGAATCAGGACGGATATTATCGCGCGCACAAAATCCACCAAGCCACAAAGCGAATTGCGCTCCCAAGAGGGGCGCGTACATAACGTAGAAAATTGCTTCGCGATAAAAAATCGGGAGGC
>JAZDLT010000050.1:0-16893 GCA_043801735.1 Candidatus Liptonbacteria bacterium | reverse complement strand
ACTCCGCTCTCTCCAATAATACTCATCAGCCAGCCGCCCACGACCGCACCCACAACTCCGACAACTATGTTAAGTAGCATTCCCTGCTCGGCATCGGTTTTCATTATCAGAGAGGCCGCCCAGCCGACCAAAGCGCCGAATACGATCCATAAAACAATTCCCATATTTTTGTAATTTTTAGATTTGTATTTACCTGCAATAGATAGGTCGACCTGAAGACAAATTTATTGCGTTTGTTGCGACTGTTTTTATTTGTTTCGATATTTATTCGGGTAAGATACTAAGGACACGACGGATAACCTGTTGTATAAATTGCAATATCGTGATCTTTACCCCGGTCATCTAAGGATTGTGTTTGCTTTTTAATTCATTGACTTCTCTTTCCAATTTCGCGACGTGCGCTTCCAGTTTCTGGGTCTGCTCTATAAGCCGGGCTTCCAGCTTATTTGCGTGGCTGGCGAGTGTTTCGGCGACGGCCATTATCTCTGTGACATCTTCCATGGCCAAAAGTATGATCGGCGGAAACACTCCGGAAATAACATTGTCTTCGTTGTGGATCCGGCGGGCATTTAAGATCATTATCTTGCGCCCGATCAGAGGAAATTCATGATCTACTTCAAAACCTTTGAAAAACGTGTTTTTGGGCAGAATGTCCTCCAAAAGCTTGCGCAGGGGAGGAATATTCCACTGGCCATCCCCGAGTTCATAAACAATCTTGCCCTCTGTGTCTTTTGGCCCAACCTGAAACATCTTGTAGAAGGACTCGTTGGCGGCCATTACCCGAAAATCTTTGTCGAGAATCAAAATCGGCTCCCGCATAACATCCACTACGGTTCTGATATACGTCCAGCTTTTATCCCACAAGGGTCCCAAAAATTCGGCCCCGGCTGGTTTTATTTTTTGCTCCTTCGTGTTTTCGGTTGTTTCCATAGTAACGACGCCGTTATAAAGCCCAAATTGTTACAAACGGGTCGCCGGGCGCAGAACGTATCCCATAAAACCACGCGCTGCCCGGATGGCCCTAGTATTTCCTCACAAATTGCGCGCTAACCACCGGTTCCGCTCCCCCCTGGATCAAATCGCCGGTTATAATCACCATATCGCCCACCCGGACTTCTGCCGGGGTCTCTTTTTCGCCCTTGGATGTTATAAATTCCGTGAATATTCTCGTCTGGATTTCCCATAGGAAAGAAACCGAATTCCAGGCGGTTACCACATGAATGACGCCATCCGAAGATGATATTACCCGCGCGCCCCGCAAAATAATCAGGCCATTGTTCGCGATATTTGCTCCGGACACCTGCACCGCCCGGGAAGAGGTCGCGGCGGGGGTTGTCGCTCTTGGCGCGGAGTAATACATCGCACCCGAAGGAATACTTCCCGCTACAGATTCATCTGTATTACGGACCGAAAATTGTGCGTATGCCCGATACAGGTAGGGGCCGATCCAAAAAAGAGATGTAGCCGCGATGGCCATAACCACGAAAACTATCTGTAAGTTCGTTACCTTTCGCGCCATCTTTTTGTCTTTCCTCATATATCTATAGCCGCTAGAATAGTCCGATTATTTCAAGAGCATGACTTTGGGCGAAGAGGACGTGCTCCCGTGCCCCTCTTTGTCACTCTCTGGACCAGCGTTAATTAAGATGCCTTCTTTGGGATTGGGCGAAGTCCCGAACTATTACAACTTGCTATTGGGGGGGCAAGTGTTATGCTCAAAATCCAGGTACCTGCTCTCGGGCGCGAGGTTAGCGTAACTCCGGCGCAACAAAACTCCCCATATTCGGTAGGTTTTGAGCCCAGGAATATGGATATATCCTCATTATTACAGTGTTTCTGTAATATCCTTGTAATAAGAGGGGGGGCGATTTCGGCTTATTACATATAATGGACCTGGAACAGGAAAACAAGGAAATATTGAGTAAGGCCTACCACGACTACAAGAAGGGACTCAATGCGCATGCTTTCTTTAGGGTGAGCAATCATGCCACCGGAGAGGATCTAATACAGGACACCTTCACGAAGACATGGCGTTATCTTGTTAAGGGCGGGAAGATCGACATAATGAAGGCCTTTCTTTACCACGTCCTTAACGACCTTATCGTCGATGAGTATCGCAAACACAAAGCTATTTCTTTAGATATTCTTTTGGAGAAAGGTTTCGAGCCCGGAGTGGATGACACCAGGCGCATACTCGATTCTCTGGACGGGAAGACGGCGCTTCTCCTGGTCCAACGCTTGCCGGAAAGATATCGGAAAGTGATGCGGATGCGGTACGCCCAGGACTTGTCCCTCAAAGAAATATCCCTAATTACCGGACAGACAAAGAACACCATTGCGGTACAAATACACAGAGGGCTGGAAAAACTGAAGTTGTTATACGGACGCAGATAGACAGAGGTTGTGCTCCCAATTCTAAGTTTTTATTCTTCATTTAAAGAATCCGCGCCGCTGATTATTCGGTAAACCCATGCGGCCCGACGGTTTTAAAAACTCCTCCATTGGGTGTTTTTTTGCTTGGGTTCTCAATATTCCCGTTAGTTGCTAATCTTATATTCAGAACTTCGTCAGGTTTGCACAAATAGTCCATTCCCGACCCGGGAGAGGAGCTGGATATGTTCATGTTTCCGAAAGTGAAAGTGCGCGGAACGGAGAAGGATGTGATCCTGGTTCTGGGGGGAATGGGCGCGGGAGTCACCCTTGCGGAACTGGCCGGCGCAGTGGCGCGGAGGGACGGAGTCGGCACGGTGTCCTTCGTGGCGCTCGACCGAATGGTTGAACGGAGAATCGGCCGAAAAGTGGGCCACCAGGAGGCGGCGCGCCTGGAAATAGAAGAGGCGCGCAGATTCGCGGGCGGCAGGGGCGCGATAGCCCTGAACGCCATGGTCCTGATTGATAGGACCTTCGCTCTCTCCGTCCGAGGCGCAATCGAAGGAGGCGCGGACATCATCGTCGCGGGGGCGGGACTGCCGCTTTCCCTGCCGGAAATCACGGAGGGGACCAAGGTTCGCTTGTCCCCATCGTGTCCTCCGACCGGGCGCTTCAGATTATTTGTAGGCGCTGGGCAAGGCACGGCCGTGCTCCGGATGCGGTGATACTGGAGGGTCCGCTCGCGGGGGGACACCTCGGTTTCAAGGCGGAAGACATCCCAAAGCCGGAATTTGGGTTGGAGGAGCTTTTCGGCCCGGTCAAAAGGGTCGCGGAGAGCTACGGAGGATTTCCAGTGATAGTCGCGGGCGGAATTTACTCCCGCACGGACATTCTGAAGTGGATGGCGTTGGGAGCGGACGGGGTCCAAATGGGTACCCGCTTCCTGGCAACGCATGAAAGCGGGGCCTCCCCCGAATTCAAGCAGGCGGTTCTCCGTGCCCGTAAGGAAGACATCGAGGTCGCGGTGGACCCCGGGTCCCCTTCCGGCCTGCCGTTCCGGGTAATCAAAACTTCTCCGGGATACGTGCAGGCCCTTGCGCACGGGCGTCCACTCCTGTGCGATAAACAGTATCTGCTCCACTCCGGCAAAGACGGACGACCGACTTGCCTGGCGCTGGAGGGATATCGGGCATTTTGCATCTGCAACGCTCTCCTCTCCGCAGTGGATTGCAACACCACCCCCGACCTGCCCATATACACCGTGGGTGCAAATGCCTGGAGGGTGAGCGAAATCCTTTCTGTGGACGAGCTGATGGACGAGCTCTTGGGGATAGTCCCTTGAGCCCCTTCAGAAGATGGCGCCCAACCGAGTTTCGGTTGGGCGCCCTTCCATCCCCAAAGTTCGCGCACGGATTTATGAATGCTCGGAAGAAGTCGAGGTGGAAAGAATAAAGACAATAGAGGATATTGAAACCAGTTGGTTTAAGGGTTAAGATAGAGCGGTTGAAGGAGGGGCTGCATACCACCGCCAGGGCGGGGCAAGGTGTCCCCTAGTACGCTTGCTTGTTCCCGATTTGTGTAAATTGAAAATTTAGCAGACAAATCGCAATCCCGTGCGCATTGCGGAGAGGTGCAAGAGTGGTTTAATTGGCAGTCCTGGAAAGACTGTGTGCCGCAAGGTACCGAGGGTTCGAATCCCTCCCTCTCCGCAATGCGCGGGAGAAAGCGCGTAAGCCCTAACCGGCTTCGAGGGTTCGACTCCCTCCCTCTCCGCCAGTTAGGAAATGAAGTCAAAAGAATTACCAACAATCGCAAGGAATATCAAAAAATACAGGGAGAAACTGGAGATTTCGCAGGATAAACTCTCAAAACTGGCTGATATTGTCTACAATGTAATTATCAAAATTGAATCCGGCGCAACGCCGAATCCAACAATTGAAACTATGGCAAAAATTGCCAAAGGATTAGGTGTTTCAATTGATGATTTAATGAAACAAATATGACTAAAATTTTTAAAATCGGACAAAATTCATTAGAAGTTTCTCAGACAATAGTTAAGAACTATCCAGAAATTATTCAGTTAAAATTAATAACTCACAATGTTGAAGAAAATTGGCGACAGGCCAATAGTACGCCCTCATCAAAAATTAAAAATATTTTGAGAGGATTCAACCATGACAAGCCAATTAAGGAAATTGTTTACGATAGGGATAATTTTCTTAGTTTAAATTTGGCAGAACTAGAAAAACTTACCGAAAACGAAGTGTGGTCTTTAACATCAAAAGTTCTATGTGTAGGAAATGTGTATAAGCATATTCCTATGATGAATTTTCATCCAGAAAATATTGACTTAGGAGTTATCAAAAAGGCTTTGAAATATATTTGTGGCAAAAAAAGTGGCTGCTTATTAAATAGTGGTAGATTTTTTCATTACTATGGAAATTTTTTACTTACCAGTGATAAATGGATTAAATTTATGGCAGAGTTCTCAATGCCGTGCGTAGTGGTAAGTCCAAGATATATTGGACATCGGCTTCACGATGGATATTGCACGCTTCGACTCTCGACCGAAAAATCTTACAAACCAAAATTACCAGAAGTTATAGAAATTTTATAAAAAAAATTTGCCGCAAAAGAAAAACTTGAAATCGTCCTTTCCGCTCCGGTTCCCGCCTTCACTCAGGGGTTTCGGTCGGGCAGGCAAGACGAGGCGGGCGGAAGGGGGGTGTGGGGGGAATTCCGCCCGCCGACCTGCCCGCCGAAGTTTCAACGCAGGCGGGGCCCAGCCAGTTCCGTTCGGATATTTTCAAACAGACACCGCCAATTTTTAAAACCTTCTTCTATTTTGCCCCGCCCTCCGCGTGGAAAGTGGACATTATTTGCCTTTTGACGCCCTCCGGGTCCTTTATGCCCCTCACCACTATTTCTTTCTCCATACCCGCGGTCTGGAAGTAGAGGTTGCCGAAGCGGAGCATGGTGGAAATTACGCCTATCATTTCTATCTTGATGTCCTGCGCGTTTTCTAAGGGCGCGGTCGCAATATCCCGCGCGAAAAGCCCGATCTGGTCGATGTCTATGACTCTTTGATTGGTTATCACCAATATGTCCAAATAGTAGTTGGTAAAAGAGACAAAAAGCTTAATCCATAAAAATAAAAGCCAGCCCGCGCCGATAAATATCAACAGATTACTCGCCTCCGCATGGTTCAGGTACTTGCCCGCCAAACTATATGTCTCGTCCCAGAAGATAAACAAGAGAATGAAGGGCAGGAACCCTAGGGCCAGGGTTATTATTTCGGAAACGAAGACAAACCAGTGCCGCCGGGCAATAACCACTATTTTTTCGTTCTCGTGCAAGTCAATCATGGAATGTAGGTTATGACCGAGGCGGCCATGGCGGCAAGCAGGATTACTCCGCCCAAGAAATAAACCGCCCAGAACAGGCGATGGCGCGGGCCCGGCACGCCATAGCGGGTCCAATGATACTTCATGATTATGCCCAATATCAAAAACACCGCCCCGCAGAAGAGAAGCGCCAAAAACATGCCTGCCCTTATTATTTCCGCGTTGGTATTGAAACTTACGCCCCAAATAAACATTACCCTATTATTGTCCCCCTGAAGCTGCCGCCCCGCAAGAGCGCCCGGAAGTTTTTCAAATTCCGTCCATCCAATACGATTGCCCTTATTCCTTGCCTTGCCCCGAGCCGGGCCGCCACCGGATCAACCGTCGCGTGCATGCCCGGATTCCATGTCTTCGGAATGAGCTTGGCGTATTCCGGCCAAGACATCCGCTCGAATTTTTCTGCCTGGGGATCTTTTGCTGGGTCGCCGCCGTACACAAAGTCCGGCTTGCCCGCCACTATCACCTCTTTGATGTTTAGTTTTTTTGCTATTGCGAAAGCAACATAGTCCGTGGACCAGCCCGGATGCCAGCCGGAAGCAACCGTAACTTTATATTTTAACCTCCCCACCTTCTTCTCGTTGTCCCACACCACCGGGTCGGCCGTATCCCGAAAGACCGTGCGGATAAGGTGGGCGTTGAGACGGGTGGCGTGAATTCCCAACCAGTCCTTATCTTCATTTGTAACCCGGATCAACGCTCCCGCCGCCTTTTGGTATTCCCGCGCCACTCCGCCGCCGCCGATGACCACCACCACCTTATGGCCGGAGGCAGTAATGCGCGATACAAACCGGTGGAATTTTCTAAGGAAGGCGGTGTTTACGCCGGCGGGGCAGACTATCGAGCCGCCCAGGCCGACTACTATCTCCTTGCCGAGTCGGTACCTCATGCCGGCGGGGCTTCTTCCGCGGGCGCGGAAACTTCCTCAATCTGTTCCGCCACGGGTACGGTGTTTTCGGGTACGATATTCACCCAGACACAGGCCGCAAACAAAATGGTAAGCAGGCCGGGTACGTTCGGTAGGCCAATAACCTCCAGAAATCGCAAAATCAGTCCCAGGGTTATGGCATGCAGGCCAATACGATATGCGTAGCCATAATCTATCTCTACTTTCTTGACGCGACCGATGATCCAAACTATCAGCGCTCCGAAAATCAAAAATATCAACTTAGAGAAGTAAATTATCATGCCCAGAAAGAGCAGTAAGGTCGCCACGGGCAGAACGATGGGTACGGCTTTCTTGGAAATATTGCCCGCCTTGGCGGCAATTTCATCCATAAACTGTTTGTTTATTTCCGTATCCGGCACTTCCGCCAAACTATTAATCTTAACCTCGCCATCCTGGTTAATAACCAGGGAGTCCGCGGTCAGCCAGGCAAACGCGTTATATTCATTCATTTTTTCCAAGGAGAAAGGGTTTTTGGTGTCTATTGCCAAGAAGTTTTTCGTTTGGCAAATATTTTCTTGTTGGGATAATTCCCCGCCACCGCACAACCACTCCGGCGTGGCGATAAAATAGGGCTCCGCTGCGTTAGTGGAGGCCTTGCCGGACTTGATGGAGACGACCAAGTCCGCCGGATACTTGCGCAGATAGGGTTCCACCTCCGCCATAAAACTCTTAATACTCGGCAGTATGTCTATGGAAACCACAATCGTGGAAACAAATGCCAAGATAACGGCCAGAGAATAAAAATACTTCAGGGAAAACCAGAAGTTTTTATCGCGGAGTTCGCGGTAAAACCGGGGCGAGTAGAAGCTTTGTTTAAACGCTTGTATGAAATTCATGGCCTCTATTATACATGCGCCCCGGGAGGCGCACTAACTTACAACCAACCACCTCATTAACCATTACTTTGTTATCGGTTGTAAATTGTCTGTCGTAGATTTCTTCAGGTTGTTAGTTATTGGTGGTCAGTGGTCAGTTGGCTACACCTTCATCCCCATTAGGGCGCTTATTCTATCCTGCATGGGGGGATGGGTCAGAAATAACTTCGAGAAACCGGACATTTGCGCCTTGCCCCGAAAAGGATCGGAAAGCCAGAGATGGGCGGTGGCGTGTCCCGCCGCACGCATAGGCGTCGGATCGGCAGAAATTTTGCGGAGCGCGCTGGCTAGCCCTTCGGGGTAACGGGTCAGGAGCGCCCCGGAGGCGTCCGCCAAAAACTCGCGCTTGCGGGAAATTGCGAGCTGTAGAAGGGTGGCTGCAATGGGCGCGAGAATTACGGCGACGATAGCCAGAATCGCAAAAATATTGTTCCCGCTCCCCCGATCATTATCCCGATTGCGTCCCCCGCCCCAAAACATAGACCGACCAAAAAAGTCGGAGAGCATAGAAACGAATCCAACCAGCACTACCGCCACCGTACCCAGTAGCATGTCGCGGTTGCCGATGTGGGACAATTCATGCGCCAAAACGCCTTCCAGTTCGGAACGGTCCAATCTTTGAATTAAGCCGTCGGTTACCGCTACCACCGCATGTTTGGGACTGCGCCCGGTCGCGAAGGCGTTGGGTTGAAGTTCGGGCACGGTATAGACCCGAGGCATGGGCAGCCCCGCGGTAATCGCCAGATTCTCCACGACGCGGAAAAGCTCGGGGTTGTTTTGCATCGTAACCGGCGCCGCCCGGGTGGCGGAGAGGACTATCTTGTCCGAATACCAGAAGCTGGTCACGCTCATCAAAATACTCACCATAGCCGCTCCGTAGAGTATGCTCGGGTCGCCATAATACTGGGACAGGAGCCAGCCCAGGCCGATAACCACGACCAGAAACACGCTCATCAAGAGCCATGTTTTCGCGATATTAGAACCCCTATGAGTGTATAGAGAAACCTTATCCATCTATTTTGTCGGCTAAGTCCTAGAAACTCACCTTCACCGGCTCCTTTTCGGCCACCGACGCAACCTCGAAGAACTTCTCCTCGTGGAAGCCGAACATGCCCGCCAAGAGGTTGGTTGGGAACTTCATAACGGCGGTATTGAGGTCGTTGACGGTGGAGTTGTAGAATCTGCGCGCGGCCATCATCTTGTTCTCGGTATCGGAAAGCTCTCTCTGGAGTTCCAGAAAGTTGACGTTGGCCTTGAGCTCGGGATAGTTTTCGGAGACGGCAAACAGGGTTTTCAGGGTACCGGACAAGGCGTCCTCGGACTTGGCCTTTTCCAAAGGATTGCCGGAAGCGGACATGGCGGAAGTGCGGGCCGCGGTTACATTTTCCAAAACGCTTTTCTCGTGAGTGGCATAACCCTTTACGGTCTCGACCAGATTGGGAATCAGGTCATACCTGCGCTTGGACTGCACGTCTATATCGGAAAGCGCCTCCTTGGCCCGATTTCTTAAGGTAATCAGGCGGTTATAAATGCCGACCATCAAAACTGCCAGAACGACCAAAATTATTAATGCGTATATCATGCTTCTTAATATAGCACTTTCTTGAATTTTGATAAATAGCCCGGAAATCGGAACGGCGCGGGGTGTCTGTGGTCTTACGACCCACCCCGCGCCGGACTTCTCTAGTGCGCCAGTGCCGCTTTTCCGAAAAGCACCGGGCAAGCTTCTTTTTTCACCGACGCACGGACCGGCAGACCAGTCACCCTGCGGAACAGAAACTCCAGTCGGCCACAGTACTCCAGGCCCGAGTCCTCCCGGCAACGGACATGGATGGTCAGCTGGATCTCATCTTCCTCCGTAACACCCAGCTGCGCGCTCGCGCCCTGCGCGCGCAGAAGTATCTCCCAGAAACTCCTACCTTCCCTCAAGAAGGGTTGATAGGCCTCTCCGAAGGGATGGGTCAGCTCTGCTAAATCGCACAGATGATCCCGATTACGCTCCCTTAGGTATTCGCAGAAAGCGTCGTAGATCCGGAACGCGGCCACCATGCCCCTGGACCTGAACACTCCCGGCCGGCGCAGGTCGGCGAGCGAACAACCCGAAGCAGGAGCCGCGTGGATACTGATGGCTCTCCGCATGTGCCTCCTTCCCGCCTCCTTAGGCGATTGTCTGCCCTAATAATCACCGATTGTCGGATGATGTCAACCCGGGAACAACAAACCACCCACAACTTACCACTAACCACTTTCGATTCGGGTTTCATGATTTGTCGGGGGTTGTAAGTTATTGGTTGTTGGTTGTAGGTTAGCGCGCCTCCCGGCGCGCGTGTATAATGTGGCCATGCCCGAAAACACGGACTGGCGGAAGTATGCGCCAATTTTCGAAGCGTTGGCCATTCCCGAAGAAGACAAACCCAGCGTAGAGCCGTTTTTCACCAATTTGGACCAGCCCGTGTTCGTGGTCCCCTTCTTGCCCCCGGAGGTAATCGGCGCGCTTTGTTCCCGAACTTCCCGCGCCAAGGACGACCTGCGGGTTATTTTCCTGAACGAATTCTTGAAGCCGTTTCTGGCGGATAGTGACGAATATCAAAAATCTCTTTCCGCGCTAATTGACTTCTTGCACAAACACCCCTGGGAACAAATTTTTTCCAATCCCAAGGGGCGAGAGTTCTATGTAAAGTGGCTGGCCCAGTACGGGGACGACTCCATCGCCCAGATGGCAGGCACGCATTTGGTTTTCTCCGGCATCTCCCAGGTGGTTATAAAACATCTGGAAGACATGCGAGTCGGTATCGCGCCCTTAGAAAAATCCACCCGCTATGTGGACTATGGCTCCAAGGTGGCCGGCCGCTATCGCTATTACACCGACCCGGATTTGGAAAAGATGGGCTTGCGGGCGGAGTACGAGGCAACCATGGACGGACTCTTCCTGACCTACGCCGATCTGGCCGCAAAATATCTGGAGGAGCTCAAGAAAAAATACCCCGAAGAAAAGGAGATGGTTCTGCGGACAAAGGCATTCGATACCGTGCGCGGACTTTTGCCGACTTCCACCTTAAGCCAAGTGGCCTTCTTTGCGAACGGCCAAGCGCTGGAATATGCCTTGGCCCGCTCCTTGAGCCACAACTTGGGCGAAATACGCTGGGCGGGAGAAACGGCTTGGCGGGAGCTTTCCAAGGTGGTCCCCTCTTTTTTGCGCCGGTTAGATACCGAACCCGCCATGAATTACCGTAGATATTTGAGCAAGCGTGGAGCGCGTGTGAACGAAGCTTTGGCGCAAGCCGGTTGGAGGAAAGAAGTTCAACCGGAAACCTCCGGCGTCAAACTTTTGGAATACGACAAGGACGGTGAAGATAAGGTTATAGCCGGTTTGATTTATCCGGAAAGCCACGAGGCCCTAGGCCCCATATTGGCCAAGGTCAAAAAATTGTCCATCGCCCAAAAAGAAAATATTTTGAAAGAGATTTTGGGCGAACGGACCGCACGCTGGTACAAAATGCCCCGCGCACTGGAAAATGTTTATGTGCGCTTTGAGATAGTGATGAACGTCGGCGCTTGGCGCGACATTCATCGCCACCGCATGCACACCCAACAACGCCAGAGGTGGTCCGTGCATCACGGCTACGACGTGCCGCCGGAGCTTATCGAGAACGGATTGGATAAAAACTTCCGCTCCGCCCTGGACCGCCTGAACGAACTCTTTTTCAAAATCGAAAAGATTTCGCCCGATTTGGCACAATACTCCTGCGCTATGGCCCATCGCTTGCGGTTGATGCAATATCAGAACCTGCGCGCCTTCGCCTGGGAAACGGAGCTGCGCACTATTCCCACCGGTCACCCGGACTACCGTAAGGTGGAGCAGGAGAAAGTTAAATTGGTGCGCGAAGTTTATCCCCTCTTGGGCAAGTACATATTAGCGGACATGAACGACTACCAGTTCGCCCGTCGCGAGACGCAGTCCCAGATAGATAAAAAGGAGCGGGAACTGAAGGAGTTTTTCGACAAGAAGAATTAGTTTGCGTTTTTGGAGCTCTGGTGGCAAGATACGAATACGTGCGGCGGATCCCGAATTATTCGGGGTGTTGCGAGACACGGAACTTTTATGTATGGGGGCTGTATGGACAGAATGATTAACCGGTCAAGTCCCGGAAATTGGTTGCGCGTGAACGAAACAACGCAGGTCTTTCCGTCCACGAAGTGGCGGGAGGCGCTCCTTGAGTTCGCCAAGGAGTTTGAGGCGGAGGCGTGCCACAGGGTACCAGATGGGGCAAGCCAGATCGACCTGACCATCATCACGGACGAGTTCTATCAACTCCTGCCGAGTAGACACACCAGCGTTACCCTCCGTTACGTAGGGAGGGGACGCAAATCATGGGAGGTCTTCGGACTTCTCAACGACATCCGCCCCTCCGAGGTTTCGGACCCAACTGTCTTGAGGGTGCAAGCGAGCCCGGACGAGGAAGCCGAGCTTCTTCGTTACTTGCGGTTTTTTGCAAGCAACACCGGAAGAGAGGCCTTGGTCATTCGCGCGCCTCTTTCTTGCGCAGTTGTTTTCAAGAACCTGTGGTTCGTCGAGAAATCGGACGGCACCCTCCAGGTCCGCTGGGAGCTGTAGTAAACAGTAAACCTAGGTTTCAATCTGCCGCCGCGCTTGTGCGCGGCGGACTGCTTTTTATATCACCCACATACCACCTCGGGGCCACCCCGAGACAGCTCTGGGAGGTGATGTTTCACGTATTGCGCTTCAAGTTTCACGCCTAGTAGTCCATCCCTCCCATTCCCGGCATCCCGCCGCCGGCCATAGGATTCTCCTTTTTTTCCGGAATACTCGTAACCGCCGCCCCAATGGTAAGGTAGGTGCTCGCCACGGAGACCGCGTTCAAGAAAGCTGTCTTGGTCACCTTCAGGGGATCAATGATGCCGGCGACCTTAAGGTCCTCAATTTTATTACTTACCGCATTGAATCCATTCCAAACGTCTTTTTTCTCTCTTAATTTTTCAATTATCACCTCGGAGGATTCTCCGCTATTCGCAATAATCGCGCGGAGCGGAGCTTCCAGGGCGGTATGGATAATTTTCCTCGCCGCCGCAACTACATTCTCGTCACGCGAGGGAACACTTTCTGCCTTCACGGAAATATTGAAGAGCGCGATTCCTCCCCCGGGCACTATGCCCTCTTCCATTGCCGCGCGGGTTGTCGCCACCGCGTCTTCCACGCGCTGCTTCAGTTCTTTCTGGGCGGATTCAGTAGGGGCGCCCACCTTAATGACCGCCACTCCGCCAGAGAGCTTACCCAAGCGCTCTTGAAGTTTTTCTTTGTCGTAATCGGAATCCGTTTTCTTGATCTGGCTCTTGAGTTGCGCAACACGATCGTCAATTATCTTACGATCGCCCTTGCCGCCCACAATTGTCGTATTGTCCTTATTGGAAACCACCTTATGGGCACGGCCCAGGTCCTCCAGGGTTACGCCATCCAGTTTCTTGCCCAATTCCTCGGAAATATAGGTTGCTCCGGTTACGATGGCGATATCTTGCAACATCTCCTTGCGCCGGTCGCCAAAACCCGGCGCCTTTACCGCCAGCACACTGAAAATACCGCGCAATTTGTTTACGATAAGCGTGGCTAATGCCTCGCCTTCAATTTCCTCCGCGATAATCACCAATTCTTTCTTGCCGCTCTGCACTATTTTTTCCAAAAGCGGCAAGAGGTCGTTGATGGAAGAAACCTTGCGGTCGGTTACGAGGATGTACGGGTCTTCTAAGCTTGCTTCCATTCTCTCCGCATTGGTTACCATATATTGGGAAACATAGCCACGGTCGAATTGCATGCCTTCCACTATTTCGTGAGAATTGCCGATAGTGTTGGAGTCCTCTATGGTTACCACGCCCTCCTTGCCGGTCTTGCCCATTACCTCCGCAATCAGAGTGCCGATTTCCGCATCCTTGGAGGAAAGGGTTGCGACCTCCTCGACTTTCTTATTGTCATTGATAAGCTCTCTCTGATCTTCCAACGCTTTAACTACCGCCTTGGCGGCGCGTTTCAACTCCTCCGAAAGGTGGATAACATTGAAGCCCTTCTCGCGAATGGCCTTCTCGCCTTCGTCCACCATCACGTGCGTCAGAACCACCGCAGTGGTGGTGCCATCCCCGACATTGTCGTTGGTCTTGTCCGCCGCCTGTTTGATAAAATCCGCGCCCAGGTTTTCGAACTTGTCCTCCAGATCAATTTCCTTCGCAACGGTTACGCCATCGAAGGTTACTTGAGGGGCACCGTAGCCCTTCTCTATTACCGCCGCCCGGCCGCGGGGGCCTAGAGTCATACGCACTGCGTCCGCTAATTTGTCCATGCCCTTTTTCATCGCGGCACGGGCATTTTCACTGAATAAGATTTGTTTAGCCATTTTAATTAAGTATTAGTTTTTAGTGGTTAGTCATTAGCCGACAATCCCAAATAATCTGACCTAAGTCCTAACGACTAAGTTCTAATGTCTACTCTATGATCGCAAGTATGTCTTCCTCTTCGCCGACCAGATACTTCTTGCCTTCCAGCTCGATCTCATCCGGCCCGTATTTCTTGAAGAGCACCATATCGCCGACCTTGACCGACATGGGGATTATCTCGCCCTTCTCATTTTTTTTGCCCGGGCCCACGGCAATAATCTTACCTTGGGTGGGGCGCTCTTTGCCCGCGGTTTCCGGCAGAACTATGCCGGATTTGGTTATTTTCTCCTCTTCCATGGGCTCCAGGAAAAGGTGATTGGATAGTGGTTTAAAATTCATGCTTCACTTTATATTTTTCCGACTTTTTATTAGCAATCCGAACTAACGACTGCTAATTTACTCCAAATCGACCCCTGCCGTCAAGAAGAAATGGCTCGTTGACCAGAGCTGGTTGTCTGTTGTTGGTTGTAGGTTGTTGGTCAAACTCCATAAGAACTAGTTTTTATGGAGTTGTTCGTAAATATTAAGCAGCGCCTTTACTCCGTCCCCTACCGAGATATTGTTTTGTTTGTATAGCACGTCGCTTACGTCCCCGATCGCCCAGATTCTGGTATGAGAAGTTTTTTGGGTACGCGGGTCGGCTATCACCTGATTAAATTTGTCGAGTTGAACCAAATTTTTGACCGGTTCGGAGTTGGGTATGGCACCAATTTCCACGAACACGCCCTGCACCGCCAGATCTCTATCCGTGCCGCTTATTCTATCTTTGTACTTTAGGCCGGTTACGAATTTGTCTCCGATTATCTCGAGTGTTTGCGCGTTTAAAATTATTTCCACTTTTGGATTGTTTTTCATCTTTTCCTGCGTGACCAAGTCGCCCCTAAGGGCATTGCCGTGTTCTAGAAGATAGATCTTATCGGCATAGGCAAGTAGATCCAACACCGATTCTAAGCCGGAATTCCCGCCGCCCACCACCACCACGTTCTTACCGCCGAAAAGAGGTGCGTCACAGGTGGCGCAATAGGCCACACCCTTGCCGTCAAATTCTTTTTCTCCGGGCACTCCGAGCTTTCGCCTGCGACTGCCCGCTGCCCAGAGCAGATACCTGGTTTCGAACTCCTCCCCCGCGGAGGTTTTTATCTTTAGTCCGCCCGGGATTTCCGAAACCTCGGTGGCGAGCTGACCGTCTTTTATGTCTATCCCCTCCTGGGCACGCAGGTGTTCCTCTAGTGTTTTCGCCAGATCCAATCCGGAGATATTCTTGGTGCCCACCCAGTTCTGGATGTCCGCGGACACAATGGACTGCCCCCCGAACGTTTCGGTAATGAGTAGAGATTTTATCTTTTTTCTGGCCCCGTAAATTCCCGCGGCTACCCCGCCCGGGCCGCCACCCACGATTATTAAATCGTACATACTAGTTAGTCCATTGGCTCGTTGGCGCTTACGCGTTTAGCTCGTTAGTAGTTAGTTGTTGGTCGTTGGTCAAGCTGCTTCTCGCTCTAGGGCAGCGAGAATAGCTTTCTCGTCATAGCCCACAAATACTTCTTCCTCTATCTCTATCACCGGCACGAAAAGTTGACCTGTTTTGCGTCTAATTTCCTCGCGTATTACCACATCACCCAAAACATCTATCTCTTCATATATCACCCCGTGCTTAGCGAAAAGCCGCTTAGCCAGGTTGCAGTAGGCGCAAGTGGGTAGAGAGTAAAGTTTTACGTTTTTTTGCTTATTTTTTTCCATTGGACTTTTGGTTTTCTGGCTCCTTGCCGTAAATAGACCACAATCCCGCGAGAACTAATACGATCCCGAAGATGGTGTTGCTCCAAAGAAGAAGTATTGCGCTGTTCGCACCCAAAATCCAGGGCGAAATTATCAGCCAAACGCCTATTGCAACTTCTGCCCAATAAAACATGCTTTCTATTTTACCCCGGACCTGCCGGAAAATCCACGTTTTGGGCAATGCGCGCCCGAATCGTCGCGCATTCTAAAATGCGATGTGGCGCATAAGAAATATGCGGTACGGAGTTTAGCGCGAACCCCCTATTTGAGCAGGGCATCAATGGCCGCAGTAAAGGTGGCGTACGGCTGGGCGCCGCTTATCTTCTGATCGTTTATGAACGAAGTTGGAGTGGAATTTATCCCCGCATTTTGGGCGGCCCGGACATTATCTGCCACGATTTTGGAATATTTTTTATCTACGTAGCACTTCGTAAATTCGTCCGCATTCATCCCCACCTGCTTCGCCAGCTTAATAAAGAGTTCTTTGGTTAGATTGTTATTATGTTCTTGCCCGTCTTTGATTTCCTCCGCGTAAATAGCGTCGTGGAATTGCCAGAATTTGTTTTGGTCCTTAGAGCACTCTGCCGCTTCCGCGGCGGCAACCGATTCCGGACCAAGGAAGGCCAGATCCCGGTATATGAACTTAACCTTACCCGTTTTAACGTAGTCGTCTATCAAATCGGCTTCTATTTGGGTAAAAAACCTGCCGCAAAAAGGGCACTGGTAGTCCCCGTATTCTATAAAAGTAACTTTGGCGTCTTTATTCCCCATAACAACATCCCTCCCCCCTAGTGGCGGCACCGTTACGGCCTGCTCCGGCTCCTCCCCGCCTTCGACCGGCAAGGGAATCGTACTGTTCTGATTGGCGGAATAGATGATGGCTCCGGAAATAAGAATTGCCGCCGCCAGGATGCTGACCGGCAAGGATATTATTGGACGTTTTTCCGGCGCAACCACAACCTGTTCCTCCACTATCGATATCTGCTCCGGGGAGCCATTTTCTATAGATGTCAACCTGTCTTGTTCTTCCATTTTTCGTAGTTTTTATATTTTTATGTTTCAACGGTTTGGGAAGTAT
>JAZDLT010000039.1:0-4668 GCA_043801735.1 Candidatus Liptonbacteria bacterium | reverse complement strand
CGTGATAGAAGGAATTATCAGCGGGATTTTGGCAGCGGTTATCAGCGTACTTATCTCCGCGCCGCTGATTTATATCTCCAACCCGTTCTAAAAAGTCCTTGTTCCGGAGTTGGATCTTTTTCAGTATTTTTACTCCCACCTGATTCTTCTGACCGGTTACCAGCTGGCTTTCGGAGTGGTCATCGGCGCCCTGTCCAGTTTCGTCGCGGTGAGGCGTTATCTCAAAAATTAACTTATCTGTTGGTCAAAAACAGCGCGTAGATCAGAACCATAGCCAGAAAGACGATTATCCAGACCGCGTCCCAGAACACTATAAACAAAGCTCTTTTGTGCTGTCCAGACAAAAATAACGTTACGGGATAGGCCAGGGTCAGTAAGCCGGAGACCAGCACCGAAAGCACCAGAGTTAAGATAATGAAGGAAGGGCCCATAATGGGGCCTAATCTGCCAAGATTACCCACCCAATTTTCCGCGTTCATGCCGAGTTGGGCCAGGAGGGTTATGTAGAGAAACAAAAGACCGATTTGGATAATACCGACGGTCGGCGGGGATAGTTTTTTAAGCATGCCCATATAATAATCCAACTGGAAAAAAAATCCAAGTTGGGGTTAAATTTTACGCAAATGATTATGCGACAAGGTTTCTGGAATAAACTGAAGAGGCCTTTTTTCGTACTGGCGCCGATGCTGGACGTAACCGATGCGGCTTTCCGCCGGATTATTGCCAAATACTCCAAATATAACGGTAAGTTCACCCGCCATAGTCCGCACGGAAGCGGGCCGGACGTCATCTGGACAGAGTTTGTCTCCGCGGACGGTTTGGTTTCCGAGGCGGGGCACAAAAAGCTGGAACACCTTTTATGGTTTACCGAGAAAGAAAGGCCAATCCTTGCCCAGCTTTTCGGTGCCAATCCCTCTAATTTCGAAAAAGCCGCGCGCGTAATTAGAAAAATGGGCTTTGACGGCATAGATATTAATATGGGTTGCCCGGATAAAAAAGTTGTCAAAACCGGCGCAGGCGCCGCTTTGTGTAACAATCCCAAGTTGTCCCGCCAAATAATCTTGGCGACCAAGCGCGGCGCCGGCCGCTTGCCGGTCTCGGTTAAGATCAGAACGGGGGACGGTAAAAACATCCTAAGGGGGTGGTTGTCGGAAATATTAAGGACGCGCCCGGCGGCAATCACGATTCACTTCCGCACCCGCAAGGAAATGTCTGTCGCGCCTGCGCATTGGGAGTTGGCGCATTTAGCCATGGAGCTCTCTAGGAAATATGCCAAGGGTAAACGGAGAACTTTCATTATTGGTAATGGAGACGTGACGGATTTGAAAGACGCTCGGGCAAAGGCGGAGAAGTATGGTTTGGATGGCGTGATGATTGGGCGAGGAGTTTTTGGGAATCCCTGGCTATTCGGGACCCGCAAGAAACCGCCCCCTCGGGCGGAAAAACTTAAAGTCCTTTTGGAGCACGCCCGCCTTTACGAAAAAATATTCCGGGGCATAAAACCGTTCGACGTGATGAAGCATCACTTTAAGGCATACATTAGCGGCTTTAGAGGCGCAAAAAAACTGCGGATTAGATTGATGGGCGCGAAAAGTGCGCGGGAGGCGGCAGAAGCAGTCCACTCCTTTATGCCCACAAAGCCAACAGGATAATTTCCCTAAAGGACGGAGAAATGGTGGGGGATAGCGGGTAAGTTGTCTTTTGTTGGTATAATTGGGCGGAGGGCGGTTTTCTGGGATAAGCTTGATTATGCTCAAATTGGATTTTTTAAAAACAGCACTTGTTGATTATAGGGTCGGAGCTATCGCGAAGAGTTCCAGATATGTAATCGGGCGAGTTCTGAAATGTATAGACGGCCCGCTAGACCTGATTGTGGAATACGGCCCCGGGGAGGGCATCATGACCAAGGCGCTTCTGTCCAAGCTTTCCCCTCAAGGAAAACTGGTTGCGATAGAAAGCAATAAGGAATTTGCCGGAATAATGGGGGATATGCAGGACCCGCGCTTAGAGGTAATTCATGGCACGGCGACCGAGGCCGACTCGATGCTCGCGAATCTGCCCAGAGCGGATCTGATTATCTCCAGCATCCCGTTTTCTTTTTTGTCGCCGCCCGAACGGGAAAAAATAATCTCGGACGCGAAAGAATTCCTCAAACCGGGCGGACGCCTGATAGTGTTCCATCAGTATTCCCTCCTAACGCTCAAAACCATAAAAAAGCATTTTGGAGCGGTCTCCATATTATTCGAACCACGTAATATTCTGCCGTGTTTTATAATAATAGCCCGCAAAAGTTAAAGGTTGGTCCCACACAGACACCCAAATGATTCCATTGAACAATTCTATAGAATTGTTCAATGGGGGACACTGAATGTTTTTAAGTGCCGAGAAGGTGATTCAAAATACTTTTAAAATCCTTGGGCATTTGGGAGTTGAGAGTGTAGAATACGTGACCGGTTGCGCCCCGCGCCTCCAATACGTCTAAATTTTTTAACATAGCCAGGTGATTGGAGGTCGCCCTGAAAGATATCTCCAGTTTTTCTGAAATGTCGCCCACGCTGATGTTTTCCCCTCCCGCAAGCATTTTTATTATCTTCAGTCGGTTGATGTTGGCTAGGGCCCTAAAAACGACAGTCCATCTTTTCATTATTATTTTTTGTTTTAGTTTGATTATTTTTTTGCTCCGACCTTGTTTGTTGCGGTGCGTATATTATAGGACAATTCCATAGAATTGTTCAATGACATGAATTATGTGATTGAGAGGGGTTTAATTGGGAGGATGGACGAGATGGAAAACAAGAGACAGTTGAATTTATACTGAAATCAGTTAAGATAATTGCGCAAATTGCCGCTTGCCCACCTAGGGGATCGTCCCCGGCCGGCGAGGTAATCACAGGGACAATAAAATTTAACTGTTGGCAAAGCTGCCGGATCGTCTAATGGTAGGACACATGCCTCTGGAGCATGGTATCTTGGTTCGAATCCAGGTCCGGCAGCTTTGCCCGCAAATCAATTAATGGCCCCGCTCGGCGGGGTAAATAGGACACATGCCCCTGCCCGCCGGCAGGCAGGCCTGGAGGCATGTTATCCCTTCGGGCATGAGAACTCCTCAGGACCTCGAACGGCTTGGTTCGCCTGCCCGTCCGTAGCATTGGCGTAGGAGGGAATCCAGGTCCGGCAGCTAATTAAAGTCTCAGGCCGTACATTTGGAGATCCATATTTTTGTTGTACTATTGTCCTATGGAATTAGATCATAAAGGTGTTATTGATCAGATATTAAAGAAGGAGTTCAATCAATCTGCGATAGATATTAAGCGGATGACAACCGGCCTGTGTAATGAGGTTTATTCAGTTTCTCTTCCTAATAGATCGGTGATAATAAGGCTTCACTTGGACGGGCAGGAGATGAAAGCTTCCGAAAAATTTATCCCACTTTTTAAATCTCTGGGCATACAGGTACCGGACATAATCGCCTCCGACTATTCCAAGAAGAGCGTTCCTTTTGTGTATCAGGTTTTGACCAAAATTGACGGGAGAGATATAGGAGAGGTGATACAGGACCTAACAGACCGGGAGTTGAAAGATATTGCGACAGAGATTGCAAAGATTTTCCGCAAACTAGAAAAACTTCCTACTAATGGAAGGTTTGGCTGGTATTCTCCGGATAAGAATAAGACCTCCTCGTCTTGGATTGAATCTCTAGAAAACATGCTTAAGGAGATAAAGGAGAGAAACTCTAAAACCGGAGTTGTTGGCGAGCGATTAATCGAATCGTTCGAAAAATTAATAGATGGAAATCGGGAGTATTTCTCCGCGGTTAAATCAATCTGCTATTTTGACGATATTTGCACTAAAAACGTGATGGTTCATGATGGCAAATTTTCTGGCCTGGTTGACTTGGACGGAGTTGCCTATGGCGACCCCCTAGAGGCGGTTGGAAGAATAAAGGCAAGTTGGTTTGGTACGCATTACGGAGATACATACACATCTGCCGTCCAAGACGAGTTGCGGCTTAATGATACCGAGAGAAGAACGGTCACTATCTATGCAGTATTGAATCATATCTATTGGCTGTCAGAAAATGGAGTCCAATTCAACCAAAATACCTCCACTGACATAAATTGGGGGAAGGTTGAGTCTGACAAGAAGACAATTGAGGCCCTAATAAATGCGTTAAATTAGTTCGAAAATCGTCTAAGACGGCCAGCACGAGTTTGCGGAAAAGGGTATACTCTTTCAGTGAGACATTTTTGCTTTCGCATCGTGATAGGTTTTGAGGTATTGATTGTTTCTGCCCCGTTTCTCGTCGCACCTTTTGCATTTGCGCGAACAGCATCTTTGTCGTTCTCTCCGGCGCAAATCATCCAAGGCGAACCACTTCTAGTGCAGATAGACGGCATCGTGGATATTGCATCCGTAAAAAGTATAAAATTTGATGGGGTGGCAAGTGGCATATTTGCGTATCAAGGCAAGCCCACTGCTTTGGTTGGGATAGATTTAAATAAAAAACAGGGTAGTTATGAACTGGTTGCGGAACTGTCCGATGGACGGATACTTAAAGAGACCGTTGATATCGGAGAGCGTAATAGAATAGAAGCACCCCTTGGTATTCCTCAGAAACTCGGCGGAAGCACTTCAGAAAGTCAAAAAAAGCTCATTGCCACTTTAGCT
>JAZDLT010000031.1:0-2467 GCA_043801735.1 Candidatus Liptonbacteria bacterium | reverse complement strand
CCCAATCTGCCGAAGATTTTTCCGGTCAGCGAGGTTTTTTTGACGGCGGCTTTAATATTGAATTTGTCCAGCTCAAATTGCCTGTTGGGGCTCTCGTCGTAGTAGGATGTTTCCAACACAAGTTCCGTGCCGAGACGATTTGAAACCGCCCGCCCAAGAGCGTATTGGAACATTTGATTGCCTAAGCCTCCCTGTAACTTAACGACGATCATGGCCGATATTTTAGCGATTAACTTTTACAGAAAGTCCCTGATTCGCCCCTAGGGGTGAGGTTCTTTACAATACCACGAAAATAATCGCGCGGAAACATTTTACCGACCGTCTCTGCGTGTTATTGTTAAATAATATGGATACAAAACGAAAGTATGTGGTCTTGGGTATTCATTTTGATCATGACGCCGGCGCGGCTATTGTTGTTGACGGTCAAATTATGGCGGATGTTTCCGAAGAGCGTTTTAATCGTTCCAAGCACTCTGGTGATGACCCGGTTTCTGCCATTGGTTATTGTCTTCAAACGGCCGGAGTTTCCGTTTCGGAAGTTGACGAAATTGCCGTTTCGACACTAGATGGCGGTGAGCCAATTGCCAGGGTTTTTGGTCAAAGACCTGCTTTGCCGCGGGATGAGCGGAGAGTGCTCAGAACCTTACAGCGTCTTAAGCGCTCCTTTTATCGTCTTCTTGCCGGTCGAAATCGTCCCAAAACACGTCCCGATTCGATTGTAACACCACTTTATCTGCGTCAGTTTTTTTTAGGCAAGTTGCCGAAAATCACGTTTGTTGACCATCATTTGGCTCACGCGGCTAGCGCTTATTACACTTCTAATGACAAACGGAAAATGGTTATTGCCACGGCTGACGGAGCTGGCGGCTATTATTCGTCTTGTATCTGGCTCGGGGAAAACGGCGGGATTGAGCCTTTGGTCAAATATGGCTATGATAGTTCAATAGGTTGGTTTTACAGCAATGTGACCGAAGCTCTGGGCTGGTGGCACGGCGACGGTGAAGGAAAGACGATGGGTTTGGCACCCTACGGCGATTATGAAAAATGTCGCGGCCAGCTCGACAGGTTTTACCCCAAGTTCAGCGACGGTTTGCTTGTTGAACCTTATACCTTCCCGCCGTTTTCCGTTTATCGCCAGCTGGGAGCGATTCAATGGCATTCGGACGACGCCCTAAAGATTGCCGGCTTGGTCAAGAAATACGGTAGGGAAAATATCGCGGCCGAGGCCCAGCGGGTGCTTGAGGAGCAGATGATGGCTTTCGTCCTGCCGTGGTTGAAAAAGCAAAACACGAAAGTTCTGGCCACTTCCGGCGGCGTTTTTCTAAATGTAAAACTTAACCAGAGAATTTGGATGTCCGGCGAAGTAGAAACTTTCCATCCATATCCCAACCCAGGCGACGCGGGACTGGCCCTCGGCGCGGCCCTGTACGCCGCCCATCGAAACGGCACGCTCGCCGAAAAAGTTCACGATCATCTTTATTGGGGGCCCGAGTATGGCGCTGGGGAAATTGAAAAGATATTGAAATTGCGCGGCCTGAATTACCGCCGTTCCGATAACGCGCCGGCCGAGGCCGCGAAATTTTTGGTCGCCGGTCAAATCGTCGGTTGGTTTCAAGGCCGGATGGAATCGGGGCCGCGGGCTTTGGGCAACCGGTCAATTCTAATGAGTCCGAAAGACGCCCGCAATAAAAACATAATCAATGCCAGAGTTAAGTTCCGCGAAGCCTTCAGGCCTTTTTGTCCATCGCTTATTGACGAAGCAAAAGGTAAGTATCTGGTTAAGCCTCGGTCGGAGCGTTTTATGATAACGTCTTTCGATTGCCCGGCTTCAAGAAAAGACGAGATTCCGGCTGTCGTCCATGTTGATGGGACCTTGCGTCCCCAGACAGTTACGAAATCCGATAATCCAAAATATTGGGAGCTTATTTCCGAGTTCGGGAAATTAACGGGTACGCCGGTAGTCTTGAACACATCTTTTAATGTCAGGGGGGAGCCGATTATTTGCTCGCCTCGCGAAGCGATTCGTTGTTTCTTTGACAGCGGAATAGACGTTCTATTTCTTGGAGATTTTGTAATTGAAAAACCTCGGTTGACTACTCGCTGAGTCGGCTTTATTTATTCCGACCCTCCGCCTTAGACGGAGGGTGAATAACCTTTATCGGATTTGGCTTAACCAAGCAGAGCGCCCAGTTTCCGTTTTATCTGCCTGAAGTTGTCTTTGAAGACTTCGGTGAATTTTTTTCTGGCCTGTAATTTTTTCAGATAGGAGATCTGAGTACCCATACCATTAAGCATTCGTTCTTCAATAATTCTCCGGGAGAACGAAGAACAATAAGTGAATCTGTGGGGGGAAGAAATATAAAATTTAGAACGCATGCAGATAATCTGCTCTACGATGGCACAATTAGTCATGTCTTGCCAATGTTGAGCTCTCGGGTATTGGACAATAGGTAAAAATTTCTTTAAG
>JAZDLT010000030.1:0-2696 GCA_043801735.1 Candidatus Liptonbacteria bacterium | reverse complement strand
TTCCGCCCGGCGGCTCCGTATTCTTACTCATTCCGCGTCAAATTATACCACACCCGCTCACGCCCGCCCGGACTCCCCCGCCCCCTACTCCCCACCTTTCTCGCAGGAACATACCAACATTCTTGAGAATGTTGGTATGTTAAGTAAATGCTTAAATGTTTCTAATTGAATACTGCTTATTTTTCGTGAGAAGAATTCCGAAATGCTTTCAGAAATAATACGAACGTTTTGCCGTAAGGAGAAAGATTGTGTTCCACCATGCGGCCCCGATATTTTTTGTTTACCAGCCCGGCTTGCGCCAAGCGGCGAGTGTGTTCCGCGATGGTTTTAAGGTTGGAATTGAGTGCCTTGGCTATGCCTTCTACGGTTATACCGCCATGTTCCGCAATCATAAAAATTATTTCGATGCGCCAGTGGTTGGCTATGCCTTTTATGTGCCGCTCCATCTGCTGCGCGCTTTTTGGCTGACTCGAGCGATTATTATCTTGTTTCATACCCCCATCATAACTCAACATACCAACATTCTCAAGAATGTTGGTATGTTGAGTGAAAGGATAACTATTGAACGCATGCATGCGCATAAGGTGTGTATATAAAAAATCGGATGTGCAATTTAAAAGAAAAATTTAGAAGAGAAACAAAAACCGCCTTCTTGCGAAAACGGTCTTTGGGGGTTCCACCAATATTTCCTCAGCCAAAAGCCAAGTGGGTGAGCGCAGTCCCGTAGCCCGCAGGCAGGGACAATAGTAACTCTCCCTTAAAAATATTATTTGATCTGGAAATTGTGGCGGAACCGTATTTAGTATAGCATATTATGGAACTCGTCAAATATGTCACCGATCTTCCGCCGGGCCTTGTTTTATCTGCTTTTTCTGGCCTTCCTACTTCTGGGCGCGGCCGCCACGCTCTATGCTATGGGCTACCGTCTGGACCGGGAAAACATGTCTCTCACCACCGTGGGCGGTCTTTATGTGCGCAGCTATCCTCCGGACACGACCATTAGATTGAACGGGAAAGAAATAAAAAACAAGTCCGGACTTTTCAGTGATGGAACTTTTGTAAGCGGTTTGTTTCCGCAGTCCTATCGCTTGACCCTGGTCGCCCCGCTTTACCGCGCCTGGCAAAGAGACATAACGGTCGCGCCATCTTTGGTAACCGAAATCAAACGCGCACTCCTTATACCGGAAATAATTCCGGAGGCCTATCCCGGCGGGGCGGAAGAATTCTGGCCGGTTGGCGAGAAGCTGGCGGTTTTAGACGCCGAAAAAGGCCTAGTGCTTGCCAGCTCCACTTTGCCCGGAGAAAAAATAATAGGGACGAGCCGCGACGGACGGATTATTTTCAGCAAGGACGATATGGACTACTACTGGTTCGATGCCAAGACAGCGACCGGCACGGCTATGGCTCCGGTTTTTGCGAGAACCGGATTCGCCAAACCAAAAAGCGCTTCTTTAGACCGCGAGAGCGGACAAGTTATCATCCGAACCGCGGATGGGGTGGCTACGTTGGAGGTGCCGACGCGCATGGCGCAAACAATCTTCACGTTCGGCAAGAGCGGCATACCGGAGAACATTATATCCTCGCGCTCCTGGCTGGCCTGGTATGTTTTCGACGCCAAAGAAGATCTTTCCCGGATATTTCTATACGACAAGATAGCCCAAAAAGACCCTCTGGAAATAGCCGAATTTGCCGGACGGATCAGTCAGATGGCCTGGAGTCCGGACGAGAGATTGGGCATTCTGGATGAAGGCGGAGAATTCTATGTTTATTCCGCCGGAGACGACTTCCCGACCCGTATCGCAAGTGACGGCAAATTTTTCCGCTTCTCGGCGGACGGGTCGCGGGTCGCGATTTTCGAAAACAAGTCACTAGAGATATTCACCTTCCGCGAAGAGGACGAGTACTGGCGCTTCAATATTCCGGATTCCGCCAAAATCAAGGAGGCCTGGTGGCATGCGGACGACTGGCATTTGATATTCGCCTATCCGGGCCGAACCGTACTTCTGGACCTGGAAGATAAGGCGCTCCAGGGACTGGAAACACTAGTGGACACGGACGCGTCCATCTTTCAATCCGAAACAGGCTTCCTGTATTATTTGCGCGACGGCAAGGTATACCGCATGGACTTGAGCGGAGAGTAGCTTACTCACGACCCGCAACTAACAACTTACAACTAACCACCAACAACGGGCATGAGCTCGGATGGATTGTTAGTTGCGGGTGGTCGGTTGTAGGTTAAACCATGCGGTTTCCTATTCACCTAGTTAGAGAATGAGAATATTTTTACCCAGAAGCTCTCGGAGCTCAAACGGCTTGGTTTTGCGTTTGAGCGAGAGGCAGCGGGCAGCTTTCGCAGGAGAAACTGAGCCGCGGTTCCGGTAAAAATATCGAGTTATCTTTTCGCCCACTGAGGCGTCGCTTGCTTAATGCTCGCTCCCTAAAACCCCTCGGTTTTAGTGTTTCCGCCCCGGGGAGGGGCTTATTTCCCGCCCCACCCCAATCCCCACCCGCGCCCCAAAGGGTAAAACAAACAAAAAACCCCGCCGAGAAGCGGGGTTTTTAGTTTTAACGTTTTGCCCACTGGGGAGCTCTCCTTGCTTTCTTTAAACCGTACTTCTTGCGTTCCACCATTCTGGAATCGCGAGTCATATAGCCAAGTGCGCGCAGACGGGGCTTCAGTTCTTCGTCCATCAGCG
>JAZDLT010000025.1:0-2751 GCA_043801735.1 Candidatus Liptonbacteria bacterium | reverse complement strand
AAAATAGTCATTTCTGTGGTTGTATGTCCCTTCTGCCTGATGTGCGCTTTTTAGTAGGTCAATATATCTTGCCAATTTTTCTTCCGTAGCCCCATTAAAACTTCTTAATTCATCGGCTTGCTTCTCCTCAATAAAATACTTACTCGCTAGTTCATAGTCCCCTTTTTCTACGGCTTCGATATACATCCCCAAGGTTTCCTGGGGGGTTTTACCGCCATAGGTGTCCGCCATTAGGCGCTGATGTTCTTGTTCTCTCATCTGATCTATCTCCCGCTGCAGTTCCGCTGCCCGCTGGGGCAGGGTCCATTCTTTGTATATTTCCCAGGCGAATATGCCTCCGATTCCTAAAAGAACCATCACCAGAAATACAAACATCATTTTGCGATAATCTTTTCCGGCTGCTTGCGGGTCCATATTTTCTATAATTTATTTTTATTGCGACGAGTTTTGCGGGTTTGGTATTGGTTGAATTGCGAACGAGCCGCCCTGTTTTTCGTAGCTTTGGTTTTTGGGGATCTCGGTCCAGGCAACCTCATCTATTTTATTGCCATTTGGGTCATAAAGCACGAGGGCGTTGTTCGTATAAGCAAGCGTGTTGGATTTAGCCCAGGTCGCATCGGAAGCAACCTTTCCCTTGTATCCGCCCTCGTTGACGATCAAAAACTTTCGTCCAGATGAAACAAATTTGCCTTCCAGACGTATGGCAGAAACCAGGGTGGACTCCGAACCGCTGGATGTTTTCTTTTTTATGCTCCAGCCGGTCAGGTCGGCCGAGACCATCCCGAGGTTGGCCAACTCTATAAATTCGTCGTCCGAACCAAGATCGCTTCCGGCCATTATTTCCGATATCGCCAATTGGGGCTGGGGTTGATTGGTGGAAGTACTTGCCGTGGGGGTGTTGTCCACATCTTGAGAACCGCTGGGTGTGGAGCTGGGGGAGGCGGTCCCAGAGTCGGCGGTGGAGCTGGCCGAGGTATTTATGGGAGCGGCTCCGGTTGGCGGAATTCGATCGTCATTTCGCCTCCCCGGGGAACCGCCCGCCATCGGACTGGTGTGCCAATCAAAATCGCGCACATTTCTTTCCAGAGTGTTCTTGGTTACGTTGTCTCCGCCCAACTTCGACCAACCCAAAGAGGCGTCAACCTCGTCCACCAATCTACAACTGGAGTCGAATAATCTTAACTTGATTCCGGAGTTGGATATGGCTCCCATATAAATTTTATTGGCTGCTACATCCGGGACGGTGTCATCGTCTCCTCTTTCCATTAGATAGAGACTGCCGGCGGGCAATTTGTCCGAACCGGAAAAAACGATTCGCAGCTTACCGGTATCGTTGACCAGTTGCCAATTATGCAAGTCGACAAACTCGCCGGAATTGTTGCGCAGCTCCACCCATTCGTCATTGGAGCTGATCGCGGGTCCCATCCAGGCGACTTCGTTCACAAGAACCAGATGATTGGGCAATTCGCTTCCGCCAAAGTCGCAAATCGGTATTCCCGTGCCGGGCTTAGTTTCCGTCAGACCGGTAGTCGGCCCGGAAGACATACTTTCGGATATCTGTCCGTTTAATATCGCTGATTCCGAGCGCTCCTCCGCGGTGAAGGAATTCTTTTCCGAAACAACGCTATCGGATAACCTTGGGGCAGGGTTGTTGTTTCCGGAGGAGATTTGTTTTAACGGAACGTTATTGGAAGCCCCGGATTTCTGGATAGAATTATTTTGGATTGCTGCTGAATTTGGGGTTTTATCCCCGCGGAACACCGTTCTGTCCTTCAGATCTATTTCCAGGGCGGGACTATCCGTCCGGACACCCAGCATATCTCTCAACGCACCCTTGAATATGGTCGTCGTTTGGGCGAGCAAACCGCTTCGGGACTGCGCGAAGGAAGAGCTGGAAAAATAAAAAATCCCGGAGAGGATTCCGAGACCGAAAAGCATGCCGGAAACGAAAAACAAAACCGAACGCCATCGGGTTCCCCTGACAGGCCCCGAACTTTGAGTCGAAGTATCGCTCATTGAGATAAAGTTGCTAGAGACCCTTAAGACCCACAACTAAATCTTAATTGCATTCTACCCGCTAAACGACACGGAGGGAAGAGAAGATATCCACAGCGATTGACAAAAAGCAGCAAACTGAGAAAAATTTTTTCTTCCGGGATGAATTCACCCGGACCAAGCGCGAGCGTCATTCCCTCTCAATACCACAACATGGCACGATCGTATTATATTGTGGCATGGAGAAAAGAACTTGCGGGAAAGAGGTCTTGGGGGCGATGAGAATAGGGTAAGGAGCATATGCCCCGAAGAAGAACGATAAGCGTGGAAGGAATACGGGAAAGAGGGGGTCATTTTTGCTAGGTTTTATGAGGTTCGGGAAGGTAATGGGCTTCAGGTTTTTTGTTTGACAAAAGTGATGTTTTGTGCTAGAATGCGCGGGTCAGAGTGAGAAGTGAATACTTCCCTCTTGGACATGGCATGTCCTTTGAAAATATGGCTGTCGCGCCTTTTCACCTCTTGGCGCACGGCAAAAATATAAAACGTGAAGCATGAAGCATGAAACACCAGACGGAATCCTAGGAATCACAAATGTACTAGATCTGCTCCGCGCCAAAGTTTCCTTTATTGCTATCCCTAAAGGAATTCGATTAACGAATCCCGGTCGGGTTTCAAATCATGAGGTATTATCATTTCGTCGCGATCGCGACGAAATGATAATACCTCATGATTTGAAACCCGACCGGGATTCGTTAA
>JAZDLT010000019.1:0-4522 GCA_043801735.1 Candidatus Liptonbacteria bacterium | reverse complement strand
TGGCTAAGACCGCAGAGGGAGCAACCGGCGTCCGGGCGGCCATGATCTTAGCGGTTTTGGACAGAGAATCCGCTTTAGGCAAAAATGTAGGGCGCTGCGATTACACCACCGCCATGAGTCCCAAAAATCAGGTCATATTTTTAGACATACTCAAAGAACTTAAACTGGCACCCGATTCGGTCAAGGTCTCCTGTCCCAATGCGGACGGTGTTTATGGCGGCGCCATGGGTCCGGCCCAATTTATTCCCCCTACCTGGGTTCTTTATAAATCCCGCATCGAAGCTATCACTAGCCGCGTACCCGCTTCTCCCTGGAACAACACGGATGCGTTTATTGCGACGGGACTATATCTTAAAGACGCCGGCGCGGCGGGAGGCACTCTTTCGCAAGAGCGTATAGCTGCGGCCAAATACTATGCCGGAGGGAATTACCGCAGGTTCCTGTGGACCTATGGTGAGGCCGTGGTCAGTCGTGCCCAAAGATTTGAACAAGACATCGCGGCTATTACCGGCTCATGAGGTTAATTAAGCATGTTTATGCCAATGGCTTGCGTCTGTTAATGGTGCCGCAAGCCCAGAATCTGGCGGTCACGGTGTTGGTCATAGTCAAGGCCGGCTCGGAGTACGAAACCCGGGAAATAAACGGTTTATCCCATTTTCTAGAACACATGGTTTTTAAAGGTACCGCGCGCCGGCCCAAGCCCGGGGATATCTCCCGGGAGTTGGAGGCAATGGGCGCGGAATATAATGCTTTTACCGGTCGGGAACTGACTATGTATTACGCCAAATCCGAAAAGGGAAACCTGAACCGTATCTTGGATCTGGTGACGGATATGTATTTAAACCCGCTTTTGGACGGCGCCGAGATAGAGAAGGAAAAAGGCGTGATTATCGAAGAAATTAACCTTTATGAAGATACGCCTGCGCGCAAGGTGCACGACCTTTTCAGTCGCCTGATGTACGGCGACCAGCCCGCTGGTTGGGATGTGGCGGGAACCAGAAAGGCGGTGGGCTCCCTAAAAAGAGAGGACTTCCTTGAATACCGCAAGAGACATTACGTGCCCGGGGAGACGGTGGTGGCGATTGCCGGCGCATTCTCTCCCGCGAGAATCAAGCGAGAGATCGGCAAAACCTTCGGCGTCTTAGCCCCCGGTCGGACCGTCCGCAAGCGTAAAACGATTCATAATCAAGAAACCAGCCGCTTACAGTTAAGCTTTAAGGAGTCCAAGCAGAGCCACCTGGTGTTGGGTTTTCCAACCTGCGATGTGTTTGACAGGCGCCGCCACACCCTGCGCGTTCTGGCGGAAGTATTGGGCGGCGGAATGAGCTCCCGCCTCTTCGCCAAAATCAGGGAAGAAATGGGCGCGGCCTACTACGTGCGCGCCGAGGAGGATTTTTTAACCGACCACGGCCACTTTGCCATTTCATCTGGGGTGGAGATAGGTAAAATTGAAGCAGTGCTCAGGGAGATTATAAAGGAGCTTGCCCGGATAAAGAACGAACTTGTCTCTCTTGGGGAACTCAAAAAGGCCAAGGGACACCTCCTGGGGAACTTAATGTTGGGTTTGGAAACCTCGGACGATCTGGCGGGTTTTTATGGCGGTCAAGAAGCGATTACCGGCAGGCCCCTTTCTCCCATGGAAACGGCCAGAAACATCAAGAAGGTAACCTCCGAACAGATCCGGGCCGTAGCCAGGGACTTTTTCCGGAAAGACAAATTGAATTTGGCAGTCATCGGTCCGCACCGCAAGGAAGCTCCCTTCCGTAAGATCCTCAGAGGACTTACGTAGCGTAACCTATATCCTCGGGGAACGTTTCAGCGAGGGATAAGTTGCTTCCGCGCAAGACATTTTCGGTCGGGGCGGGTTTGGGTTTATAATGAGGGGAAGAAGGGTTTTATGGTTAAATATTCACACGAAATAGGTTGGGCAAGTATGTGGCGGATTCTCTTTTTCGCCGCCTTTGCCTTGTTGATGTATCTGTCCCTGAAGATTCTAATGGGTCTTTTTCTGGCTCTGGTGATTTCCTCCGGGCTGGAGTTTATGGTGAACTTTCTGGAGAGAAGGGGAATCCCGCGCACACTCGGAGTCATAATGATTTTTTTGGCAAGCATCCTAATTGCAATAATCCTGGTTTACACGGTTATTCCGCTTCTGATAGTGGATATTAACACCGCCCTTCTGAATTTTGGGAAAATCGCCAAGGGAAGCTGGTGGGGCGGGTTTCTGAATATCAAGACCAGTCAGTCCATGAATATTCTGGTCAACCAGCTTTCTTCCCGGATCTTCTCGGGGGATGCCTCGCCCCTTGGAGCCATTGCCGGCATATTCGGCAGTATGGCCTTGGCAGTTTCGGTTATCGTAAGCTCTTTTTATTTAAGCTTAAGCCGGGATGGGGTGGAAAGATTTATCCGCGCGGTTGTGCCTTCCAATTACGAAGAACGCATCTTGCATATTTACGAGAACTCCCGGAAGCGTATCGGTTACTGGTTTCGCTCCCAAATCCTTCTTAGTTTGAGCATGGGCATTTTGGTAATGATCGCTCTTTCTATCCTGGGGGTGCATTACGCAATACTCTTGGGTTTGGTCGCGGCCGTCTTTGAGTTGGTGCCGTTTATCGGTCCCATCCTGGCTGGTTCCGCCGCTTCCATCTCCGCCCTTACGACCTCGCCCGGATTGGCCCTAGCCACACTTATCACCTTCGTTATTCTGCATCAAATAGAAAGCCATCTTTTGGTGCCGCTCCTGATAGGGCGGAGTGTCGGCCTTCACCCGGTTATTGTCATTATGGCGTTGCTGGTTGGCGTCGAGACGGGGGGATTGTTGGGTATATTGATTTCCGTGCCCGCCGCGGTAGTATTGCAGGAGGTGGTCGAAAATTGGTCCGGCAAGGGTAGTAGGCCGGTCCAAACAACCCTAATCTAATCGCAGAACATGGAGCGTAAAACATGAAACGTCCCTTTATTGCTGGAGGGCCAGCAATGTTTCAGGGCCTAAGTTTCATGCTTTGCGTTTCATGTTTCATGTCTTATGTCTAATAAGTTTTATATCACCACTACCTTACCGTATGTGAATGCGGCGCCCCATATCGGTTTTGCCTTGGAGATAGTCCAGGCGGATGTTTTGGCGCGCTATGCTCGCCTGCGGGGCAGGGACGTGGTTTTTAACACCGGTACGGATGAGCATGGGCTTAAAATCTACCGTAAGGCGCTAGAGGAGGGCAAGGAACCCCAGATCTATGCGGACGAAAACGCGGCCAAGTTCGAACGGCTTAAAAAAGCCCTCAATGTTGGTTACACCAATTTTATCCGCACCACCGACCCGCACCACCTAGAGGCGGCGCAGGATTTTTGGCAAAGATGCGAAAAATCCGGGGATATATACAAGAAGTTTTATAAAATCAAGTACTGCGTGGGCTGTGAACTGGAGAAAACCGAATCCGAACTTGTGGCTGGCAGGTGCCCGGTCCATCCCAATCTGAATTTAGAGGAGATTGAGGAGGAAAACTATTTCTTCCGGTTTTCCAAGTACCAAAAGCCCTTACTGGAACTTTATGCCAAGTATCCCGATTTTGTGGTACCGGACTACCGCCTAACCGAGATAAAAAACTTCGTGTCCGCCGGCTTACAGGATTTCAGCATTTCCCGCCTCAAAGAAAAAATGCCCTGGGGCATACCCGTGCCGGGAGACGACGCACACGTGATGTATGTCTGGTTCGATGCGCTGATAAATTACATCTCTACCATACGCTGGCCCAAGGACGAAAAATATTTCGAGAGTTTCTGGGGCACGAAAGATCATCCGGAAGCGGTTCAAGTTGCCGGCAAGGACAATCTGCGTCAACAGTCCGCCATCTGGCAGGCCATGCTTCTTTCGGCCGGGGTCCCAACTTCTCGTCGGATTCTGATTCACGGTTTTGTCACCAGCGAAGGCGAGAAAATATCCAAGAGTCGGGGCAACGTGGTGGATCCGTTCGAATTGGTGGAGAAATACGGCACGGACGCTTTGCGCTACTGGCTGACCCGGGAAATGCCGACTTTTGATGACGGCGATTTTACCAAAGAGAGGTTCGAGGAGGCCTATAATGCCGGTTTAGCGAACGGTTTGGGCAATCTGGCTAGTCGTATAATGAAGATGGCCAGCTTCAACCGTATTAAGCTGGACTGGGAGGCCGTAAACGGGAACGTCAACTGGGAAGAAGAGGGCTATGCGGAATACTTAGAAACTGCTCAAATTCAGCAGGCAGCGGACTTGATTTGGAGGCGAGTGCGCAAAACAGATCAGTATATCCAGGAAAAGGAACCATTTAAACTTATAAAAACTAATCCAGAGGCAGCCAAGAAGGATATTCTGGTATTGCTTAGTGAGTTATGGATGATAGCCCACCTCCTGGAACCGTTTTTGCCGGAAACGAGTGCTCGTATTGTCAACGCAATAAAAGATAATCATCAAATCAGCCAGCCGCTATTTCCTAGAATTGCCTAGCGGCAGAATTAGAATAAAGAATTTGAATTAGGATTTAAT
>JAZDLT010000044.1:0-6772 GCA_043801735.1 Candidatus Liptonbacteria bacterium | reverse complement strand
ACTTTTACAATTCTGGCAAATTTTAGTTTGGCCATCCATGGTTTTTATCATCCAAGGAAGGGATCCCTGCCCGCCGACGGGAGGGCTCCTTCGGAGGAAAGTTCTGGTAGCTCCTCGTTTCCTGGTTCATATCCCATACTTCACGTTTCAGGTTTCACCCTTCACGACCTACCCCACCATTCCCCTCTTCTTTAATTCCTCATACAGATTGCCGGCCAGGGCATCATGGAATGTATCTAGTATATATGGATTGGATTTAACGGCCTGTTGGGTGGCCTTAACTATACCCTCCCGAAAGGCCATGCCCAGAAGGGTTTCTATCTCCAACTTGGTCTCGGAGGAGGCATCCTTGGCATATTTGGGCAACACCGAATCGTCTGTTCTCTGGGCCTGGGCGGTGGGAGCGGCGGATTGAACGCCCGTATAGGATCGTATAGATTGCCTTACGAGCTCCGGTCCGGAAACACCCCTCATCTCCGGACTTTCTTGATGACGCTTTAGTTCTGCGGCTACACCATGAATATCCTGCTCTTGAATTTGGGGTTTTACTTCGGGAACGAATTGATCTGGCATGATTTTAGTATTTAGTTATTGGTTATAAGTTGTAGGTTACAAGCTGGCTCCCATGGACTATTGTATAATTTAAAGCATGACAAAACGCAACGCCTTTTGGGGATTACTTGTTATTTTGATTATAGCAACCTTCTTGCGGACCTACCAATTGAACAAATTCCCGCCGGGACTATATCCGGACGAGGCCATGAACGGCAATAACGCGCTCGAAGCCATCAAAACCGGGGAATACAAGGTTTACTATCCGGAAAATAATGGCCGAGAGGGATTGTTTATAAACATTCAGGCATTATTTCTGCGGGTAATTGGGGTAAACGAACCATGGGTTTTGAGGTTGGTTAGCGCCCTGGTTGGGATACTTACGGTTGCCGGAATATATTTTCTTGCCAAAGAGCTTTTTTCCCGCAAGGTGGGTTTATTGGCCGCATTTTTTTTGGCTACCAGTTTTTGGCACATAAACTTCTCCCGCATCGGCTTCCGGGCAATCTCTGCTTGTATGTTCGCGGTCTGGGGGTTTTATCTGCTATGGCTCGGTATCCGTAAAACGGATGCCGGATATGGCGGAATCTGGCGGGCCCTACTTGGGGGCATTATTTTTGGCCTTGGCTTCCATACCTATATTGCCTATCGCGTTCTCCCGCTCCTGCTTATCGTACCTATAATTTATTTCCGAAAAAATAAGGGTTTCTGGAGGGTTCTGGGGGTATTTCTACTGGGCGCATTCCTGTCGGGACTACCCATCGGACTTTACTACCTGCAAAATCCGGGCGACTTTTTCGGCAGAACTTCCCAGATTTCCGTTTTCAGTTCCGATTCAATGCTCAAGGATCTGTCTTTAAACATAGGTGATACGCTCTGGATGTTCTTTTATAACGGCGACTACAACTGGCGCCACAATTACGCCGGGCGGGCGCAGCTATTCTGGCCGGTCGCTCTTATGTTTCTGGGGGGAATAACAATGGGGATACTCACGATACTCAAAAAATATTCTCCTTCCTGCGAACCCGGGGCAAACGAAGACGGAGAAATAACGGCCAGAAAAACGCGGGCTTCTTTCTGGCTGATATTTCTGTGGTTCGGACTGGCCATGTTGCCGGTCATAATATCCAACGAAGGCCTGCCTCATGCTTTACGCGCCCTGCTTCTTATACCACCCGCCATGATACTGGCGGCCGTAGCGGGAATTTGGCTCTACGACAAAGCGCAAGAACTTGTGCCGACTAAAACCCTGCGTGGATTTGCCACAATCTTCCTGGCTTTACTCTTTCTGGAGGCGTATCAGACCTACTTCCTGCTTTGGGGGCCCAATCAAAACACCCAAGGCGCGTTTTCGGCTAACTACTTGGATATCGGCCATCAGATAAACAATTCGCCCAAGGACCGGGATAAGTATGTGATAGTGGAAGCGGGCGGAGTTGATGTGCGGGGCTACCCCATGTCTACCCAGACCACAATGTTTATCACCGACACTTTTCTGCCCGCAGACCGAGAGGCAAAAAAAGTACATTATGTGCGTCCGGACCAGATGGATCAGATCCCACCCGACGCCCTACGTTTTTACCTAAGATAGCAACGTCTAGGCCTTTTTCTTACTTAAGCTGTCTAATAAATTATTTTGCCGCCATTACGTTCTAACGTTCTTAAGAACGTTAGAACGTAATTTGGTACAATAAAGACACTATGGATAAAAAAGATTATTGGAGAAAAGAAAGGATAATGAAGGGGGTTTCGAATCACAGGCGTATCGAGATACTGGATTTGATATCCCAGAAAGAGGGGCTGTCGCTCCTTCAAATATCCAAGAGATTAAAAGTTAATTTTAAAACCCTCGCCGAACATATTCGACGCATGAGTGCTGCCGGATTGGTATACAAACATTCGGACGGCAAGAATATGTGTCACTCCCTGTCCCCTCGCGGCAAGAACGTTCTCACGTTCTTGAGAACGTTGGAATGAGAGATGCGTAGAGGCCTGGGCGGCTAACGCCTAATCTGTTTTATAGATAGGTTATTTTCAGCTTCTTTTCCTCCGCGAATCTGTCCCGGGCCAACTGGATGAGGCGATCCAGAAGTTCGCCGTCAGAGATGCCAGAGGACCTCCAGAGCTTGGGATACATACTGATGTTGGTGAAGCCAGGCAGGGTGTTTATCTCGTTTACCAGAACTTCTCCATTGTCCTTCAGGAAGCAGTCCACCCTACCCAAACCCTCGCAGCAGAGCACTTGAAACGTTTTTACGGCAACGTCTTGCACTTTCTTTACGACTTCCGGCGAAAGTTCGGCCGGAATCTTAAGGTCCGCGCCCTTGTCGTCCAGATATTTGGCTTCGTAAGAGTAAAACTCATGCCTTGCAATCACTTCTCCCGGCACGGAGGCGATTGGATTTTGATTGCCCAACACGGAACATTCTATTTCCCGTCCCGGAATAAACTCCTCTAGAACCACCTTGCGGTCATATTGGAATGCGTCCTCGAGTGACGATTCGTATTCGGATTCGTTCTTGACCTTATGTACCCCAACCGAGGAACCCATATTGGCCGGCTTCAGGAAGAAGGGTGAACCTATCCGCGAAACCACATCGGCATAGTTAATTTTTCCGCCGGAAGACAAAGTTATAAATTTACCTATAGGCACGCCCGCGTCCCGCAGGAGCCGTTTCATTATATCCTTATCCATGCCCACTGCCGAGCCGAGAACACCCGGACCTACGAAAGGAATGTCCGCCAACTTGAATAGGCCCTGCACCGTACCATCCTCCCCGAAAGGACCATGCAAAATCGCGAAGACCACATCCACGCACGGGAATACGTCCGGCAGATTTTTTGATTCTCCGAACCCAAAAGAGAGAGGATTGGATTCTTTTTCTATGTCCGCCAGGGATATGGTGGGCTTATCTGCTGCGAGCAAACTCTCCTTTTTAACCAGATACCACTCCCCGCTTTTGACAATTCCGACCGGCACAACTTCGTATTTTTCTGGATCCAAGGCACGAACGATATTGCGCGCGGATTGCACCGAAACCTCGTGCTCCGCGGAGCGTCCGCCGAAAACCACCGCTATCTTCATTTTCTGTGACATATGCATACTTTACCTAGCGCGCCCGCAAAAAACAAATCCCCTTGCGGGGGTTTGTTTTAATCGTCTATTTTGACTTCGGTCAGTTCCTGGCGATGACCCTTCTTGCGGCGATAGCGGGTCTTGGAGTGATACTTAAAGATAATTTTCTTCTCGTCGCGCATCTGACGAACGACTATGGCGGGAACTTCGGCTTCCTTCACATATGGTGTGCCCACCTCCACCTTGTCTCCATCTACTTTCAATAGAACTCTGTCGAATATTAAGGACGCGCCGGCTTCCCCGGCTAGCTTCTCCACCTTCAACTTGTCTCCGGAAGACACCTTGTATTGTTTCCCCCCGGTTTCTATAACGGCAAATTTAGGCATTGTTGGTGTTCTTGAATAACGCTTATTTTCGATCGATATCGCAAACTTTGGGGGCACTATTTCACGTTACTTGCCCCCTACCCGCGGCACCTGCCCAATCTCCGGCGGGCGGGCGGCTTGTGGTTGCTCTAATTGGCGCCTATTATAGCCGCAAAAGCTATAAAAAGCAATACTCCGATGAAAATGTTGATCCCGGCCGCCAGACGTCCCAGGATCATATCCCTCTCCGCAATTTCCATGGTTAGAACAAGGTTGATGCAGGTTAAAACCATTCCGAACCCCCCCAGCCAGGCCAACTGCGTAAAACTCCCGTACTGATTTATGCCCTCAACGTTATTGAAGTGCATTACCACGGTGGAACCGGATGCGCGAAGCTTCGCAAAAAACCAGGCGTATCCCACCGCCGCAAAAACCACGCCCAGACCGGATATTATTGCCAGTGGGCGGTGTTTTTTTAATTTATAAATTTGTCTTTGGACGAAGTTCATCTATTTTTTCCTGCCACGCAGGACAGCGGCCGCAAAATCCGGGTCGGTTGTGGTTATTTCTATGCCGGTTCCCAGTTCAAATCCGGCCGGGGTGGGCGGGACATTCGGCACAAGTTCGATGTGCCAGTGATAATGTTTCTCTTTTTCCTTCAACGGCGCGCCGTGTAAATAAAAATTTAGGTCCGGGTCGTGCAGATTTTTACGCATCATGCGCAGGGTCTTCTGTAAAATATCCGCCACATATTTCAGCGTATTCACGTCGGAATCTTCATAGTTGGATTGGTGTTTCTTGGGAAAAATGCGCACCTCGTACTCCCGCCAAGAAACAAAGGGGCAGATTGCGATAGCGCCCGCGTTTTCAGCTACAATTCTGCCTTTGTGCTTTTTTTCGTGCGCCATTATGTCGCAATGGGCGCATCGCCCGTGTTTTTTGAAATAAGCATGTGAGCCGCGTAAAGAGCGCTTCACCAGATACGGAATAATGAGTAAAGTAAGTATTTGTAAGTGGGGGTGATAGAGAGACGCTCCGGCGGTCGGTCCCCAATTATGAATGCCTATTACATAGGACAAGCACGGGTCGCCCGCGAACATGCGGTACCTGTCTCTTATCGCCAAAAGAACGTTGGTGGCTTGGCGTAGGGTTAGGTCGGCCAGGGGCTTATTGTGATCGCGAAGCAAGACCACGTCGTGCGCCCCAATCCCGGACTTAACCGAATAGGGGCCTCTTTTTGCATCTACCGCGCAGATATTGAGGTGCTGAACCGCGGGGTATTTATTTGGCAAGACCAATATTTCCCACTTCTTACCTCGCGGCAAACTCAGGATCGGGGGCCAATTCCCGGTTTTTTTAAGATCCTCAAAGGGGCATTCCGACTTGGGAGTTTTTTGGCGCTTGGGAATTTTTTTCCAAAGTTCGTGCGGACGCTTGGCGCGCTCCGGCGCCATAATCACCCACTCGCCGCTTACCAGGTCCTGTCTGTATTCGGGCATATCGGTTTAGAATATATTATTGGGAGCGGCAAGACAATGTCTAGCGAAGCACGTGTCGCTCGACATATTTCTTTATTTTCTCCACGTCATGCCGGAGGGGGGCGCGCATAACCAGATCGTTCGCTTGCTGCCTGCGAACCGCAACCGAAACAACATCGGCGATCTCGGGTTTAATTTTACGTTGTTTGAGATATTTCAAATCCGACTTGGAAACCCGAGTTGGCACAAACCTATCCTCCACCAGCTTCAGAATATTTTTGCTTATTTTTTTGTTGATAATCACGCGGTCAAAGACCTTTTTGCCTAAAATATTTTCGAACCAAATCAAATAATCCTTAAGGGTATAGAAACTGTCTTGGCCGCGGTGAGCCAATAGGTTAAAAAACCATATTTTTTCTGCCCCACTCTTTAACCAAGCATCCCTGAAACCCGCCACATAGATGTGGGGTAAGACGCTGGTAAAAAAGTGCCCGGGCGCAAAAATTAAATAATCCGCCTCCAGAATAGCTTTCTTCGCATCCGGATTAATCTTCGCTTCGCGATTCAGGGAAATGGACTCTATGCCCGCTTTTTGGAAGTTAAGATAGGTCGCGATTTCACTTTGGTCTCTTAATATTCTGCCATTAGACAAAACGGCTTGTAATTTGGCAAAGCCATGACTTATCGGCAAAACCCGATGTTTAATACCCAATTTTTTATGCAAGACGGAAACTCCTTTGCGCTGATCTTTAAACTGGGACAGAAAGGCCTTCAGAAGTATATTGCCAACGTTTATGCCGTAAAGATTGCCCCGGCCGAAACGAAAGTTCAGGGTATTCGATAATTCCTCGGGCAAAGTCAGGTTGGCCATCACGCACTGACGAAAGTCCCCCAGGGCAAAGCCGCCATAATCGCGACGGATTGCGGCGGTGGAGCCACCATCATCAAAGGAGCTGACTATAGTGGTAAGTTGTATGGGCAAGTCCTTTAGGGCAGAGGTGAAGGTGGAAGAACCAACCCCTCCTCCCAAGAGAACCACTTTCTTTGGTAACATCGCTGATATTATCTCATATGTGAGATATTTTATTCAAGTAATCTGGGAATTGGCTTGGGAGTCGTCGGGAAGCCCTGGGGGCAGCCCGCCGCGGACTCGAACCTCGCACCATAAATCCCGTGGGCTTAATTGCGGAACGAGCCAGAAACGCACGTGCGTCCTGTAGGGATCGGACCTACGGCCTCTTCGATGTGAACGAAGCGCTCTACCACTGAGCTAAGGACGCTTTTCTAGAACCAACCAAACG
>JAZDLT010000012.1:0-22073 GCA_043801735.1 Candidatus Liptonbacteria bacterium | reverse complement strand
TAATTGCCGTGGCGGTCATTTCTTTCTTGCTGGTTCTGACTACGGAAAAATATACCGCCAAAAAAGACACGGAACACACTTTGATTTTTAAAATATTAAGCACGGCGCTTATAGTTCAGGTGGTATTAATAATGGCGTCTGCCTTTAAGCGGCTCCTGCTCTACGAGGAGGCCTATGGCTTTACGACCCTTAGGTTATATAGTCATGCGTTTATTGTTTTTCTGGCCGTCATCTTTGCCTTGCTGCTTTATAAGATTTTTAAAGACAAAAGAGAAAATTTATTCGTATTTAGGGTCTTCATCTCCATTCTTATTTTTCTGGCCGCCATGAATATTCTCAACCCGGACGCATTTATCGCGCGGCGCAACATCGAGCGCTTTAATACAACCGCCGATCTTGATATTTATTACTTAAGCCGATTGTCCGATGATGCCATACCAGAGACCGTAAAAATATTAGGCATCTCGGACGAAAATCTGAGAAAGGGTTTTGCGCGAGAGTTGTATTGGCAGACCCAGAAAGACGCCCCTCTTTTCTCCCGGTGGCAATCATTGAATATATCCCGCATGAGCGCGGATAAGATTCTAGAACCAAAAGCGGCAGAGCTAGAGCAGTATAAAGATTATCGGCCTTAGAATTTTGCGTTCGCCCGCGCTTGGATTTATTATAGTTATTGTCTATAGTAGTCGGAAAAGCTCGAACATCCCCCTGTGCCAAAACTGCGGGCGGGCAGACGTCCCATCCCGTCCCGCGCACCGAATCTGTTATACTTGAATCATGCTCGAGGATAAAAAGGGGCAATTCTTTGTCGGGAAAGTAAAAGATTTTGAAAAAGCCAAAGGTTGGTTTTTCGGCTATTTTATGGAGGAAGATAAACTTCGCTCCAACTTGGTGGAGATTGCCTGGCAAGATATATCTAATAAAAAGCCAGAATCCGAGGACAAACATTTTCATAAGCAATCGGTGGAAATTAATATAGTTTTATCCGGAGCAGTATCTTTAAAAATAAATGGCCAGAAATACTCTGTGAGTTCAGGACAATTTTATGTTATATATCCCCATGTCACAGTTGAGGATATCGAAGCTTCCGAGAATACCCGGTTAATGGTTGTTAGAGCGCCCAGTCTGGGAGATGATAAATTCCTTGCTTAGAGCCGTTCAAACATCCCTTCGATAAGTTCAAGACAAGACATCCCACCCCGTGCACTAATAAAATGTTTGAGTCCGGAAAAGGTGAATCAAGAGGAACAGAGAATGCTCCCATTGAGACCATCGAGTACAAAGAATACCCGGGTAGGATTGAAGATATCCCCGAGTTGGGACTCGAGCGAGGCAAATTTGAATACGTCGGACAAAAAGGCGCAGGATTAGTTACTTTTGAAAATACAGTGCAGATATCCGAGGGCTTCTCTGATTGCGTGTGTCTTTTAGTTTCAAATCCGAAGAATAATGGAAAAGCATTGGTGCACGTTGAGCCAGGGGGATTAGACGCCAGGAAAGAAGCTACCCTAGGCAAACTGGGACCGGGCTCCAAGGAAGCGATTTGGATACGGGGCCACTACGGAGAAATTCCATTTAACGGTGAAGCTCAACTCAAGAAGATGTTCGGAGCTGACAACCAGAGATCGATTACTGTTGAAACAGGAGAGTATTGGTGGGGAGTAGTGCATAAACCGGCGGAAAACGTAATTTTGGTCGTGACCAGAAGTCCCAACTTAATCAGAACTTATCAGGGATTCGTTTCCAAGGCGGGTAGATAAAATCATTCGAACATCCCTCCTTCCCTTATGCGCTAAAACTACGGAAGGGCGCGACATCAAGACTACGGGCGTCTGCCTACCGGTTGGGTAGGGGTAAGCGTCCTATCCCGCGCACTAAGATTTCAATGGTTCTGGTCGGGGGTTTGGACTACTATCATCTTCCTTATTGCACTGTAACTATTGGCATATTTTCTATTTCGCTAAATATTTCATACAATATAGTCATGAGATCAAGCGAGATACCAATGAATAACGATCGGGCAGAGCTTAGCCAGGAAGATGAGGTGAGGCCTGCCGAGGAGACAAGTCGGCTTGCTGTAGAGGATGTCCTCGAACGTAGATTAAGAGAGGGCGGCGCGGAAAGGAGAAGCGATGCGGAAGAAGCCAAAAAGATGGCTGATTTCTATCGTACCCTAAATTCTCCCGCTGATATTATGTCTATAGCGGAGAAGAAAAAACGTATGCAAGAGATCAGAGATGAGGCGCTAGGGACAGTGGGGACAGAAAGAGCTCCCATTGAACCTATTATTAGCGGAGGAGAATTGACGCCAGCCAAAGAAGAAGAAAAGGAAGAAGACGGACTAAAGAAAATTACTATGGCAAGGAAAAATTATCCTCTCTAGAAATTAGCGCATGTCCCTAGTAATTAGGTCATAAAGTCGTCTCGTTCCAAACACGTTGGTTTTTGCCTACCAACAGGCTCTGACAACGTCCACGACCCCCCACCCTCGCATCGCAGTATCCCGGCTTCGATGCAAGCTCGTGAGTCCGATTTTGTTTTAATATTATAAATCGTTTATACTCTCTAATATAAATGTTTACGAATCAGAACCATCAAAAGTGTGAGCTTTGCGGAAGCGAAAAAGTTAGGAAGTGGATTTATGGTACCCACCCAAAGAGTGCGGAGGATGTTCAGAAATTAAAAAACGAAGGATATGCTGTTGGGGGAGATATAATTAGGAATGATAGCCCCGCCTTTTTTTGCGATAATTGCGGTAAGGATTTTGGTGCATATGGAATGCTGGTTCCGAACAAAGAATAGTTGGGACGAGATCTTACGCTCGATGCAGCGGTTTACGGGACGGGGCAAACAAAAGAGGGAGCAGGATATATTGCTTTCGTCTCAAGACAGGTTCTAGCATCTCCCATCCCGCGCACAAAAATGAAAATTGAGGATCTGGGATATAGTGCATTTTTCGAAGCCAATCGTGATAAATTGGGATGGGCCGATTTCTCCGTCGCGCGCGTATTGGTTGAGCATAAAGAAGCATACAAGGTTAGGAACGCGGACGGTGAGTATTTAGCGAAAATAACCGGCAAGCAGATGTTTAACGCTGTCTCGCGGGAGGACTATCCTGCCGTGGGCGACTGGGTCGCGATTAGGGAGCTTGATTCGGAGAGAGCCGTAATCCAAGGAGTTCTGCCGAGGAAAACCATAATCAAGAGAAAATACAACAATCGGAACGAAATACAGGTTATAGCGGCCAATGTAGATGTTGCATTTTTGGTTGAGTCGGTGGAGAGGGACTACAATTTGAACCGATTGGAGAGATATTCTGCCATAGCCAATGACGGTGGAGTAAGGCCGGCCATAATACTAAACAAGACAGACCTGATATCCCGAGCGGAGCTTAACGCGAAGCTAGTGCAACTCAAAGAAAGATTTAAAGGCGCGGGCATTTTTGTTTCCAGCGCCAAAACCGATGAGGGATTAAACGAGTTGAAAAAGAACATCGTGGGCGGAAAGACATATTGCTTCCTTGGTTCGTCCGGAGTCGGAAAGTCCTCCCTGATCAATAAATTACTCGGGGAAGATATTATAAGGACTGAAGATATAGGCCTCGGTACGGGCAGGGGGAAGCACACTACCACGAGCAGGGAGATGTATTTTCTGGAAACCGGAGGGATTGTTATAGATAATCCGGGAATGCGCGAAGTGGGGGTCGCGGCCGCAGGCGAGGGAATAGAGAGCTTGTTTGATGACATAACCGCCCTATCTCACAAGTGCAAATATGCGGATTGCGCCCATGTGGGCGAGCCGGGGTGCGGGGTTTTGTCGGCGTTAAAATCCGGGGAGCTGAACGAGGGCAAGTATTCCAACTATATCAAACTCAAAAAAGAGGCCGAGTACTACGAGATGAACGAACTGGAAAAAAGAGAGAAAGATAGGCGGTTCGGAAATTTTATTAAGACGGCCAAAAAGGAGATAAAGAAATACAAGCAATAACCCCCCTCAATTACGCAGTCATGTCTCCGGATAATCCAAAACCACCCAAAAGAAGCGAAATCCACCCCGGAGTGGCGGTTTGGATTATAGAAAAGGCCAACTATGGAACTAATAACTATAGACAGGGGATAGTTAAAGATGTTTTAAGTTCGGTCGCGAATCATCCTCGTGGAATCAAGGTGCGCCTCACGGACGGGACTGTCGGCCGGGTGCAGTGGCTGGTGGATTAAAAATTAGCCACTGGCCAATGGAACATAGGGTTTGGGGTTAATCAAACCATTTTCTTATTCGCGCGAATAAGAAAATGGTCAGGGTTTAGAACATTGGACGGGGAGTGTGCGATTAATGTGCTACAATAGGACCCACAAGGCCCATGATAAAACGTGTTTTTATAATTCATGGCTGGGACGGCTATCCGGAAGAAGGTTGGTTTCCGTGGTTGAAACAAGAATTAGAAAAAGTCGGATTTGAGGCATTTGTTCCTCAAATGCCGGACCCGGCCACTCCCAGAATTAAAAACTGGGTACTGGCTTTGGCATCTACGGTTGGCCAGGTAGACGAGAATACTTATTTTGTCGGCCACAGTATGGGATGTCAGGCCATCGTACGCTATTTAGAAACTTTACCGGACGGGATAAAAATAGGAGGAGCTGTTTTTGTGGCGGGATACTTAAGAGAATTGTCTAATTTGGAAGATGAGTCGGAAGTTAGAAATATAGCGCAGGAATGGCTAAATACGTCCCTTAATCTAGAAAAGGTTAGAAGTCGCTTGGCCAGAGGAGTGGCGATATTTTCTGACGACGATCCTTATGTGCCGTTAAGCAACAAAGAAGAGTTCAGAGACAAGCTGAATTGCATGATAATTGAAGAGCATGGCCAGAAGCATTTTAGCGGCAGGACTGGCACGACAGAATTGCCAGCCGCCCTTTCCGCGATTTTGTATGTTTCTTCGGGTTAATCCGATTATGAATTATTTGTTATAAGTTATTTATTGGTTTATGCACGAGTATTTGGGACGAGCAATTGTTTTGGATCTAATGCCCCGCGGCAAGTCGGACGCGCGGGTGGTTTTGTTCATGGAAAAAATCGGCAAATTAACTGCACGTGCCCAAAGTTTACGGAAGATAACCTCCAAACTAGCCGCTCACCTTCAGCCGGGCAACATAGCTCGAGTAAGAGTGATAGAGAAGGGAAAGCTTGTGCAGGTAGTGGACGCTCTCAAAACTGGCAAGGCGGGGATGGATGTAGAAAAACTGCGCCAGTTAAGCGGTCTTTTGGCAGAAAACCAACCGGAAATAAAACTTTGGCAAGAAGCAGCTGAAGATGGAATTTCTTGGCGAAACATCCTTAAACTGCTGGGCTGGGACCCGGATCATGCCGCCTGTCGTGTCTGCGGCCATCTTGAGGTGGCCTCTTTCCATCCACAAACACAGGACTTTTTCTGCGGAGAATGTTCTTCTCAATTGGACGTGAATGAGTTAATATTTATGCAATAATCCGAAGAATCAAATGGCTAAGATCCTGATAATCTTGGGTGTTCTAGCGCTTCTCTCTGGCACTGGAATTGCGGTCTATTTCATCTGGTTTGCGCCCCAGCCTTCCGTGCTTGCCTTGGAGTTTGAAACTCCTTTTGAGGTAGCCGTTGGGCAACCTTTTGAGGTGGCGGTCCATTTTTCAAATCCCAACGAGCAGGTAATTCAAGGTGCCAAATTATCTCTAACCCTACCAGAGGGCATATCTTTCGTTGGCAAAGATATCTCCCAGCGTACCTCCGAACAAATGGTGGGGGATATCGGCCCGGGCAGTTTAAACAGGCAGTCCTTCAACCTGATAGTAGTAAACGGAGTCCAGTCCGTTAAAAGAATAAGTGCCCGTCTGACCTACGGTTTGGCCAGCAACCCTTCCGCGGAGTTCGAAGCAAAAAAAGAAACCAGCATTTCTATTGGGCAATCTTCTATCGCGGTTTCCTTTGCCTTGCCCGAAAAAGTTTTCAGCGGTCAGAATTTTGACATTGGAGTAAATTATGTGAATAACACCAGCCAGGATTTGGAAAACGTTCAACTTAAACTGGATTATCCGCCGGTTTTTCAATATAAGGAAAGCAGCGTGGAGCCGACCCAGGGGAATAATTATTGGAACCTGGGTTCCCTGCGAGCGGGGCAGGGCGGGGAACTTTCCATAAATGGCAATATGGTGGGGCGAGACGCGGTGGAATACTCCCTAAATGGCGCCATAACCGCCTCCTATCAGGGGCAGACCTATACTATTAGCGCGCAGACCGCCAAAATAGGCATTGCAACTTCGCCACTGGTCGTGGGCATTCAAGTTAACGGCTCCTCCGAATCGGTTTTAAACTTCGGGGAAATTGTGCGTTACGCGGTGAACTTTCGAAATGATTCCAATACAACTCTGAAAAACCTGACGGTTCAAGCGAATATCGTGGGTGAGGCCGCAGACATGTCCGGTTTGCGCACGGACGGTTCTCTGGATTCGCTCAACAATACTATCACCTGGAATCCGGCTACAACGTTTTCCCTGGCGTCTCTTTCGCCGGGCGCGACCGGCAGCGTATCCTTCGATTTACCGCTTAAGAAACAGATCGTACCAACTCGCCTTTCGGATAAGGACTATACCGTTCGGGTGGATGCGCAGGTGGAATCGCCAACTATTCCGGCGGGGGCGGTCGGCAGTAAAACAATCTCCATGACCGGCCTGGAGAGCAGGGTGGCGGGACGTTTGGACTTTGAGGCGAAGGGGTATTATCGTGATGCCGCCTCTGGCATAGTAAATTCCGGGCCCTACCCACCCCGCGCCGGAGTGCCCACCAAATACACCATTCACTGGATACTTAGGAATTACACGACCGACATGGGCAACGTACGCATTTCCGCCAACCTCCGGCCCAATACGCTTTTCACGGGCACAACTAAAAGCACCATTAGTCCCAAGCCGCAATTCAATACTGAAACAGGGGAGGTTTATTGGGAAGTAAGCAATCTCGCGGCCGGGCAGGGGATAGTGGGCGGTAAGCTAGAGGCAATTTTTCAAGTCGAGAACACGCCTGCCGTAAACGAAATCGGGTCGGATTCCGTTTTGTTGAGCGAGAGTAAGATGACCGGTAAGGATCTGTTTACGAATCTGGACGTTTCGGGTACGGCCGAATATATAAATACCGGCTTGCCGAATGAGACGAGTTTCGGCGTGGACAAAAGGGTTAGGCCGTAATTAACGTACAACTTACCACCAATAACAAACAACCAGCGAAATATTATGACCAACAAGAGAACAGACGCAGAGCTAATGGACAAGATTGTAGGTCTCTGCAAGAGAAGGGGGTTCGTCTTTCCCGGGTCGGAAATTTATGGGGGGCTTCAAGGATTTTACGATTTCGGACCCTTGGGGGTAGAGATGAAGAATAACTTGAAACGTTTGTGGTGGGATTGGATGACGAAAGAGCATGAAAATATCGTGGGCATAGATGGCGCTATTATAACCAATCCGAAGGTTTGGGAGGCAAGCGGTCATGTCAAAAGTTTCTCCGACCCTTTAGTGGAGTGCAAAAAATGCCACCACCGCTTCAAAGCAGATGATCTTATGGGTAACAAGTGCCCTGATTGCGGTGGTGAACTCACTGCGCCCAAGGAGTTTAATATTCTAATGCAGACTCACTTAGGGGTAATTGAAGGCGAAAAAACAGACACTTATCTAAGGGGCGAGGCATGTCAAACAATATATCTTAACTATAAGAATATTTTAGATAGCACCCGTCTGAAAATCCCATTTGGAATATGTCAGATCGGTAAGGCCTTTCGTAACGAAGTTACTCCGGGTAATTTTATTTTCCGCCAGCGTGAATTTGAGCAATGGGACTTACAATGGTTCTGCCATCCGAACGAAATGGAAAAATGGTTTGAATATTGGAAAGAAGAGAGAATGAAGTGGTATAAGAACATTTTTACGAAGCCGGAAAATCTTGGATTTCACAAGCATGAAAAGTTGGCGCACTATGCCAAAAAAGCGTTTGACATAGAGTATGCCGCTTCGCCCGTAGGCAAAGAAATGGAAGGTATACACTGGCGGGGAGATTGGGATCTGTCTAGGCACTCTGAGTTTTCCGGTCAAGATTTAAGTTACAAGAATCCCGACACAGGAGAAAAATTTACGCCCAATATAGTTGAAACCTCTGGAGGAGTTGATAGGACGTTCTTGTTCTTGCTACTAGATGCATATACAGAAGACGGAGACAGAATAGTTTTAAAACTGCATCCGAAACTCGCCCCCTATAAAGCTGCCGTGTTCCCGCTTCTGGCCAACAAGCCGCAGCTGGTAGCAAAAGCGCGGGAAGTATATGACCTGCTACGCAAAGACATGAATGTGGCTTGGGATGATAGGGGTAATGTAGGTAAGAGATATTATGCCCAGGACGAAATTGGTACGCCGTATTGCATCACGGTCGATTTTGATACCTTAGGTGAGAAGGGGGAAGATTTAAAGGACACTGTAACCGTGCGCGAGCGCAACAGCGCCAAGCAAGAACGGATGAAGATAGGGGAGTTAAAGAATTTTCTCAAAGGAAAGATAATTTAAAGATGGGTTTGGTTGACCAATTTCTGGCCGAAATATAGGTCAGCTAATATTGGGCTAAGAATTCCATCCTCAAGAAAAGGGGGCGAATTTTACATTACTAACCATTCTCTCATTCGCGCGAATACGCGAATAAGAGAATAAAAAAGCTGATTATGGGGGCGCCTGGGGTGTCCGGGCAATGCTCCAATGTTCTCAAGAACATTGGAGCATTGTTCTCGGGTCCGAGGAGGGAAGACGCGCGCGGAGATATCCACAGGGGGCTTGTTTGTATTATATCATATGTGATATAATATACAGACAAACAATAGACAACTTATAACCCATGACCAAAGGGACTAGGAGATCAAAGGGAGCGGAGGAACAAGAAAAAATAGGCAAGTTCATTATGGACTTGCGGGAACGCCTAGGGCTAACCCAAGAGGACCTAGCAAGAGAGCTTAAAACCAGTCAGAGTGCCATTGCCCGCATGGAGGCGGGCGAACAAAACTTCTCGACCGAGATGCTCGGAAAGTTAAGTCACGCGTTGAATCGTCCGATTATTCAGCTGGCGAGTGGGGCGGTGAATTTCAGAATAGAGGGCGGGCATAAGCTTTCCGGCGCCATAACCACGAACACCTCCAAGAATTCCGCGGTAGGCCTTTTGATGGCCTCGCTTTTAAACAAGAACAAGACGACCCTGAAACGTATGCCGCGCATAGAAGAGGTTTATCGTCTAGTGGAGGTCCTGGAAAGTATCGGTGTGGCGGTTAAATGGCTGGAGGACAACGATCTGGAAATAATTCCGCCTCAAAAGCTTAATCTGGCGGGGCTCAACACGGAGTCCGCTACCCGCACCCGCAGCGCGCTTCTGCTTCTCGGTTCCCTAATCCACCTCTTCCCGGAGTTCAAACTGCCCTATCCCGGCGGATGCAAACTTGGTCGCCGAACGGTGCGCCCCCATCTTTTTGCTTTGGAAAAACTGGGCGTGAGAATAAAGGCCACCCACGGCTACTACCACGTGCGATCCAAACACCTGAAGGCATCGGAAGTGGTTCTTTATGAATCGGGAGACACTGTAACGGAAAACGCCGTTATGGCCGCGGCACGCATCGATGGGGTAACTACCATCAAATTCGCCTCTGCCAACTATATGGGTCAGGACGTGTGCCACTATCTGGAGGCTTTGGGCGTGCAGGTCGAGGGCATAGGCACCAGCACCTTGCGCATCTACGGAAAGTCGGACATCGACGTGCCGGTTACTTTCTATCCCGGCGAAGACCCGATCGAGTCCATGCTTTTTTTGTCGCTTGCGGCGACCACGGGGTCGTCCATCACCATTGAGCGTTGCCCGATAGATTTCTTGGAACTTGAACTTTTAAAGATGGAAAAGATGGGCTTTAAATATAAGATTTTGAAACGCTATAAATCCTACAATGGCTACACCAATCTGGTGGACATAAGAACCTTGCCTTCCAAACTCAAGGCATTGGACGAAAAGATACACGCTCAACCATTCCCGGGAATAAACATAGACAACCTACCGTTTTTCGTGCCGATAGCTACCCAAGCCAAGGGCACCACCTTGATACACGACTGGACTTACGAAAATCGTGCGATCTATTACATGGAGATGGCAAAGTTGGGCGCGGACGTAATTCTCGCCGACCCGCATCGTGTATATGTGAATGGTCCGACCGAGTTGCGCGGCGCGGAAATTGTCTGCCCGCCAGCGCTCAGGCCCGCAGTCATAATACTGATCGGCATGCTTGCCGCCCGCGGAACTTCTATCCTGCGCAATGTTTATTCCATTAACCGCGGTTACGAAGATTTATGCAATCGTCTAAATAAACTGGGCGCGCGTATAGAAATCATGCAGGGGATGTAAACTAGCTCGTTAAAAAGATGACCCTTTGGCTCGTTAACCAGAGAAGGCTGACAACTTATAACCTATAGCCGACAACACAAGTCGGAGTTAGGTTCATAATCTATTCCAATGTTCTCAAGAATTTGAGAATAGTTTTTGGAATGATTCGGGTTTAGGACAGGGGTTTGAAATAAAAAGACGGGAGATTTATTATTTAGGCATAATTAACTTGGTCGCAACATATAAATAAACAAAAATGTACACATTCGCGGCATTTGTGGTGGTTGTGCTTTTGGTAAGTATCCGTCAGGTCAATCAATGGGAGAGGGGCGTAAAGTTCACGCTGGGCAGATATACCAGTACGGTCGGACCGGGCTGGCGCTTGGTTATTCCGGTATTCCAATCCATGCGTAAGGTGGATATGCGTCTCAAGACGGTGGACGTGCCGGCCCAGGACGCCATTACCAAGGACAACGTTTCCGCCAAGATCAACGCGGTTATTTATTACAAAGTTACGGACGCAGCCAAGGCCATTATTGACGTGCAAAGCATCGACTATGCCGTGGTTCAGCTGGCACAGACCACGATGCGCAACATCTCCGGTTCGGTTACCCTGGATGAGCTTTTGGCGGAAAGACAAAGCATTTCCGAAAAGATTGAACAGATTGTGGACGCGGCCACCAAGGATTGGGGCGCGGACGTGGTGACGGTAGAGCTGAAAGACATAGACCTGCCGGAGGATATGGTGCGCACAATTGCGAAACAGGCGGAGGCCGAGCGCGAACGGCGGGCGGTTATTATTAATGCGGAAGGAGAAGTGATAGCGGCCCAAAACTTGGCCAGGGCGGCAGAAATATTGGGAGCGTCCAAGGGAGCGCTTCATTTGCGCACTCTAAACTCCATAAACGATATTTCTTCAGACAAGTCCAATACGGTAGTGTTTACTTTGCCTCTTGAAATCATGCAGGCCATAACCGGATTCGTGGAGAACAAGCACGTTAAGCAATAACAAATATCAAATTTGTTTTCCGAAGGGCTCATTTGAAAAAATGAGCCCTTCGGCGTAGAATAGACCCTGTTCTGGATCCCATTTCATAGATTCAACAATCATGTTTACAAGGAAAATAGGCATAGATTTGGGCACGGCCAACACCGTGGTTTTTGTGCCCGGGCGGGGGTTCATTATCAATGAGCCCACCATTGTGGCGCTGCGCAAGCCGGAAAACACGGTTCTGGCGGTAGGTTCGGAGGCCAAGGAAATGGTTGGCCGGACCGGTGAAGAAATAGTGGCCTACCGACCGCTTAAGGATGGGGTTATCGCGGACTACTACATTACCAAGGCACTTCTGACTTATTTTATCCGTAAGGCGGTGGGGCGTGGCAATATCTTTAAGCCGGATGTGATCATTTCCGTACCGGCGGGCATCACTCAAACCGAACGGCGGGCGGTTATTAATGCCGGGTTGGAGGCGGGTGCCAAAAATGTTTTTATCGTGCGGGAACCGGTTCTGGCGGCGCTGGGCGCGGGTATCCCGATTAATGCGCGTTCCGGCCACATGATTATCAATATGGGCGGGGGCACATCCGAAGTGGCGGTAATAGCTCTTGGCAATATTGTTTCCTGGGCAAGTTTGCGGGTGGCGGGCAATAAGTTCGACCAGGCCGTTATGGATTTTGTGAAAAAGAAGTATTCTCTGGCTATCGGCGAACAGACCGCGGAGACCGTAAAAATAGAAATAGGTTCCGCCTTGCCCACTAAGGAAAAAATGGAATACCAATTGCGCGGGCGCAGCTTAACCAGCGGCTTGCCCAAGGATATAACTTTGAACAGCAACGAGATCGCGGAAGCGCTTCAGCCCTTTCTTGTGGACATTGCCTCCGCCGTTCAGGGCGTGTTTAATGAAACTTTACCGGAGTTGGTGGCGGACATAATGAGCAAGGGAGTCATTCTCTCCGGAGGCAGTGCCCAACTGCACCACCTCTCCGAATTTTTTGAAAGATTTTTGGGAGTGGCGACCTATGTGGCGGAAGACCCGCTCTTTTGCGTCGCCAAAGGTACTGGCCTTATTCTGGATCACCTGGAGACGTACAAGCAGACACTCCTTAATAAGCGCTAGCACTAAAGAGAATTGGAATTAGGAATTGGAATTGGATTCAGATAAAAAACTTTTCAAATTCTAATTCTCAATTCATAATTCCAAGCTTATGATTATCGGTCACGAAGAGCTGCAAAAAGAATTCCGAAAACTGGCGGGCGAAGGAGAGCTGGCACAGGGATATATTTTTTATGGACCGGCGCGAGTCGGCAAGTTTGCTTTTGCCTGCGCCCTGGCAAACCAGCTGGAGAACAAAATATTCGAAAGAGGGTCACGGGCTCCTCTTGGCGACACCCTTTTTTTACGATCGGATGAAACCGGTTCCATTGGTATAGACCGGGTGCGGGAGGTAAAAAGATTTATTTGGCAAAAACCCAACCGCAGCGCCCGGCGCACTTTGATTATTGATAACGCGGATCTATTGACAGATGAAGCCCAAAACGCCCTTCTTAAAATCGCGGAAGAACCGCCCCCTTCCGGATTGGTTATTTTGATCATAGACGATCCGGAAAAAATCCGGCCGACCCTCCAGTCCCGTTTTCCTAAAGTATATTTTGGACCCGTGTCCGCCAAGAAGATAGAAAAATGGTTGGAAGCGGAGCATGGTTTAACCGAGGCCAGCGCCGTAAAGCTAGCGGCAGGATCAATCGGTTTGCCGGGATTGGCCATAGAATTGATGGACAAAAACAGCAAGTTGAATCTGCGTCTCGGTCAGGCGGGGAGGTATCTCAAGGCCCAGGGCGTGGCACGCGTGGCCTTGGTAAAAGAAATACTAGAAAGCGAGGAGTTCCAGTTGGATAATTTTTTGGAAGCACTTGCCATTTATGCCGCCCAGTCCGGATATGAGCAGCCGCGTTTTTGGCACCAACTTTTGGGGTTGCGCCGCCAAGCGAGTTATTTTAATCTTAATCCCAAGATACAACTAATCGCGTTGGGTAAAACAATTTCATGACCGAAAAAATAATTAAGGATTTGGAAAACAAATTAAGTCAAACAACCACCTTCTTGCAGTCGGAATTGCAGGGTGTCCGCAGTAATCGTCCTTCGGTGGGACTTTTGGAAGACATCAAGGTTGAGTATTACGGGCAGATGATGCAGGTTAAGCAACTGGCATCCCTTTCCATCCGTCCGCCCCGGGATATTGAGGTAAGTATTTGGGATAAAGGTGCGGTAGGCGCGGTAGCAAAGGCCATCGAAGGCGCCAAGGCGGGCTTTTCGGTTTCGAACGACGGTAATATTGTGCGCGTTTCTTTGCCGCCCTTGACCGACGAACGACGGGCAGAGATGACCAAATTAGCCAAAAGAATGTCGGAAGATGCGCGCATTGCGGTGCGCGGCGAACGGGACGAGGCAAACAAAGAGATTAAAGCGGGAGAAGATGTAGGGCAAATCACGGAAGATCAGGCCTTCAAGGGAAGGGGACAGATTCAGAAGGTGACGGATGCGGCCAATAAGAGGATTGAGGAATATTTAAATTCAAAAATAGCGGAACTTAGCGAATAAGCGGTTCTGCGGTATAATCTAGTCCATGTTAACCGGAATACTAGTGGTTCTGGGCCTGGCCCTCTTGATCCTCGGTCACGAAGCAGGGCATTTTTTCGCCGCTAAGGCGTTTGGTATGAAGGTGGAGGAGTTTGGCTTCGGCTTTCCCCCGCGGATCCTGTATAAGAAAACCAAAGAAACGATTTACAGCTTGAATCTCTTGCCTTTGGGCGGCTTCGTGCGAATCGCGGGAGAAAACGAAAGGTTGCTGGGTGACACCGAAACACTCGAATCCTACCCGCCCGCGGAGCGGAAAAAACTGTTTTTCGTGCAGGCCCCTTGGCGCCGAAGCATAGTTATTTTGGCCGGCATCGCCATAAATATCCTGTTGGGCTGGCTGCTTTTCTCGGGGGTGCTTTGGGTCGGTTCTTCAAACAATTTGATAGTAATGGGCGTGCAGGAAGATTCCCCCGCGGCACAAGCGGGCATTCTGCCCAAGGATCGGATACTGAACTTCAAAACCGACGCGGAATTTATAAAATTCGGCAAAGAAAACGGTGGCAGGGTCGTAAGAATAGAGATCGAGCGAGAAGGAGAACCCAAGACCTTTGAGCTGATGCCGAGAATCAACCCCGGTCCGGGCCAGGGCGCGACCGGCATAATTTTGGCCGGAATTACTCCGCGTCCATTGGGTGTTGCTCTCAAGGATGGCGCAATTATGGTCTGGGAATCCATTGCCCAAACCTTCGAGGGCTTAGGATTGATTTTCAACAACCTGATGCAATACGGTAGGTTGCCGGCGGGCATCATGGGTCCGGTAGGAATATTCTCCGTGGCGCAAGAAAGTGCGCGGGTAAGTGTTATTTTCTTCGTCCATCTTCTGGCTCTTATCTCCGTCAATTTGGCGGTATTAAACGTATTGCCCATTCCGGCTCTGGACGGAGGCAGGTTCTTGTTGATCCTAATAGAAAAAGCAAAGGGATCCCCGGTTTCACGTAAAACCGAAATAGGCATAAATACGGCAGGCCTAGCGCTCCTGCTCCTTTTAATGTTGGCAGTTACGGTGCGGGACGTGATACAGCTCTAGTTTACTTACAACCAACCACTGACAACCAACAACAAGAAGCGGGGGGCAACTACTCGTAACGCAACGCTTCTATCGGATCCTTCTTGGTAGCCCCGCCGGAGGCGGGTAAATTGGCGGGCTTGCCCGCCACTGTTGGAGTTATGTTAGTGCTTGCTCTACTCATACCTTAACGCTTCTATTGGATCTTTTTTCGCGGCTTGGCGGGCGGGATAGATGCCGAAGATTAGGCCGATGGAGGAAGAAACGCCTATACCCAGGAGCACCGAGGATAATGGCAAGAAGAAGTCCCAATTCAGTCCGTAAAACTTAGTCAGAACGGTAGAAATAAGAAACGACAGTCCGCCGCCCAGAGCTATGCCTATTATTCCGCCAACGCCGGTCAGAATCACGGCCTCCAACAGAAATTGATTGAGAATATTCTTATTGGTTGCCCCCAGGGCCTTTCTGAGCCCGATTTCGTGGGTGCGCTCGGTGACAGAAACCAACATGATGTTCATAATTCCGATACCACCCACCACGAGTGAAATTGCGGCAATGGCTGCCAGAAAAACCGTAAGGGCGTTGGTTATGGTGCTCACCATGTCCATGGCGTCTGCCTGGGTTTCCACGAAGAAATCGTCTTTTTCCGGGTCGGTAATGTTGTGATTGTTGCGCAAAGTGCGCTCCGCGTCGCTCACGGTGGACTCCACGTTTGCCTCGCTGTCCGCCTCTATCACGATGCGATTGAAGTGTTTAAATCCGAAAATATACTGTTGGGCGGTGGTATAAGGCATGAAGATAACCTTGTCGAAATTGAGGAAAGAGACCTGCCCGGTTTTGGGTAGCACCCCGATTATCCTGACGGTCCTGCCTTTAATTTTTATTTTTTGGCCCAATGCATCGTCGCCGCCAAATAATTTTTCTTTAACCTCGGAACCGATAACCGCAACCTCACCATAACCCTGAATATCCTCCTCGGTAAAAACGCGTCCTTGATTGGGGTAGGTATTGTAGACGCGGAACATCATTCCGGTTCCGCCGAATATGGTAGGAACATATATCTCGTTTCCGTAAGTTGCAGATTCGCTGCCGAAAACTATCGGCATTATTTCTTCGGCATGAGGCACGTTGCCTTTATTCTGTAGCGCCTCCAAATCCCTCTTTTTCAAGGAGTCGGTGAAGGTAGAAAGAGAGTCCGTCAGTCCGGTGGGGTGCCTGCCGGGCGATATGCCAATTATTTTCGAACCAACGCTCTGAATCTGGCTCAAGATCAAATTCTGGGCGCCCCTACCCAAGGACATAACCATAATGATGGAGGTTATGCCGATCACGATTCCAAGAATGGTCAAGAGCGAGCGGGACTTGTGGGTTTTTAGTCCGATAATGGCCGTGCGGAGAAGGTGTTTGGTGCGCATGTTATTTCCGGAATGACTCTTTGGCCAGGTGCCTGTTTTTGACCTTCTCGTCGCTCTCTATGCGTCCATCGCGAACATGAACGATTCTTTCTGCGTGTTCGGCGGTATAGGTTTCGTGGGTGATAAGAATAATGGTGTGACCCTGTTCCATATTAAGCGTCTGCAGAACCTCCATAACCGCTCGTCCGGACTTGGAGTCCAGATTGCCGGTTGGCTCGTCCGCAAATATAACCTTAGGTTCAGTGACTAATGCCCGCGCTATGGCGGCACGCTGTTTTTCTCCGCCGGAAAGCTGGGAGGGGACGTGGCCCAGGCGATGTTCCAGTCCTACCTCTTGGATTGCGTGCAGAGCCATTTCGCTCCATCTTTTTTCTGGGAATCTGGAATAAAGCAGGGGCAGCTTCACGTTATCCAAGACAGAGGTGCGGGAAAGTAAGTTGAAGGACTGAAAAACAAACCCCATCTCCCGGTTGCGCACGTGCGCCATTTCCTCTTGGTTATATGAATCAACTTCTTTGCCGTCGAAATAGTATTTGCCGCTGGTTGGTCGATCCAAGAACCCGAGGATGTGCAAAAGGGTGGATTTGCCCGAGCCGGAAGGACCCATGATCGCCACGAATTCACCCTCCTTGATAGAGAGGCTAATATCGTCCAACGCCAAGGTTTCTACGTCTTCGGAAGTGTAGGCCTTGTGTAATTCTACGGTTTCTATCAACTTCATGTTTCGTCGCCTATTCCGGCGAGCTTAAAATTATTTCCCCCTCCGAAAGCCCGCTTGTAATCTCCACATTCCCATCCGATCCGCGCAGACCGGTCGTAACCTGACGCTCCTCCCCTTTATCTTGGTCCGGCACGTAGATCATCACGACTTTCTTTCCGTTGGAGGTTTTTACCGAACGTTGCGGAATGGAAATCACCCCTTCCTTTTTTTGAGTCATGATATCCAGGTTGGCAGTCATACCCGGCTTGGCCGTTTCATATTTTTCGCCGAAGAAAATTTTGGTTTTGTAGGTAGCTACGCCCTCGATAATCGTTTCGGAAGGATCTATACTTGCAACTTTGCCGGAGAACTTAACGTCTTCACCGTAAGCGTCAAGCGTTATCGCCACCGGGTCTCCGATTTTGATTTTGGCAATATCAACCTCCGGAATATTTGACTCAATGAGCAAGTTGCCCGCGATGATGGAAACCAAATTGGCATTCATGGCAACAATTGCTCCTTCTTTTGCGTCCTGTCTGGTAATAATGCCCGCCAAGGGCGCGCGTAGGGTTGTTTTGGCAAGTTGGGCCTGAATGAGTTCCGCGTTTGCTCGGGCCTGGGCTACCTGGGCTTCTTGTGCCCGAATTTCCTCCGGGTCGCTGCCGGACAACATCTTGTTTAATTCATCGTTGGTGCGAGTCACTACGATTTCCTGGGAAGCGATAGTGTCGATGCGGGTGTTTACCGCGGAAAGAGCCGTGCCGACGTTGGTGCGGGCCGTATTTACGCTGGTCCGGTACTCGGTGATGGCGGTAGCGCTAACCCCCGAGGCATCCGATACCGCCGCGCTAATCTTAGTAAGCGCGCTGCGTATCGCCTCCAGGTGTTTTTGGGCCGCGGTTAGGGCGGACTTGTCTTTTTCCGTGGCGGTACTGGATTTATCAAACTCATTCAATTCCGCCAGCCAATTGCGCAAATAAAGTCCCGCCGCATACCGCTGACTTTCCGCATCCGTCTTGGACTGGGACTTGGCGGTTTGGAAGGCGAGCGTCACGCTGGAGTCGTCGTCGTTGCCGAAGAGCGTATCTATCTGTTTGCGTATGGCATCATCCGCCTTGATGTAGGCGTCGTGTACTACGTCGCTGATGCCGCGGTAGTAGTTGGTAAGGTCCTGCTGGGCCTTGGCCAGGTCCGTTCTCTTTGTCTGAATGTCTTCCGCCCTACTACCTCTTTTAAGTTCGTCGAGTTTGGCGATTTGGGTGTCTATACTAGCTTGAGCCTGGTTCAGTTGGGCCTGCAGTTCGGAGGTGTCTAATATAACCAGGGCTTGACCCAAATTAACCCTATCTCCAACGTTGACGTAAACGCTTTTTATCCGGCCGCCGCGCTCAATGGCCAAATCGATATCTTGTTTGGGTGTAACCTTGCCGGTCACGGAAACTTCCTGGGTTATGGTTTTGCGTTCCACCTTGAGCGTGGAAACGACCGCCTCCTTTTTATTTCCGAAAGCGAGCCAGCCCGCGCCCAAAATTACGATAAGAAGCAAAATGTACCGTCCCTTCCTGTTTTTTAGGTGATCAACGATTTTTTTCATATTTATTGTTTTGTGCCCGAATATTATAATCCAAAATCGTGAAATTTAAAACATGAAACTTGAAACACAAAACACTTTCCGATCCCGGCTAACGAGCCAAGCGGCGAAGACGCCAACTAGTCAAACTAGTGATATTTTTCCATTATTTTCAGAAGCAAGCGGATAGGGGAGCCGGTCGCTCCCTTAGCGAGTTCGTCCGTATCCGAGGGAGACATGGTCGGGGCCATATCTATATGAAGCCAAGGGTAGTCCTTGGCGTACTGGTAGAGGAACATGCCCCCATTTACGGCGTCTCCGCACTTTTCTTTTTTGCCCACATTGGCGATATCCGCAAAATCGCTTTTGATGTAATCCAGATATTCGTCCCACAAGGGCAACGGCCAAACATAGTCCCCGCCCTCTTCGCCCCAGCGACGTACGTCCTTTTCTAGTTTTTCCTGTCGGGTCATTATGGCGGACGCTTTTTCGCCGAGAGCCACAACGGAGGCGCCGGTAAGGGTGGCCACGTCCACCACTAGCTGCGGTTTGAATCTTGCCGCATAAGCAAGCCCGTCCGCCAGAATCAACCGTCCTTCCGCATCCGTGTCTTTAACCTCTATGCTTGGTCCGGCTAAGGGGCGGATAATGTCTCCGGGAAAAAGACTGGAACCGGAAATGGCGTTTTCCGCGGCGGGTATGATTCCAATCAGGTGCCTTTTCAGCTTCAGTTTAGCCGCAAGCGCAAGCGAATGAATAACGGCAGCGCCACCCGACATATCCAGATGCATCTCCCTCAATCCCTCTCCCGGTTTCAGATTTATTCCTCCAGTATCGAAGGTTATGCCCTTGCCCACCAGCACAATCGGGCTTTCCTTGCGCGCGGCGTATTCCATAATTATAAATTTAGGTTCCGCTGTGGCTCCCCGTCCCACCGCGAGAACCGCGCGCAAACCAACCCTCTCCATCTCTTTTTTATCCAATACGGTTACCTTAATCGGTAAACCTTTAGCCGCTTCTTTTGCTTTTTCGGCAAGTATAACTGGAGTCATGTCGTCTCCGGGCGTGTTAGAGAGTGTGCGCGCTAAATTTATTTCCCGACCGATTATTTGACCTCTCTCCGCCGCTTTGCGCAAAGCGGCGGGTTTTTTATGAATCAAGGCGACTTCTCCCAAAAAAGGCCAGCCCTCTTTCGGCGCGGTTTTGTAATTTACAAACTCGAAGTCCGCCAGTTCCAAATTTTGGACCAGCGTCTCGGTCAGCTCCTTGGGGTCTAGGCGCAACTTGGGAAAACGCAAGGAATCAATGCGAATCACCAACTTGTTTAGCCGGTGTTCTTTCGCGAGGCGCGCTATCCGGCGGGAGAGGGTAATGAACTTGCGCCGGTTTATCTCGTTCGGATTCTCGACGCCGATAACCAACTCCTCTCCCGTCGGGGAAGTTTGACGGTAGCTGGACTTACCTCCCTTGAATACAACCGCAACGAAACCGGTCGGCGGCTTGGCAGAAACGTTTATTTTCATGATTCTTGTTGATTTTAAAATGATTGACCTTGGCTTGATGTCTGCGATTACTCCCCAACATAGCCAAATCTTGCCTTGCGGTCAAATCCTAAAAAATCTTAACCCAAAGATAGGCGCCAGCCGCAAAGGCGGTAAAAAATAGAGTTGCCCAGCCCAGAAAATTCGACCACCCGGGATTCTTGTATTTACCCATGATCTCTCGGTTATTACCCAGCTTGATGATAAAAAATATCAGAACCGGAGTTATGAGAGCGTAAAGCACTGCCGTATAGATAAGCAGTTTAACCGGATCCAGCCGGAAGGTTAGAAGTATGCCCAGGATGGTCGCGGCCACAATGGCAAGATAAAATCCGCGCGCGTGGTGGAACTGTTTATTAATTCCTTCCTGCCAGCCGAATATTTCCGCGAGGGCATAGCCCACGCTGCCGGCCAGAACTGGTATCGCCAGAAGGCCGGTACCGATAATTCCGAGCGCGAAAACAAAATACGCAAACCTGCCTAGCGCCGGCTCCAAAATCATCGCCGCTTGATCGAAGTTCTCGATATTGCTGATGCCGTGGCTCTTGGCAAGCTGGCTGGCTCCCGCGATGATGAACCAAGCCGCCAGATTGGAAAAAAACATACCTCCAAAAGTATCTCGTCGGATAATTTCCATTTCGGGGCGGGTAACTTTATTGGGCGCGGCGGACAACCCTTTTTCTTCCGCCTCTTCGTTGGCTTGCCAGAAAAAAAGATAGGGCGAGATGGTGGTTCCAATTATGGCGGCAACCAGCATCACAAATGAAGGTGAAAAATCCCAGCCCGGCAAAAAAGTGGCGTAAACGGCGCCCTTCCAATCCAAGTGCATATAAAATGCGGTAATAACATAAAAAATCAACGAAAGAGAAAGCCACTTCAATATCCGGGCAAATCTGCGGTAGGAAAGAAAAATAGTCGCGGCCAAAATAAAAACGGCCACTAGCGGCAGCCAAAGCATTCTGTTTCCGCCCACCAGTTTCTCCATAACCGTCCCGACCGCCAGCAGGTCCGCACCGATATTGATCACTATAACCGAAACGGAAATCAGGGTCAGAAAATAGAGGGTGGAGCGGGAATAATGGGACTTTATGAGAGAGACCAGCCCCTTGCGGGTTACGAATCCTATCCGTCCGCACATCTCTTGGATACCGAACATAAGGGGAACGGTAAGAAACATGGTCCAAAGGGATTTAAAACCCAACACCACTCCGGCTTGCAGGTAGGTCAGAATACCGGAAGGGTCATCGTCGGAGGCGCCGGTTATAAGGCCGGGCCCGAAAGTCCGGCCGTAAGAGGTTATTTGTTTAATAGTGACGAGAGGTTTAAATCCGGGCCAGTTCATATTTCAATAATCAACACCTTTTGTAACTAATAAATTATAGCAGAAAATATGGATAATTCTGCCCTTGTAAAATTTTATGGGGTTGATGCTATAATATGCCTATGAATAAAAAAATAATTTGGGGCGTGGTCGTGGTTATCGTTCTGGCTGCCGTCCTCTGGTGGTGGTTCGGGATGAGGTCCGACCCAGCGCCGGCCGAGACGGGTGCGACCGCCACCGGTCAGGAAGGAGGTGCGGCGGCTTCACCGCTCACGCCGGAGGAGCAGTCGCTGGGAGCATCGATTTATTCCCAAGTGGAAGAAGTTAAAAATCCGGGCGAGCAGATACCGGACACGAATCCCATGGGGGATCAAACCAATCCCATAAAGGGCGTCTATATCAATCCGTTTGGCGAGTAATAATATGAAAAAATTAAAGGAAATTTCTCCGGTACTGGTCCTGTGT
>JAZDLT010000002.1:0-12525 GCA_043801735.1 Candidatus Liptonbacteria bacterium | reverse complement strand
GCCCAAGAAGGCCTGGGTTATCTGGTCTCGGGCATCACTCTGCATACTGGGATTGCCCGCGCTGAAGGTATACATAAAGGCCCCATAGATAACTGCTCCAAAGGCCAGGATGCCCGAGACCAGTAGGGCCAGATTGAAGATATTCTCCACCATATTCCCCAGCCCTACAGTTGAGGTGGAGGTGGGGGGGCCGCTGCCGGCGGGGGTGACGGGTTGACCTTGGGCAAAAACAATCGGGGCCGCAAACGAAAACAATAGGGTAGTTACTATGGTCGCCGCGATAGTCAGATTTTTCATGGTTGATCTTGCTTTGATGCGCGCAAGAACTCGGACGTTATTGGGACGTGCCACTGCCTCCCCCGCTCGGTCCCGAGACCGCGTTACCACTCCAAGGGACCAGTGTGCCGCCGGGCATCTTATTGGGATCGCAGGAGATGTTGGGCCAACTGACGTGCGCGGGATTACTGGGGTCGTTGCCCACCAGCCACAGGAGAGTTCCGATTATCACGTAAGCGCTAAGCGCCAAGACCACTCCGATGACTGCCGCCCAAACGGTTTTTTTACCCCTTTCAAGCAGGGAGGGACTGGCGCCTGCAAAAAATATCATTCCCCCGCCCACCACAAACATTAGGGGCGCGCCGATAAAAAGAACCAAAGTCATCACGAAATACAAAATCCTCTGGAAGGTCTGAATTACGTCGCACAAACTGGTGCAGGTCTTGGCGGGAATGGTGCCCTCGTTCTGGTAGCCGCTGTAGTCCCCGGAACAGGAAATGAGTGGTCTGGCGGCGGTGGGCCAATACGGAAAACTGACCGATTGATCTACAGTAGTTTGGGGCTGACCGGGCAAGGGATTGGCCGGGAGGGTGTCCGCGTAGACAGGGACTGCCAAAAGGAACGCGGGAAAAATCATCAGGCCTATAAAAATTTTTTTACCAATATTCATTTATTTTGTTCTGATTAAATCCAATTTCGACTTTGCCTCCATGAACGCTTCTGCTGAATTGGTTTGTCCGGATAAAACTTTTTCTATAGCTACGTTCAGGTAGCGCGCCGCCGCATCACCATCGGATATCTGATAAGCCCGCGCCGTTAATGCTTGGCGAGCAAAGATTCCCATATTAATGTCGTTGATATTGAACTCGATTAACGACTTGAGGGCCGGAGGAAGGTTTGAGGCCACCATATATTCCCCGGCATATTGAGGGGAAGTGGCAACTTCAACCAAGAAACTCCATGCTTCCTCGGGAACCTTGCTTTGTTTGGAAACGGCGAACCCCCAGTAGTTAGCAATGCTTTTTGTGGTTTGATCAACTTGGGGGATTTGAGCCACGCGCAAGTTTAGATAGGGGCTTCTCCTTAAAAGTTCCTTTTTGTCGGAATAGTAGCCAAAAACCATGGCTACCTTATTGGCCAGAAACGCTTCGTAATCTTTGCCGAGGGATTCATTCCAAGTGTAATAGGTGCTACCGGAGTTGCCAAATTGCAAATAGAAGTTAAAGGCGTCCAGGTCTTTGTCTTGGGATTTGCTTTCCGCGTTTTGGATCAAAAGTAGTTCTACCAGGTTGGCGGGGTAAGTCACGGACTTGTCGGAACCGCCGATAGCGGCGGCGGCTTGAACGATTTGGTTGCTCTGATTTAAAGAACGCAGATACGGAACTACTTTCTTGAGGTCCTCCCAGGTGCGGGGTGGAGTCACGATAGAGGCACGATCAAATATATCCTGGTTGTAAAACATGGCCAGGGTGTCAATGTAAAGAGGCAGGGCATATATCTTCCCATCCTTTACAAAATCCTGTTCCACCACGGAGGGGAAATGGCTTCTTAGGCTGGCTAGATTAAAAACCTCGCTTTCCGAGTCCGCCACAAGAATCGAATCAGCACAAGGAATCAGTTTGTCCAAACTACTTTCGAAATTACGATTACTAACCATAAAGATGTCTGGCCCCTCTCCGCTCGCCAGCGCATTTAGGATTCTCTCTTCATAGTATTTAGGGTCTACGCTTTTATATTCTAGGGTTACATTGGGATGAGTTTGTTGGTAAGGATTGATAATTTTATCAAAAACACTCTTGGGTTCTAGTCCCCAGATCTTAACCGTGGCTAACTGAGGGTTAGTTCTACTGCGCAGATTCACCAACATTAATACGGCTAATACCGCACCCAAAAATACCAGGCCGCCCAGGATTATGAGTTGCTTTTTAGACAGATTGGGCACGGAGATATTTTAACACGCCAGCATGAAACGTGAAGCGTAAAACTCGAATCCTTATCTCTATAATATACCTCCTAGATTACCACTAGGCCCGCTAGACGGTCGGCGGAGTGAAGGGTCATTATGCGTACGCCTTGGGCGGAACGGCCGGTGGTGCGAACGCTTTCCAGTTTGGTGCGGATAACCTGACCCTTGGCGGACAGGGCCAAAATTTCGGTCTCTTCGGTTACGATGCGCGCGCCGATAAGGTTGCCTGTTTTGGGAGTGATGTTGGCAGTGCGGATTCCGGAGCCGCCCCGGTTCTGAACTTTATATTCCTTGAGCGCGGTCTGCTTGGCAAAGCCGTTGGACATGACCACCAGCAACTTGCCTTCTTTGCTTTTCTCTTTTTCGCTTTCCAGAATCAAATCAAAGCTGGCTACCTGGTCGCCTTTTTTGAGACGGATGGCGCGGATGCCCGCGGCGGAACGTCCCATTTTGCGCACCTGGGATTCTTTAAAGCGGATGGATTGTCCCTTCTCGGTGGTAAGAATTATCTGGCTTCTGCCGTCCGACATTTTTACGCCCTTCAAGAGGTCCCCTTTCTTCAGGGATATCGCGATAATGCCCGTGCGCCGAATGTTGCGGAAATCTTCCAGTATGGTTTTCTTGATGATGCCGTCTTTGGTTACCATCACCAGCGCGGAATCGGCTTGGCCCTTCTTGTTGTCGGGGTAAGCGATAATCGCGCCGATGTTTTCTCCGATGGGCAACTCCAAAAAGTTGTGAATGGCTCTGCCCTTGGCGGTGCGGCTGGCCGGCGGGATCTCGTAAACTTTAGTTTGAAACACCCGGCCGCGATCGGTAAAAAATAAAATATTGTCGTGGGTAGCGGCGGACAGGAAGTGGATTAGAAAGTCCTCCTCCCCCACTTCCGAGCCGATGAGTCCCTTGCCGCCCCGCTTTTGGCTCTTGAAGGTGTCCGGCGGCAGGCGCTTGATGTATCCACCGGAGGAGAAGGTGATGATCGCCTCTTCTTGCGGAATCAGGTCCTCATCCCTGACTTCGGTAAGTCCGTTTTGAACCACCTGGGTGCGGCGGCCGTTGTCATAGGTTTTGGCCACCTCCGAAACTTCTTTTTTGATGATAGCCAGCATCCGGGCGGGGCTTTTCAAAATAGATTGCAACTCTTTTATCAGCTCCCGCTTCTCTTTAAGTTCGTCTTCTATCTTCTGGCGCTCCAGGGCCGCCAGGGTCTGTAGGCGCATCTCCAAAATCGCGGTGGCCTGCGCGGCGCTTAGTTTGAACTGCGCAATCAGATTCCGGTGCGCGTCTTCTTTGTTTTTGGATTTCTTGATGATTGCAATAACCTTATCTATCGCGGCCAGCGCCCTGGCCAGGCCCTCCAGTATATGGGCGCGCTCCTCCGCCTTTCGGAGATCGAACTCGGTCCGACGTCGGATAACTATTTTGCGATAGTCGAGATAGGCCTCCAAAATGTCTTTTACGGAAAGAAGGCGTGGCTCCAGGCCGTTGTTGACCAAGGCGATCATGTTTAAATGGAAATCCTTTTGTAGGTCGGTGAACTTGAAGAGCTGATTCATAATGCGCTGGGGCGACACATCGTTTTTTAATTCAATTACGATGCGCAAACCCTCCCGATCGGACTCGTCCCGTACGTCCTTTATGCCCTCTACTTTCTTCTCCTGAACCAGCTCCGCAATTTTCTTGATCAGCTCGGACTTGTTTACTTGATATGGAATGTCCGTAACCACCAGATCGAATTGGCGATTCTTGCGTTCCTCCACGTCCACCTTGGCACGGCAAACTATCCCACCCCGCCCGGAAGCATAGGTCTCCCTGATGGACTTGCGATCGAAAATTATGCCGCCGGTCGGGAAGTCCGGACCCTGAACGATGTCCATAATATCGTTATTTGAGGCGTCCGGATTTTCGGACAGGTAGAGAATCGCGTCCACCACCTCTTTGAGGTTGTGAGGCGGGATACTGGTGGCCATACCGACCGCAATACCCTGACTGCCGTTCAGCAGAAGATTGGGTAATTTGGCGGGCAGGACTTTCGGCTCGGTGCGGGTGGCATCGTAATTTGGCGCAAAATCAACCGTTTCTTTTTCGATGTCGCCCAGTAGTTCTTCCGAGATTTTCGCCAAACGCGCCTCGGTGTAACGCATGGCAGCGGGGCTATCCCCATCCACGGAGCCGAAGTTGCCTTGTCCCTGAATCAAGGGATAGCGCATGGAAAAGTCCTGGGCCAAACGGACAAGGGTGTCGTAAATGGCCATATCGCCATGGGGGTGATACTTACCCATCGTTTCTCCAACCACGTTGGCCGACTTTCTGAACTTGGCCTGATGGGTCAGCCCCGTATCCCACATGGACCACAGCACTCGCCGATGCACCGGCTTTAGCCCGTCCCGGATATCCGGCAGGGCGCGGGCGACGATAACCGACATGGCATAGTCCAGATAGGCCTCCTGCAGTTCCGATGTAATTTCCTTTTTTTGGATATCCATGGGTTAGAAGTTAAAATTTAAAAAATCAAAACGCGGGATTCAATCAATCCGGCTGGACAATATACTCTTTTTGCCAGCCGAATATCCTGCCGAAATTTTTAAGGGAGTTTTTCGTACTGTTCCAAACCTCGCCGGTGCCACCCCTTAAACTTTCTCGGAAAGAAAAGCTGCCGGCATCGGATGCGTCCGAAATTTCGGGGCGCATAAACAGGGAATTGAAATAACCCAACCAAACCCAGATGACGACAAACATTATGACGGCGCTCAAACCAATCAGCCAGCGCTTTTTGGTTTGGTCGTCGGAGGACTGGATTCTTTCTAAAAAATTCATCGGGGTGGTTAACTCTTGCTTTCCAGAATAATCAACTTTGCCTTAGCTTCTTCGCCCAGATCTTTGCGCCGGAATACGAACTTCTCTTGATTTTCCGAACCCCTGCCCATGGCTTTCACGAGTGCATTCGCGTTCTTGTAGAACGCCGGGATGACAATTTTCGGTTCCAGGCGCTTAATAAGTTTGGCGGCATCTTCCGGGGAAATAAAGTGGTCGTCGCCGGTCGGGATAAAAACCAAGTCCGGATCGCCAACCTCCTCCAGAATTTCCGCCGGCAAAGATTTGGATAAGTGTCCCAGAAAAAGAAACTTGGTTTCTTCCCAGGTCACCATGAAAATACTTTTGACTACCTTGGCGGTAGATTCCTCCTTAAGCGGCCAGCCCTGAATTTCTATGCCTTTTATCTCGTACTCTCCGGGGAAAGAAATTTCTTCCGGTGCAACCGGCTCGCCCGTAAGCAGTAAGGTGCGCAAAACGGCGTCTGCTTTAAAACGATTACTGGTCGGGTTTACGACCAGGGACGTGTCTCCGCTTTGCAATCTGAAACACCCATTACCGAAGTAATTTACCACCATAATATTGAGTTTATTTTAGCAAATAATCGGCATTTTTTCAAGTGAATTTGGGGTCCCAAAAGAGTTTCGGCCCGGTCGCGAATGTCGCGACCGGGCCGACAGATCTTCTTCAACGAACCGGGGAAGCGGACACGAGCGGCGCACCCGCGCTCTCGAAACTGGAAGCTATCCGCTCCACGTGAGCGTCAAGCTCCCCCGCGTCCCGTAGGATCCGTAGCGTTGCCACACAGCCGCTCCGCGGGTGAAGCCAGCTGTCAAACCTCCGTTCTTCGAAGCCAGCGGCACGAAGCACGGAGGAGGCCTCCTCTGTCGTCCCAATCGGTCCAACCAGTAGTTCCGGCTGGCGCGGAACACCCTCTGGCGGCCAACCGGAATAACGGTTGTAGACCAGTATCACCACCGGAAAGACGATCAAGCTCATCCCTTCCTCCTCTCAAATCTGGGGCCCGAAAACTCAAGTGCTGGGTAGCACGGTTTGGAGACACAACCTTCCCTGCTTTGTTTTCTATCATCCCCAATACAACTCGTCAATACAATCTCCGAGGGTTCTTGCCAAGCTCCGGATTTCGGATATAATCTAGCGGCATGTTTGGTGGGAAGCATTTTGCGGCCCCAGGGTTTGCCGCACTGGGCCCAACCAACACGCTGCGGATAAAACGCAAAAAAAATAAATGGAACAAAAACCCGACTCAAAAATGACCGGAGATAATCAACAGATAAAGAACAGTGCCGTTTTGGCGCATATTTTGAAAAACGAGGTCCCGGGCAGTCGTTTACGCGAGGGCGATGTGGTAGAGGTTGTTTTTATCCGCCGCGCGCCGCGCGCAGCTTATTTTGACTTGGGACGATTCGGCACGGGCATGGTTTTTGGCGTGGAATTTCTGAATGCCAAGGATGCCGTCAAGGGCTTGCAGCCGGGCGATAAGCTGGCAGCAAAAATAGTGGACCTGGACGGAGAGGGTGGATATACGGAACTCTCCCTCGCGGAGGCCGGCAAACAGCGCCTCTGGCAGAAAGTGCAGGAATTACAGGAGGCGGGAGAGATAGTCAACATGAAAATCACCGGAGCGAATGCCGGCGGTCTTTTGGGTGCACTGGAAGATTTACGCGCCTTTCTGCCGATATCCCAGCTTTCGAGCGATCGCTATTCTTCCTTGGGAGAGGTCAGCGACCGCCAAAAAGTAATCGAGGAGCTCAAAAAGTTGGTCGGCGAAACGGTTAGCGTAAAAATAATCAACGTCAATTCCCGCAATAATAAACTCATTGTCTCCGAGCGCGAAACTATGAGCGCGAATGTCAAAGAACTATTGGGTCAGTATCAGGTGGGGCAGACCGTGGACGGTATTGTTTCCGGTTTGGCGGACTTTGGAATTTTCGTGCGCTTTGCGGATAATCCTCAAATCGAGGGCTTGGTGCACATTTCAGAAATTGATTATCGCATCATAGATAGTCCCAAGGAGGTGGTGAAACTGAATGAAGCAATCAAAGTAAAGATAATAGATATCCGGGAGGGACGCGTGTTTTTGTCGCTTAAGGCGCTCAAAGAAGATCCTTGGGAGAAGAGCATCGGTCAGTACAGTCCCGCCCAGGAAGTGCGCGGCAAGGTCTACAAATTTAATCCATTTGGCGCGACCATCGATTTGGATGGTGGCTTGCAGGGTATGATCCACATTTCCGGGTTCGGCGGGTTGGATGAGATGAAAAAGCAGTTGGAGCTGGGTAAAAGCTATGAATTTATAATCGACACCATCAAGTCCGAGGAGAAAAGGATTACACTGAAGGCCAAGAAGTAACAATTAGAGCTTAGTCGTTAGAACTTAGATTCTGCAAAAGCCGCCGGGGGCGGTTTTTGGATTGCGCAGATGTTGAATGTTTTTTGGAGATAATGTAATCTGTGGCAGTTGATAAAGAATGCCGCGGTAGCCCCGCCAGAGGCGGGCAGGTCAGTGGTCCCACCGAGCGGCACAATTTGAAATATTAATAAGCCGCGGTAGCTCAGTGGTAGAGCGCAGCCCTGAAGAGGCTGGCGTCGGGTGTTCGATTCACCCCCGCGGCACCACGTAGGAAAAGTCGGATATTTGGGGAAGAAAAATTTTCATGAAATATTCAATTAAAAACATTGCGATAGAAACAGCCAAGAAGGGCGGGCGTATATTGCGAGAACGTTTTTATAAAATCCACAAGGTCAATCGAAAAGATAGCCAGCAAAGCATTGTCACGGATGCAGATTTTGCTTCGGAAAAAGCAATGATCCAAGTAATTAAAGAGTGCTTTCCAACTCATTCGATATTGAGCGAAGAGTCTGGGAAAACAACTACGACAGAAAATAAATATCTTTGGATCATTGATCCTCTTGATGGCACAGCAAATTATGCATCTGGAAATCCGTATTTTAGCGTTTCCGTAGCAATACAGCATAACGGAGAAACAATAGTTGGCGTTACTCATAATCCTGTTACCGGCGAACTATTTATTGCAGAGAGGGGGAAAGGTACGACGTACAACGGTAGAAAAACCCGGGTTTCCAAAACTACTGATCCAGAGAATGCGATTATTTGTGTTGATTGGAATCACTATAAAGGAGGGGGCCGAGAAGAGGCGCGCGATATTTTGTATGAAGTCGGTAAAAAGGTAAGACGAGTTTTGTCTTATGGGTCTGGGGTTCTCGCCGCTTCTCACGTGGCTGTTGGTATTTTTGACGCTTATTTTAATATCCAATCTCATCCATGGGACCACGCTGCCGCTTCCTTGATTGTTCAAGAATCTGGAGGTGAGGCGACCACGTCTGATGGCAGGAAACAGGTTGGACTTACAAATTCTGTTCTTGTTTCGAATGGCAAGATTCATAGTTATTTACTAAAACTTCTACGATAAAAGCCGCCAAAAAACACTTGAAGTTGTTAGCAGCGTGGCTGCGCCACATTTCCAAATTTTCGCGCGAGGATTTCCTCGCCCCGTCAGGACGGGGCGAAGTGCGTTCGGATAAATTAAATAATACTGCGCCCAAAAGGAGCCCTTATGGGACGATGTGAAATTCCCTCCAACGGCACACTTCGACAAGCTTAGCGTAAACACGAACTATATATCAGATAAGAAATCCCGAAACACGGGGCCCAGTTCTTCGGTGCTTGAATACTCTCGGACCGCAATATTCGGATTGCCCTCCAGCATGGTAGAAATTTTTTTGCCGGGTACTAGGCGGTATAGACAAAGTACTTTCTTGCCGGCGCTTTCCGCTTTGGCTATTTCATACCCCACCCCCAAACTAGGGGTGGTAACTTCTGCAATCAGAACATCTGCCGACATCAGCCAAGCCATATCCCGTTCGTGGATTTCTTTGACCGGCAGATCCTCTCCTGCACTAGATATGTTTGGATCTCCTAGGTGTTCTGTAAGGACGGAGCCATAACTGCGCAACATGGCGATTATTTCCGCATATATCCCAACATCCTGCCTGCCACCCCTTACCGAACCGGCAAAGTATATTTTCATATTGGTAATTCTTTTAGTCTTTTGCTGAACGTAGCAATGGTTGTTTTGAGACCCCTGTCAGTATCCACAATTATACAGGAAAGCAACAAGTGGGTAGGTTTTGCCCCTCCCCAAACGCATACCTAGGTATTACTGAGGGCTCAGTTGTTCATCTTACCATCGCATTCCAATCGTCTGCGAATTTTTGCAAACCCTTATCCGTTAGCTCTTCCCGAATGTTGATGCTCCGCCAGTTCCCAGACAAGCTTATTTCGCTTCGAGCTATCGCCTTCAGTTTTTCCGCCCCGGGATAAACGTATTCGGGATGTGGTAAAACAAGCCCACCTTCCGCCCAATCCTCTAGAACCTTCCTCGGGGCGGTGATTATGTCTGCGCCGTAAGCAATACTGGCTATTAAGTGATCTTTGCTGCGCACGCTGGCGGCTAAAATCATAACATGCCCATCTCCTTGGCTATAAAGCTCGCTTATATTTTTTATAAGGTCCATGCCATTTTCGCCCCGATCGTCCAAGCGACCAATGAAGGGCGAGAGATAAACCTGCCCCCTTTTCGCGCCTAAGGTTGCCGCATAAACCGCGGCTGCCTGGGATTCACTGAAACAAAGGGTTAGGTTCACCCTGACTCCTTCGCTCACTAGAGTTTGGGCAGCGGACAGGCCGGCTTGGTTTATTGGCAACTTAATGTGAGTGTTGGGTATCCAAGAGTACATCTCGCGGGCTTCCTTTATTATCTCCTCTGGTGCGGTTTCCGCATCCGCATAAACTTCCACCGAAACGGAACCCTCTGGTAGCAGTTCGGATATTTTTCGGATTACATTTTTATAAAACTCCTTGACCTCCCCTCGGGAAAACTTATTGCCAGCCGCAAGCCGCGCCATCGCTTCCGGATTTTTGGCGATCAGGGAAGGGTTGGTCGTTTGCCCATCCAGAAAACCAAGCATAGACAATACTTGTTCCGTTTCCCTAGGATCACCGCTGTCCAAAAATATTTTTGTATTTAATTTAGATGGTTTCATTTTTTTATTCCGCGCTCCCGGAAGGAATTCCCCGCCTGCCAACCCGGCGGGCAAGAAACCCTATCAATACCCCCGAAACGCATCCCTCCGCACAACGCGCCCTCGAAGGGAATCGAACCCCTATCAAGGCCTTAGAAGAGCCCTGCTCTATCCATTGAGCTACGAGGGCATCTATGCGGAGTCCATTCGCCCGGTTATAAAAGCGCGGTTTTTGCGCGGGATGTGGCTACGGGGGCAATGGACGGATTTGATAATAGACGAAAACTGGGATAATTTAAAGGAGTTGAATTGATTGCTTGGGCGGACTTGCCCCTGCCTGCCGGCAGGCAGGCGTCGTAGCTCCGAGCGGAGACGGGCCGTAGTATACCGGTAGTACACGTGTTTTGGGTACACGTAGACCGGGTCCAATTCCCGGCGGCCCGACAGGTTGATTCAAAGAGAGCTTTGCTTTAGGATTGTAAAATCGCGCGCCCAACTCCCACCTCCGCTAAAAGCTACGGTGGGCAGGCGTCTGGATGAGAGCGTCTGGTTTATTACCGATTCTCTTAATGAGCGAAGCGGGTTTAGAGAATCGCAATCCCGCCTAAGGTGGACGGTTAGCTCAGTTGGTTAGAGCGCCTCGTTTACACCGAGGAGGTCACAGGTTCGAATCCTGTACCGTCCACCTTGTGCGGGACACCGAAAAGGTCGGGGGTTCAAATCCCTCGGCGCGCACTACAATTAGATCATATCAAGATCATTATGATATCCTAAGCCTATGGAAAGGATCGTCTTAATTAGGCATGGTGAGACTGCTAAAAATGTCGAGGGCGTAATGCACGGTTCGGATGATGCCGAACTTCTGACTCCGCTTGGTATAAAACAGATAAAGAAGACGGCAGAAAAATTAAAAGGATATTCTCCATCTAGAGTTTACTCATCAAAAGAAGCAAGATCTATCCAGAGCGGAGAATTAATTGCCAAAGAACTTTCGATGGAGCTAGAAAGTGTTGATGGCATGCAAGAACGGGATTGGGGTGAGTTATCAAACCAACCGTGGTCTGAAATCCAAAAAATACTAGACCCGATGAACCTTGAGGAGAGATATGATTATGTCCCACCCGGCGGAGAGTCGTGGCGACAATTTGAAGAAAGATTAATAAAAGCATTGAGTTTAATAATTGAAAATTGTAGAGACGAAACGGTTGTGGTTGTCACTCACGGAGGAGCAATAAGGGCCTTGATGCCGTTTTTGATTGGAGCTCCAAAAGAAGAAAGTTTTAAGCACGATCCTGATAATGCTTCTATAACGGTATTCAATCAAAATGATGGAACTCTTGTCCTAGAGACTCTAAGCAACACCTCGCATCTTCAGCTTAAATAGGCCAAAAAGGTTCTGACATCGTCCCATCCCACGCACATTCTTAGCCCGTACTCCCAAGGCCGCCTCGAGAATCTTTGCGGGCGGGTTCGCCCTCAAAAAATTCCGCGCGGACGATTGGCACTATCAGTCCTTGCGCAATTCTGTCTCCCCTTTTTATGGTAATTTTTTCGGTTTTGAAATTATAGACCACGATCTTAATTTCATCCTCCGGTCCATTATAATCTTGGTCAATCACCCCCACGCCATTTGGTAAGGTAATTCCCTTGCGGGGACCACTACTACGATTTGCCATAATCAGCACATGCCCCTCGGGAACTTGAATGATTAAATTAGAGGGTAGAACGCATAATTCCGCGGGTGCAATTTCCGCGTCAATTCTGGAATACATATCAAAAGCCACCGCTCCCGGTGTTTGATACTCCGGTAGGGGTAGGGATTTGTCCACGCGGGTAATTTTAATTTGCATAGATAAAAAATAGCACCGCGCCAAGCTTCCCGCAATATCCGAAGAGGATTTGGGTTGTTTTCATTTTTGCCGGGGTTTGTTTAAAATTAGGAACAAACCAAATAAAAACATGAGCAACCAAAAGAAGGCCTATCGGCCCAACTGGGACGACTACTTTATGGCCATGGCTAAAGTAGTGTCTTCCCGCGGCACCTGCGATCGGCTTTACGCAGGGGCGGTTTTAACCAAGGACAACCGCATAATTGCGACTGGCTATAACGGCTCTCCGCCGGGGCTACCCCACTGCCACGAGGTTGGGCATTTATTGGAAGAGGGCCACTGTGTGCGCACCATTCATGGCGAGCATAACGCCCTGCTCCAAGCCGCTCGTCAAGGCAGCACCGGTACGGAGGGAGCCACGCTCTATACCAAATACAGCCCCTGCATACATTGCACCAAATACGTCATTGCCTGTGGAATCAAGCGCATCGTCATCGGTAAGATATACCGCAACCCCAAGGCCATAGAGATGCTGCAAGAGGCCGGCATAGAGGCGGTTATGTACGAGCCCAATCC
>JAZDLT010000073.1:0-5658 GCA_043801735.1 Candidatus Liptonbacteria bacterium | reverse complement strand
GTAGAGCAGCTCCCTTTTAAGGAGATGGTCCTAGGTTCAAATCCTAGTGGGCGCACTAAGTAATTCACAATCAATGTTCTCTTCTCCCTGTCGCAAATAAGGAGATGGTCCTACCTGCCCGCCCGTAGCTTTAAACAAGGGAGGGGGTTCAAATCTCCGCCGGAGGCGGATAAACTAGTGGGCGCACCGAGCAATTTTGCAACTTATATTTTCTTTTCCCTATCTCCGTCGTAAGTTATAAGTTGTTGGTTGTTAGTTGTTCTGTTCCGCTTCCTCAATAAGTTTCTGCGCCTTATGACTCAACTTGCTCGGGCTCTTTAAGATTAAATTTATCAAAAGCGCGCCGCGCCCGAAACTGCCAAATCTGGGCATACCCTCCCCGCTTACGCGCAAATATTCCTTTAGGTTAAGATTAGCGGGTAGATCCACTTTTATCTTTTTCTTTTCTATTGTTTCCATTTCTATTTTCCTGCTCAAGAGCAAATCCCAGGCAGAAATCTCTTTTTTAACGACCAAGTCGTCTCCCTGTCGATTAAAAACGTGATGGGGTTTTATTTTTACGCGTAGATACAGATCGCCGTTGCCGCTACCCTTTTCACCGGACTCCCCCGCCCCGGCCAGTTTTATGATTTGCTCGTTTTGCACGCCCGGTACAACTTCTACCCTTACCCTCCGGACTCCTTTGGTCCGACCGCCGCCCTTGCATTCTGGACAAGGTTTATTCGGCGTCTGGCGATGACCTTGGCAAGATGGGCAGGTTTTGACTTGAGAAAAGTTACCAAAAAAGGTGCGGCGCTCCTCTCGAATCTCGCCTCGGCCATTACAGGTCACGCACGCCTTGGTGCCCGCGGACATGTCGCCGCCCTTTCCGCCGCATTTAGCACAAACCACAAAGGTATCAAAGGAAATTTCCCGCGTCATTCCGTGAAAGGCGTCCTCCAAGGATATTTCCATAGCCATTTCCAGATCCGAACCCTTACGGTAAGTGGGCCGGCGACTCTGCACTCCCAAGCCCTCAAAGAAGGACTCAAAAATATCGCCAAGATCTCCGTTTTGCCCCGCAGAAAATCCACCGAAGTCAAAACCCTCAAACCCGTCGAAACCCTGTCCCCAGCCGGCTTGCCCGCCGGGAAAACCCTGGAATTCGTCCGCGGAGCCAAAACGGTCGTACTGGGCGCGTTTCTGTTTGTCCGAAAGAACCTGATAGGCCTCATTGACTTCCTTGAACTTCTTTTCGTCTCCGCCCTGCTTATCGGGATGATGCTGGTGCGCCAATTTACGGAACGCCTTTTTGACTTCCTCCTCGGAAGCGTTTTTGTCCAAACCCAAAACTTTGTAGTAATCTTTCATTTAATTTAAACCGAGACCCAACCAGAAACAATTGGTGCTTATTTACAATTTATTTGTATTCCAGCGTCTCGTGCGTGCAGCTTTCTCCCACAATTTTAATGAAGTCCGTCGCAAGCAGTATTTGATAGACGAAGAACGACAATATGGAAACCGCCAAATAAAGAATGAAACCGAGGCTACGCAGGATGAAGAAAACTATAATCGCCCAGGTGGCCAAGAATCTGTCTCCGAACTGACGCTCCCAATTTTGCACCATATTCTGAAGATAATTGTAAAAAATAAGGTGCATGGGTTGGGTTTCCGAGATATTTATATTTATTTTACCCTTGATAAACTCTATGGTTTGAGAATTCAGCTGTCCTAAAATCAATTTTTGAGCGTTAGCCGGCAGGGACTCGAATTCCGGATCTTCTCTGGCTTTCAGATTGGTGATGCTACCGACAAATTCATTTAAACTGCTCGTCAACTCCAGCTCGGGATACATGCCCTTTACTACGCTCGCCGCCCAGCCATAAACAGAGGCAAAAACGTTTTCGGACAAAAATATTCTATCGTAGCTATAAAGCGGCAGGTAGGACAAGACCACGAAAAGGATCAGGGCGGTTATGCCTTTGTTTATTTGATATTTGGAGATTTTAAAAAATTGCATCTCTAGGCCGTTGTTCATTTCCCGCCGGCTCTGTAGCTCGCCCCATAGCATAAAAAAGGCGGTGGCGGCGGCAACCGAAACGGTAAAGTTGAAAACACCCGACTTAATAAACCAGAGAGACATAACAATCACTTCCGCCAATACGATGACTACCCTGCGCCCAAAACTTTTGGTAAGTAGGGTGTCAAAGAGAGAAACCATCAAGAGTAAGGCGGCGATAACCATAGCGTACCAGATGAATTTTCCGCCATCCACCAAGTACCGGAAATACAAATAGCCGAAAGCGCAAGCCAGAAAGATAACTATCAGGTCAACCGCCAAACCGGACCAGAAACCGGGTGGATAGGCGATCTTTGCGGAAGCTATCGGTTTTATCAGATTCTCGTTAGTTGCCGGATCCTTCCTCGGTTGGAGTCCCCGGTTCGGATTGATTAGTCCCGGTTGCATCTTGTCCTTTATTATACATCACTTGGCCGATTTTTTGTATTTCTTGGGATAACTGTTCCGTAGCGGATTTGATGGCAGTCGCATCTTCTCCCTCTTTAATTTTCCTCAACTCCTCTATTTTTTGATTAACTCCGGACCTGACATCTTCTCCGACTTTATCGCCGGCGTCTTTAAGTGATTTCTCGGAAAGATAGATTAGGCCCTCCGCGTGATTGCGTACTTCTATCAACTCTTTTTTCTTTTCGTCTTCCGCGGCGTGCGCGGCGGCGTCCTGTTTTAGTTTTTCGATCTCTTCCTTGGATAGATTGGTGGAGGCCTCGATGCGCACCGACTGGCTTTTGCCGCTGGCCTTATCTGTCGCCTTCACGCTTAAGATTCCGTTGGCATCTATGTCAAAAGCGACTTCTACCTGCGGAAGGCCGCGCGGGGCGGGAGGAATACCCTCCAGCATAAATCTGGCCAGAGTGCGATTGTCGGCCGCCAGAGGACGTTCGCCCTGCAGGACGTGCACCTCCACCGAGGTTTGATTATCCGCAGCAGTGGAAAAAACTTGGGTCTTGCTGGTCGGTATGGTGGTATTCTTCTGAATCATGGGTGTAGCCACGCTGCCCAAGGTCTCAATGCTTAAGGTCAACGGGGTAACATCTAAGAGTAAAATATCTTTAACGTCTCCCTGAAGAATGCCCGCCTGAATAGCCGCGCCCACCGCCACCACCTCGTCGGGGTTGATGCCTTTATGGGGTTCTTTACCGAAAAGTTTTTTAACCGCCTCCTGAATGGCGGGCATGCGGGTTTGCCCGCCAACCATAATTACTTCGTTGATGTCGGACATCTGGAAACCAGCCTCCTTGACCACTTGTCCGGTTAGTTCCACGGAGCGATCTATCAGATCTCTGACCAAACTCTCCAATTTGGCACGAGACATCTTGTATACGAAATGCTTCGGGCCATTGGCGTCGGAAGTGATATAGGGCAGATTTACCTCCGTTTCCATGGCCGCGGAAAGTTCGTGCTTAGCGCGCTCCGCGGCCTCCTTAAGACGTTGTAGGGCTAAAGCGTCTTTGGCTAAATCTATGCCTTCTGTTTTTTTATACTCTGCGACCAGAAATTCAATCACCCGCTTATCCAGATCGTCCCCACCCAAATGGGTATCTCCACCGGTGGACTTGACTTCCACGGTGTCGTCCCCCACTTCCAAAACGGAAATGTCGAAAGTGCCTCCGCCAAAATCATAGACAACGATTTTCTCGTTTTTTTGTTTGTTCATGCCATACGCCAAGGCGGCCGCGGTCGGCTCATTGATAATACGGCGCACCTTGAGCCCGGCAATTTCTCCGGCATTTTTAGTGGCCTGACGTTGGGAGTCATCAAAATAAGCCGGCACGGTGATGACGGCCTCGTCCACCCTTTCTCCCAGACGCGCTTCCGCGTCAGCTTTCAGCTTGCCTAATATAAACGCGGAGATTTCTTCCGGAGAGTAATTCTTGTCTCCCATTTTCACCTCCACGCCGCCGTGGCCGCTTTGCGCCATTTCGTAAGGCAACCAGGTTTTGTCGCGCGCTATCTCCGGGTCGGAAAATTTCCGGCCGATGAGACGTTTTACGGAAAAAATCGTGTTTTTGGGATTGGTAATGGATTGACGCTTGGCAAGTAGTCCCACTAGGCGTTCATTGCCCTTGCTTAAAGCGACGATGGAGGGAGTGGTGCGGTTGCCTTCCGCGTTTTCCAGAATTTTGGGTTCGCCGCCCTCCATAACCGCCACCGCCGAATTAGTTGTGCCCAGATCTATGCCGATTATTTTAGACATAAGTGTTGATTAATGATTAATGATTGATGATTTATAGCTCCTTATTGATTATGTATTATTTTTTATTCATTAACTTTTCTCTTTGCTGACCTTGACTCGGGCGGGACGTAATATTTTTTCATAAATCTTATATCCTATTTCTATTACCTCCGTTATTTTATCCGGCGGGACGTCGGATTCCACGACGGCAATCGCCTCCATAACGGCCGGGTTAAAACTATCGCCCGGACTTACGGAAATCTTGTTTAAGCCACGGCGCTTCAGAACATCTTCGAGTTGGGTCCGAATAAGATAGATGCCCTTATCCGCCTGACCCTGTTTTTCCATGGCGGAAAGAGCCAAATCGAAATTATCCAAAACGGCCACCAGATCATAAACAACGTCTTCCAGTTGATACTTGGCGGCTTCCTCCAGACGTTTGAATTCGTCTTTTTTGTAGTTGATCAGATCTGCTTTGGCTCTTTGCCAGCCCGCTAGATATTCATCCCGCTCCGCTTTGCATTTTTCAAACTCGTTGGGCTCGGTCTGCCCGGTCGGGGACGTGGTTTCTTCGCTACCTACTGGATCGTTATTTTTTTCTTCGCTCATTGTTTTTTTCTTTTTCGGTGCATTGCTTGAGACCTTTGAATATTCTGGCGGCTTGCTCGTAATCCATACGCTTGGGTCCAATGGCACAAAGAATCACTCTCTCGCCGTCCACTTCGTAATCCCCCGCCATCACGGATAAAAAGTCGCTGCGGGTCAGCGGGCTTTTGCGTCCCACAAACACATCCAGAAAATCGTGGCGCATCTCCGACATGGTGCGATCCATGCGCTCATCCAATTCCTCAAAATCGCGCACCACCGCTTTTATTTCTTCGCGGGACTGCCACTCCAGGTTATCCAGAAGATTTTCCAGATAGCCCTTGTGGATTTCTCTGTCTCCCGCCCGCATAACTGCGGCGAGTACGCCCATTTCCTGAGACATGGCTTCCGCCAAATCGTCCCAAGAATGCCGCATCATCAGCTTTTCGGTTACTCGATCCTGCTTCGCACCCTGCTCCGTTAAGGCCTGGCGGGCGAAAAATTCGTAGCCCTTGTTGCTGGGTACGCGCCCCGCCGCCGGGTGGGGTTGCTCCAAAAATCCCCTTTCCGTAAGGTCGTTTAATTCCAAGCGAATCATGGCCGGACGGATGCCGAAATCGTGATGTTCGTAAAGCCAGTCCGAACTGACCGGTTCGCCGGTTACGATATATTCTTTGATAACCGCCTGCAATATTTCCGCTCCGCGCGGAGATAAAACTTCCATGCCCGAAAATATATCCCGATTGGCAGTCCCTTGTCAAGAGTGCCAATACTTCGTATTGGCAACCGCAAACCCTGAGTAGATCGAACGGGTCAAGACCGCTAATCAGTAGTTTAGAAA
>JAZDLT010000033.1:0-4324 GCA_043801735.1 Candidatus Liptonbacteria bacterium | reverse complement strand
GTCAAATTATCGAATCCTTCGAGCGCCCGGGCCTTGTGGTGCTCGCGGATCTTCTCCAGCGCCTTAGCTTCAATTTGGCGGATACGCTCGCGGGTTACGCCCGAAACCTTGCCCACCTCTTCCAGGGTGTGGCTCACGCCGTCCTCTAGGCCAAATCTCATCTTCAATATATTTTGTTCCCGTTCGGTAAGATCTACCATTATCTCTTTAAGCAGGTCGCGCAGGAGCGCATGAGCAGCCAGTTGGGAGGGTGTAATTGTTCTTTCGTCCGGAATGAAGTCGGAAAGAGTGGAGTCCTCTTCGTCGCCTACCGGCGCTTCAATGGATAATACTTCCTGGGATATTTTTTGGATGTGTAAAACCTTATCTACATCCAAGCCCATTTCCGCCGCGATTTCTTCTGGTAGGGGCTCGCGGCCCAGCTCTTGAATCATCTGCCGGCGGGCCTGCGCATATTTGGAAATTGTCTCCACCATATGCACCGGAATACGGATTGTGCGGGACTGGTCCGCCAGAGCGCGGGTAATCGCCTGTCTTATCCACCAGGTCGCGTAGGTAGAAAACTTGAATCCTTTGCGATAGTCAAACTTCTCCACTGCCCGAGACAAACCGATGTTTCCCTCTTGAATCAAGTCCAGGATGGAAAGGTTGGGGGTGCGGTTTGCGTAACGCTTGGCGATGGAAACCACCAGGCGCAAATTCGCTTTCATCAGTTTCTGGCGGGCTTCCTCTTCGCCCGCGTCCGAGCGCTTTGCCAAATCGCGCTCCTCTTGTTTATTCAAGAGCGGCGTTTTGCCGATTTCCTTTAGATAGACCTGAACTGCGTCCGGGGTACCACGCTCCAGGCCGGCCAGATCGGCCAATTCGGACTCGGTGGGCTCTTCGCTCTTGTCCACCTGGATCAAACCTTCCGTCTCGATTACTTTTATGTTGGCCTTTTCCAGTCGGTCATATATTTCATCCAAAAAAGCAACGTCCTTTTCTATGTCCGGAAAGAAATAGAGTATTTCATTGTCGGTCACAAAACCACGCGGGCGGCCGCGCTCAATTAGTTCTTCCAGGGCGGAGATGTCTATTTTGCTCTGGCCGGATTTTTTGCCCTTTGGGGATGAAGGTTTTTTCGCGGACTTCGGCGCGGACTTCTTTTTGCCCTTAGCCGACTTGCCCTTTTTAATTTTCTTCCCGCCCCTTCTTTGCTTTTTGGATTTGCCCGTCTTTTTAATTCTTTTGGGTATTCTCTTTGCTTTCTTAACCTTCTTGGATTTCTTGAATCTTCTTATTTTTCTCGCCTTCTTTTTGAAAATTTTCTTTGTCGCTGTTTTCTTGTTCTTTTTCTTTCTGTTTTTTTTCTTCATCTTTGTGATTAGTTACAAACTATTTGTGGTTAGTTCTCAAAAGGTCGGCAGCTCTCTCACTTCTTCTAGCCATTTTTTCACCGCTGCTTCATCGCCCCCGGCTTCGGCTTGGCGGATAGATTGGGTCAGTTCTTTGCGCCGTTCTTTGGCGTATTCACGTATTAAATTTTCTTTGAGTTCGGAAATTTCTTTTTCCGTAAGTTCCTCCGAACGCAAGACCACCAAGTTCAGGGTGCTGTCCAGTTTTGAATCCTCCGAGCGATGAATGCCTTGGCGCAATAACTTCGAAACCGGCTCGTAGCCGGGGGCAAGGCATCTTTCTGACCCGCTCAAAAGCTCAAAATTGTTCGCTGCCAGCATACCAGATAGTAGTTTTTGACTCAATAGCTCCCAGCGCGTGATGGGCTCGACCGATTGGGCGGGTGTTTCCGGCGAGGCCGCCTGGGCAGATTGCGCCGGCTGACCCTGTTTGCCGACCAGGGCCTGCATTTCTTGCCGCAAGGATTCTTCATCCGCCCCGATGCGCTTAGACAACTCTTTGATCCAGTGCGAACGCTCCACCGGGCTCGCGATATGAGAAAGCTTCTGCAGCGCGCCCCTGATTCTTTGTAGGACTTCCCGGTCGCCCATATTCACCGGGCCGGTCAATTCGTAGCGCAGGAAATAAAACTCCGGGGCGGGTCGAGCGTTTTTGACCGTTTCCTTCAGAAATTCCGGATCGTTCTGGGCGGCCTCCGCCGGGTCTTTATACTTTCCGAGCGAAAGAACCTTCACCTGAAAATCGTTTATTTCCGCCAGTTCTATGGCGCGTTCCCCCGCCGCCAGACCGGCGCTATCGGTATCAAAACTCACCACGATTTTCTCGCACATTCTTTTCAGGGTCTGCAGGTGGTCGAGAGAAAGCGCGGTACCGGAGCTGGCAAAAACATTTTTAACGCCGGTTTGATAACTCATCAGGAAGTCCATCTGGCCCTCCACCAAAAATGCCTCGCCCGCCTCCCGAATGGCTTCCTTGCTCTTCCAGAATCCGTAAAGCAGCTTGGACTTGTTGAATATGGCTGTTTCGGGACTGTTCACGTACTTGCCGGTTTGGCCATTGTCGAGCTGGGGCAGTATCCGGCCGGTGAACCCAACCACCTTCCCGAGGTGATTATGAATCGGGAACATTATTCTGCCGCGGAAGCGGTCTATCTGGGCGCCCCGGTCGGTTTTAAAAGAAATTCCCGCCTGAACCATATCTTCCGGCCGATAGTTCAGATTGAGCAAATGAAAAGTTAGCGCTTCCGGCTTATTGGGCGCCCAGCCCAGTTCGAACTCATTGATAGTTTCTTGTTTCAGGCCGCGGGATTCCAGATATTTCTTTGCCTCCGCGGAATTTTCCAGTTCTTTGCGGAAAAATTCTTTGGCCAGCTGATTTAACTCATAGAGAAGTCCGGTGTATTTATATTCCGCGGGATTCAGCCGCCGCAACTCTATGCCCGCCTTGTCCGCCAGAATGCGCAGCGCTTCTCCGAACTCTACGTTTTCGTAGCGCATCACAAAACTGAATACGTCTCCGCCGATGCCGCAACCGAAGCAGTGCCAGGACTGACGTTCCGGAGAGATCATGAAGGAGGGGGTTTTCTCCTTATGGAAGGGACAGTTTGCCTTGAAGTTCTTGCCGGCGGCGGAGACCGTCAGGTAGCCGCGCAGAAATTCCACAATATCCAGCTTTTGTTTAATTTCCTCGACTGGCGAGGAACGAATGGGTCCCGAGCTTGGGGTCGAAGGAGTGGTCATGTTGCTTGGATTTTATGCCACAAACCACGGGCGGACAAGGCCTTGACCCGATCCCATGTGGGTTATATAAAACATCTAGGAGGCAATCAGCCATGGCTAAAAAGGAATTGGTCCGTTCCTGGATTGAACCCGGATTGGCGTTCGTCGCGCGTAACCTTGTGGACGGCAGGGTGGAGCAGGGGGCGAGAGATTTCTATCTGCTCTACGGCAAGTTCCACGTCGGCGGGGACCGCAGCTGGCCGCTCCTCAAGGTGGAGGTGGTAAGCGACGAGGAGGTAGTCCTTCATGCGGGCTACGGGACGCAAGCGCTCCTTTTCGCGCAAGACCGGCTGTTGCACTGGGCTGCCATCGAGCTTGGGCGGGAAGTCCGCGTCCGGATTGCCGGGAGAGTCATAAAGTCGCGCGGCCGGCCGAAATAATAGCGGCCGCACATGCCCCGACACAAGTTGTCGGGGCAAAAAATATTCCACCTACGGGAATTTTACGCGCCGATCCAAAAGAGGAGGTCTATTTATTTTCAGTTTCCGCCTTCTCTAAAAGTTCAATAAGGTGTCCTAATCCATCGCAAAATGTCTCTATCTCCCCTTTTGCCCCCTCAACCGCAGACACCATAAAAGGTAGGGCGAAGTCGGAGTTAAGGGTTTTTCTTTCTTTGCCGCACGCAATCTCGGTCACATACTTAGCGTTGCCGAAATTATTGTATTTTTCGAGGCGCGCGCCCGGCTGGCGGGCAAACTCCAAAAGTCCCCGGAGTTCGCGCGAGTCGTACCTCTCCGCAAGCGGGGTAGTTGGTATTTCTGGATTTTCGTGCATGCGGCAATTATACAACCTATTGGATTGCGAGCAAAATTTTCCTACTCCGGCAAAAGAACACCTACGGCCCAAACCATCACCACTCCCAAAATCAATATGAATATGTGAAAAATATCCTTATTGGGCGCTTCGTGTCGGAGTTCCGGTAAGAGGTCGGAGATGGCGACATATATGAATACTCCGGCGGCGAATGCCAAACAAAGCCCGAGAATCGGCTCTATGCTCGGCAGAAGCAGTAGTCCCAAGACGGCCCCCAGAACGGACGCGCTGGCGCTTAAAAAGTTGTACAAAATAACTTTCTTCTTGGCATATCCGGCATGCAACAGCACCCCGAAATCGCCTATTTCTTGGGGAACTTCGTGGAAAAAAATTGCGAT
>JAZDLT010000042.1:0-5864 GCA_043801735.1 Candidatus Liptonbacteria bacterium | reverse complement strand
CAATTTGTACAGCTTTTTGGTCGCGTTAATAGGAGCGTGCATATTTATCGCAGTCCTCAAAATGTTACGTCGTTAGGATTAATGGTCGCCTGAATAAACATCTCAATTAACTTAAATAATCATGGACTCATATAACTCTCCCACTACCAAGCCCTTGTTTAAGGGCACCCAGATAGTATGGTATCTCCTCTCTATTCTGGAAGTGCTGCTTATCTTCCGTTTCGTGCTCAAACTGACCGGAGCGAATGCGGCCGCCGGATTTACAAGTTTTATCTATGCATTAACTTGGCCCTTTGTCGCTCCCTTTTTGGCGGTATTCCCCAGGACCACCGTGCAGGGCAGCATCTTTGAGTGGACGACCCTTCTGGCTATGCTGGTCTATTGGATGATTGCTTTAGCGATCATTCGGTTGTTCCTGATGAGCAAGACCGTTTCAACTCCGGAAGCCGCGGCCAAGCTTGAAGGGAAATAAAAAATAAACACAGATAAATCAGTTATTTGAAACATAAACGGTTTTCTCGGCCTGGAAAGGCAATAAAGGCCCCGCCTCGGCGGGGCCTTTATTGCGGATAACCCATGAAATCCGCAACATAAAAACTCGATTAAATAATTATGATCCGCATAGTTAAGATCACCCCAGTAAATCATCGCGAATTACTAAAAATAATAAGCACATCAAAAGTATTTGCCCTATCTCTGGCCGCTCTATTCGCATTCGGATGTGGGATAGGGAACGTTTTTGCTCAAACAAGTCCCAGCGTATTATATGTTCCCCTAATAGGCATAACCTCGGTGCCGGAGCCGTTGGTGTTGCCCGCCGGAGCGGGTAATGTAACCTACAGTTACGCAGTCAAGAACTTTCTTTCCGAGGTAGGTTTGACCAACGTGCGAGTCGTGGACGATATGTGTAGTCCCGTTAAATTTCTAACAGGCGACGACGACTTTGATTCTAAACTAGATTATACCGAGACGTGGAGATATGCATGTACCACCAGAATTTCCACGACTACCAGAAACACCGCTACGGTAACGGGCACTGCCTACAACATAAACACGACCCACAGGGCGTATTCCACGGTTGTGGTTGGCTCCGATAGTCCCGCGCCCCTGGTCAGTATTATCAATATCACCAAAATTGCTTATCCCTTCTCCCTGCCGGTCGGGGGCGGCGAAATCACCTTTACCTATAAGGTCAACAACCCGGGCATTGTGCCCTTGGGCGACGTGGTCGTTGTCGATGATAAATGCCGCGCCATGTCGGGAAAACTTGGAGATGTCAATCAAAATAATCTTCTGGACGTAAATGAGGTATGGATTTATACATGCACTGCCAGTCTTGTTGAGACAACAACAAATACGGTTAATGTGTCCGCCCTCGCCAACGGCCTTAGGGCATTTAGCGAAGCCACCATTACCGTCACGGTTGATACTCCTATCGCAGATTTTGTTCCCGGTCTTCCCGGTCAGCCCATCCCGAGTTTCCCGGAAACGGGAATGACAGGCCTTGTTGTCAAGATTAGTGTGTGGGCGATTCTTTCCGTTGTCTTGGTGGCCCTTATTATGTTCCTGGTCTCTGCTCGAAAGAAGATTGGAGAATATTCGGATTAATTCGGAAGTCCTTGCGCAAGAAAAATGGAGATAAAGACCTTATTTAAGTCAATATTAATCGCTGCTTTTTGTGCGGGATTAGTGACCGTTGGGTATCATGTTCTTTTTCCAAGCTCAAATAAGGTTGGGGAAGTTTTTGCCAACAACGCCCTGGGTTGGAAATTCCCCGTGGCCAAGTTCCCGCTGACCGGAGCGGGCGACAATCTGTTCGCATATTCCGACATCCGGGATCCGGGAGGCGTACCTCAAGGACTTCCCATCCGCCTTAAAATCCCCATCATCGGCGTGGATTCGGCGATTGAAGACGCCCTTATCACTCCCGACGGGAGAATGGATGTCCCCGTGGGCTCCGTGAATGTTGCTTGGTTTGCGCTCGGTCCCTATCCCGGCCAGGAGGGCAGTGCGGTTATCGGAGGACACTTCGGAATCAATAATGGGGCATCATTTGTCTTTTATAAATTGGACCGTCTCAAAATCGGTGACGAGGTGTACATAGTAAACGACAGGGGAGAAACCCTTGCGTTTGTGGTTCGGTCAATCAAGTTGTTCGACCGGGATGCCGATGCGACTACCGTATTCACCTCGGAGGACGGACTCGCTCATCTCAATCTTATTACTTGTGAAGGAGTATGGAATCGAGTGGACGACACATATCCGGAACGGCGAGTGGTATTTACCGATGCTATTTCCGGGAAGGGCGAGGTGGTTCCTGCGCCCACCATCTTTCGTAGGTCGCTCAACATTGGGGCGCGCGGGGCAGATGTTTCCGTGCTGCAATCCTTCCTTGAACAAAGAGGATTTCTGAAAATGCCGCTTGGCGTAGCCAAGGGATTTTTTGGATATTTAACATACGCTGCGCTTGCCGGCTATCAAGTAAGTGTCGGTTTGCCGCCAGTCGGTGTCTTCGGTATGTTGACCAGAGATAAGCTTATCTCGGAACAATCTATGTTGTATAAGCCGGCGCTTCCGTTGACGGCGACAAGGCCGCCGGAAGCACCCTCTTTTTTTCGCACCCTCGCCCAACTACTTAAAAGTTTATATGCCTCTCCGGGGGATAAAATGATTACTTTCTCCCTTCTTGCCGCCATACTGTTCGTTGGTTTTAAAATTATTATGCTACGGAAAAGAATGCGCCAATAATTTCGATCTACCAGATATCAAACTTGGGGTTAAAGGGCGGATGGCAAACACTTTAATTCGTGGTTAGGAATTCCGTAAATACCACAATTCTTTTGTCGTATATCTTTTGGCCCTTAATCCAGTCCCCCGTGCAGGTGATTAGGTTCAGGCGCGTCTTTGAAGCATCATTAGAAAAAATATCCGTGGTGGTGGCGTTGTATTCGTAAATTTTGCTGTCTACAACCTGGAAGCGGGATACTTTTCCCATCCCGTCGGCTACCTCTACCAGGTCGCCCGATTTTAAATTACCAAGATTATAAAATACGGCCTCCTTAACTTTTTTCCCATCAAGGTGGCCGGCGATCACCGCGCTTCCGGGCATGCCCGGTCTTGGTCCTAGGTTATACCAGGCGACATCCGTAAAATTAGTGGGTATGCCCATGGTGCCGTCGTTTCTCCAAGACAGGCCTACACTCTGAATTTTCGCGCTGACTCCAATGGCGGGAATATTAAGCCGAGCCGGCAGGGCGGGAACATCAAAAGACGATCCAATGCCCATATCTGCGGTAGTCGTCGCTACGGGCTTTGGATTATTTTCGACAAGACTCTCGACTTCTGTTACCGGGCTTGGGTTTTCTATCGGAACGACCTGCCAGGTCTGACTGCGGGTTTGGATGAAAACCGAAAGGCCTGCGGTAAGCAGGCCTACGCCTAAAGATATGAGTATCGCCGATTTCACGGAAAAGTTTTTTGTGTGGTTGGCGCTCATGGTGGTTAGGGGATATTCGGCCTTCTCAGATTGTTCTACTGGCCATAACCACCGCCCGTGCTTGGCAAGCCAGGGGTAACGGGTACCGGAGTGGGAGTAACGTTGCTCAGAACGTTAATCGCACAGGTATCCATAAGCCCGGCGCTCCTGACGGTTAGTGTTTTAAGACCACTAGAAGCATAATTTGCGCTGAAACCGGAACCATTCGGATTGATTATGGTCAGATCCGGAGATGCCCAGACATAGGTGCCGTCACCGCCCAGGGCGGAAACAGAGATTGTCTGTCCAAGCGTGACGTTTTGCACTGCCGGAGAGCAACTAAGGACACCTGTGGAGGGTCCCGCTACTACGGTTACACTGCATGTTGCAGTTTGCCCCGCGCTAGCGACTGTTACCAGATAGGTGCCAGGAGTTGGATAGCTGACCGCGAATTGATTGCCTGCCGTATTGGTGATGTTCAAGTTCGGACCGGACCAAAAATATGTTCCATTGCCTCCGGTCGCGGTCAGGATTTCCGCCTGATTCGCTCTCACGGAGGATACCCCCACGGTACAGACCAAGGGCGTAACTGTTTGCGCAAAACCCAAGGAACCAATACTCATTCCCATAACCGTAATAACGGTCACTAGAGATAAGAGCGTGTATTTCTTGTTTATTTTCATTGATGTGATTATCGATTTAGATGATTCGACCTTTGTCGTACATTAATAGAGCCGTAATGCGCCCCAATGCGTTACAAGAGACCAATAAACAAGAAGAAGATGATCGAAAAGACCCCAAAACCGCCCCTTGTGGGGGCGGTTTTGGGGAGTAGCAAGCTTGTTTATCTGACTATCGTTGGCACGGCTTTTTCAAGCGGCGGATACAGATCGGGGTCGATGGTGCGACTAAAGCAAGTCCGCTCCGCGCCATGTTCCCAAAGAGAACTCTGAGCGGGCTCGGAATAATAACCTCTCTCGTCCATAGCCACCTCTCCGCTGTTGGAGGTCTTGAAAGTGGCACACAACTCGAATGATTTTTCCCCGGTCCCTTGATATTCATAAGCGTCCTTGGTTTCCGGATCGGTCGGCAAAACAAACCCGCTCATTTCATTCCTTAGGTCCGCAAGTTTTGCGGGCAGGGCTTGTTTGGCTTGCCAGTAGTATTGGATTTGATACTGAATGGACTGCAGGTCGTTTATCCTTTGCGCGTCAATTTTTCTGGCGCGTTCTGCCTGGGGGGTGCCGGCCAGGTAGTAGCCCCAGACAATCATGCCGAAGCACACGACGCCAACCGCATAGACAAACCACCTCATCCGCGGATCCTTGAGGGCGGGCCGCTCGTTGCGGAGTATCCAGAGGTGATAAGCAAACACGACTGCGGCGAGCGCCATTACGGTCAGAACCTTGAGGACAAACGGTAAGGGCAGGTCTCCGCTTAGAAAATGATAGATAAGGGTGATTAGATCTACCAAGATCACAAGCGAGGCCACGAACAGGGTAATGTAAATCAGCCACTTTCGCGTGCGCAGACCGCGCTTTTCGGGATTGCGCTCCAGGTCTCGCTGCAACCAGGACATTATGCCGAGGTACGCCGGGAAGGCGACGGTCAAAATCGCCACCGGCATACGGAGGATCTCCCGCGCGGCGCTGACGGAGTAATTATTTAGCTGGTCGGGCAGAAGGATGTTGATTATCTGAAAAATCAACGCGCCGAAACTGAAAGTACTCAAGTACAGTAATATTATGCCGAAAACGTGAAATAACACATCTCTTGGCCCCGCCCTTTTTACCTCTGTTCCCGCACTGTTGATTATTTGTTCCATATGTTCAGTATGACATAACTTGTTATTCCGTGGAAGTAGCCGTATCCGCTCCCAATATGTGACGAATCCCCGGGCTCGCAATTACGCTCTGCGTAATCCGAGCCCGGGGATTCCTTCTATCACCAGGACGAGCGGTAGCCGTAGGAAGATGGTTGTCTCCCGCGCGCCCGGCTCCGCCGCTCCTCTCTCGATTTGCCGCCAAAGCGGCGGTGCGGCTTGACCGAACCCGGACGGTTTGCCGTTTGGTGAACCAGATGGACTTGCTCGGCGGTGCAGCCCAACCTTACGATTGCTTCCGCCAGAGTGTGTCTTTTGCCATGCCCGCTTACGGTGTATCCCGCTCCCGTGTCGGTCCGAAAGAAGTTGAATGTCGCCATGGGCCCTCCGAACGAGATTCTATTCGGTTAGAAAAAAAGTTCAAGCGGTAACTATTTTTTTCTCCGCCGGCCATGGAAGGCCTCGTGGACTTCTTTGAGTTCCTTGTTGGTAAGGTGCGTGTAGATTTGAGTAGTGGAGATATTGGCATGACCCAGAAGTTCCTGCACGGAACGCAAATCCGCGCCG
>JAZDLT010000016.1:0-20515 GCA_043801735.1 Candidatus Liptonbacteria bacterium | reverse complement strand
TTTTAGATTCTTATGACGCGGGCGCCTTTTTTTACTCCGGACGCGAACCCCTCGAAGCCGACTTAGAATGGCAGAGTTTGAGTGCGAAACTCATGACCAAAAAAATCCCCAAGGTGTCTTTGGTGGCGAACGACATCGTCTTTTTGGGAAAAGACAGAATCGAGGTCCTTTCCCCCGACCCTAACGTCTGGCAAAGCGGGGGACTGAACGAGACCAGCTTGGTTTTGCGCCTTACATCTGGGGCTATGAGGATGCTTTTTGCAGGAGACATCGATGAGATGGTGGAGAATAATCTGGTTGGCAAGAAGGATTTATCCGCAGATGTTCTTAAGGTTGCCCATCACGGTTCCAAGTATTCCAGCGCCCCAAATTTTTTGGCGGAGATTGACCCGCTGGTCAGCGTAATTTCAGTGGGGGCTCGCAATACCTACGGACACCCGGCTTCATTGGTGCTGGAGCGTCTGAAAAAAAATGGGAGTAGAGTTTTCCGTACCGACATAAACGGAACCGTGAGAATAAGCTGGGCGGGGAATAAGCTCCGTGTGTTCACGGAAAGATAGGAGCGGGGTATAATTAGGTTGATGGCTACGCTGATTAAAAACATACAACTTGTAAGGGGTGATGGCTCTGTCCCGGAGAGAAGGGATATTCTGATCTGCGGTCAAAAAACGTCCGCAATCGGCTCTCTCTCTAATAAAATTGCCGCTGATGTTTATGATGGAAAGAGCGCGTATCTTTCTTCGGGTTGGATAGATTTTCACAGCGAGGCCGATCATCAGGCAATTTTGGATAAAAACAGAAATCATTCCGAAATATTAAAACAGGGCGTAACTACCATCCTGGGCGGCCACGACGGCGTATCTATCGTCCCCGCGTCCATTCCCGCCTTGAAATATTTTAAAAATTGGGGTGGGCCGTCCCGCGCCGCGAATTGGAAAAACTTTTCGGAGTTTTGGAATTTTTGGGATAAATCTCGTCCCGGAGTCAACTTCGGCAGCTTAGTGGGGTACTCTTCTTTACGAGCAGTGATTTGCGGAGGACATTATGCGTCTTGCCCGAACTCCAAATTGACGGCCCTACAATCTTTACTCAAAGATTCCCTATCTGCGGGCGCGGCGGGTCTTTCTGTCGATCTGCACTTGAGCTGTAACCCCTCGCAATTTTTAAAAGAAATAGAAAGATTATCAAGGGTGCTTGCCATTAAAAATAAGATATTGGTTCTCGACATATCGTCAGATTCTTTTTCGGATCGCAAAGAATTACTGGAGTGGTTGAAGGGCATTGATTGTCGGGTGGTAATTGATAATTTTGGATCGGTAGGGGGTAAGGAAGAAATACTCATAGAAGGTATCGCCGAAATGGAAAATGTTTATCTGGAATATCCTATCGGTTCCCAGGACCTACCGATCTTTAGGTTTTTACCGAGGTGGTTTTTGCAAAACGCGGACTATTCCTGGTCGTCACTCAGGGATCCTTGGCTCAAGAATAGGGTATTGAAAAACACACCCGTGATCTCTTGGAAAGATGTCCGCATTGCGCGGGCGCACAACAATCCAGCGCTGGTCGGACTAACTATTTCGGAGTATGCCAGACACTGCGGAATTAAGGATGCACGGGAAGCGCTTTTACATCTGGCCACCTCTACTCACGGACAGATAGCCCTTTCTCGCGCGCCGCGTAAGTCCTTCCCGCACTGGCTTGCTTTGCCGAGAGTCGTTTTTACGGGGCAATCCGCTCGAATGGATCCGGAATCCCGGGATCATCCCGGTTTATGGCACGGTGATCGTGTGCCAGCGGACTTCTTGGCCGCGATGATAAATAGTAAAGTAATGACCCTTCCGGAAGCCATAATTAAAATGACCGGTCTGCCCGCTGGCCTTCTTAACCTTAAAGATCGGGGGATCGTAAGAGAGGGGGCAGACGCCAATTTTACCCTTTTTGAAATTCAACACGGCAAAAAACATCGAGACAAAATGAACATAAAGTCCGTTTTCGTAAATGGCAGAATGGCGTGGGATAAGGACTCGGAAACGCTGATCGGAAACTCGGGCAGGTCAATTAAATCCGCTTAATTCAAATAATGTTTAAGGCGCACATATCTCGGCGCGGTAGGAAAATTGACTATACCATTCTGGCGGTGGTTGTAATTTTGGTTTTGGCCGGAGTGGTATTTCTTGCCACCGCGGCCGCGGAACCCACAGAAACCCTAAAAGACCATTTGTTCAAGGGCGTCCTGCCCGGTTTGGCTTTGTTCGTAATCAGCTCCTTTTTTCCTTATCAAAAATATAAAAAGTTAGCCCTATATCTTTTGCTGCTTAACGTGGTTTTACTCGGCATTCTTTTTCTTCCTGACCTGGGTTTTACCCAACGGGGTGGGGGAGCGGTGCGCTGGCTTAAAATTGGGCCGATTAACTTCCAGCCCTCGGAATTACTCAAGATAACTTTCATTTTGTATTTATCCGCCTGGTTCTCAAACTCAAAAATGGAACGCGCTAAAAACATTTGGGGAGGGCTCTTGCCGTTTATTGCCGTTTGCGCACTAATCGCGGCCCTGCTTTTCTTCCAACCTTCTACCAGTATGATATTCATATTGATATTTTCTGGCGGGGCGATCTATTTCATGTCCGGTGCGCCTTGGCGGCACATTTTATATGAAGTAATCATTTTGGCCGTCATTCTTTTTTTGGCTACTTTTTTGTTTTTGTCTGATGAAGATTCTCACCGGGCGAAAAGAATACGTACTTTTTTAGAACCCGGCGCGGATATAATGGGTTCCGGCTATCAGGCCAATCAGGCGAAGATCGCTATCGGGTCCGGCGGACTTTTTGGTTCGAGTTTCGGCCGGGAATCCGTGCGTATGCCTTTGCCCAAGGCGAATAATGATTTAATTTTTTCGGTAATAGCGCGCCAAAGCGGTTTTGCGGGCGCCGGATTCGTGGTGGTTCTTTTTGCAATATTAGTTTCTCGTCTGTTCTGGTTGGCGCGCAGGACCAGAGACCGCTTTGGCGCGCTGATCCTGGGAGGGTTCGCAAGTGTTTTAGCCCTGCAATCTTTTGCCCACATGGCGGCCAACTCCGGCATGGTCCCTCTGACCGGCCTACCCCTGCCATTCATCAGTTTGGGCGGAACTTCCATGGTGGTATCTTTGATTATGGTGGGAATTGCGGTTAATATTTCCAAATACAGCAACTAGTATGGCCAAGAGAATATTATTAACGGGTGGGGGCAGCGGTGGACACATTTACCCTCTTTGGGCGGTGGCGGAATCGCTTAAAGAAAAAATGCCGGACGCGGAGCTTTGCTACCTGGGACCCGCCGATGAGTTTTCGGCAATTCTTTCGGAAAAAGGAATAAAGTCATACTCGCTATTGTCTAGCAAGCTGCGCAGATACGCAGCCGGCATACTGGAAAACCTAATCGACGTTCCGCGTTTTTTTATCGCATTCTTGCAAGCGCTCCTGAAGATATACTGGCTAATGCCGGATGTAGTATTTTCTAAGGGAGGTCCGGGTGCGTTTGCCACGGTTTTGGCAGCGCGTTTTTACCGCATACCGGTTATTATTCATGAATCCGACTCTATACCGGGGTTGACCAATATTTTCTGCCGGCCCTTCGCAAAATATATCGCGGTCAGTTTTTCGGACGCCCAGCAGTATTTCCCGACGAAAAAAACATTTTTAACCGGCCAACCCATTCGCAGGGAGCTTTTTGAAGGTGTGCCTCGTCAGGATATCGCAAAACAAGAACTTCATTTCGACCCGCAGAAACCACTTATCCTAATCCTGGGCAGCTCCCAGGGCTCCTCTCGTATTAATGAATTTATAGTGGTCAACTTGAAGGATATCTTGAAAATCGGTCAAGTTCTGCATCAAACCGGCAAAGCAAATTTCGTAGCCACCCAAAAGATTAGCCAAATGGCTTTGAAGCAGCTATCCGCGGATTTGGCGGCGCAAACCCGCTACCTACCCGTTCCTTTCCTTTTCGAAGATATGAAAAACGCGCTAGCGGGCGCGGATGTAATTATTTCCAGGGCGAGTAGCACCATTATGGAAATAGCGGGCTTCGGCAAACCCGCCATTCTAATACCGCTCAAGGAATCCGCCAACGATCACCAGCGCGCCAATGCCTATGCTTTTGCGAAGGCGGGCGGAGGAGTAGTTATCGAAGAGCCGAATCTTCTGCCGGCAATTTTTCTGAACGAGCTTAAAAAGATAGTAGAACACGAGGAAACCCGCCGGAAGATGAGCCAGGCCTCCGGCGCATTCTTCATTGCGGACGGCGCCAGCAACGTGGCGGATCTAATTTTATCCGTTTTGCGGTAATTTCGGTTGGAATAGGTCCGTTTTTAATGCTAGAATGGCTTTCATGGAGGCCTCCACTAAGAAGCCCGTGCGTTTGCGTATGGCTCCCAGTCCGACCGGGCACTGGCATATGGGCGGCGTACGCACCGCTCTTTTTGAATGGCTATTCGCTCGTAAGCAGGGCGGCTCCTTCATTTTGCGCGTAGAAGATACCGATGAGGCACGCTCGGACAAGCAGTACGAGCGCGAAATCGTGGAGATGTTGGGTTGGTTGGGATTGGATTGGGACGAGGGACCGGAGTGGAATCTAGTAAACGGCGAGTGGCAGACCAAGGACCACGGAAGTTACGGGCCCTACCGCCAGACCGAACGCGGGCACATTTATCGCAAATACCTGGAAAAATTGATTGGCGAAGGTAGGGCCTATTACTGCTACTGCACCAAAGAGGAACTGGAGGAAGAGCGCCAGGCGATGCAGGAGGCAGGACTACCTCCAAAGTACAGCCGCAAGTGCCGCGATCTTTCCGCGCCGCCGTCCGGCCACGGACCGCAGGTCATCCGCTTCAAAACTCCCGAGGTAAAAATAGAGTTCAAAGACATGATCCGCGGGCCGGTGGAGTTCGATGCCTCTCTTTTTGGCGATATGGTTATTGCGCGAAATTTAGAATCTCCCTTATACAACTTCGGCGTAGTCATAGACGATCATGAGATGCAGATAACCCACGTTATCCGCGGAGAGGAACATCTTTCCAACACCCCCAAACAACTCTTATTACAGCGCGCGATGGGTCTGAACGAACCACTTTACGGGCATCTGCCGCTTATTTTGGCACCCAATCGCAGTAAACTTTCCAAGCGTTTTTCAGAGACGTCTATTATCGGCTACAGGGACATGGGCTACCTGCCGGAAGCGATTTTGAACTACTTGGTACTCCTGGGCTGGCATCCTTCCGCCGACAATCGCGAGATATTTTCACTCTCGGAACTGGTGCAGGAATTTGACATGAAGCGTGTGCAAAAAGCGGGAGCCATCTTCAATCAAGAAAAGTTAGATTGGATAAATGCGCAATATATCAAAAAATTGAGCGACGAGGAACTTCTCTCAAGGGTGCGTCCCTATCTAGAGGCCAAGAGGGGAGTGGTGGAAGAAAAATTCCTGCGCAAACTTATTCCCTTGGAGCGGGAACGCATGCGCATCCTATCCGATTTTGTGTCTCTTACGGAGATATTTTTCGCCCTGCCGGAATACGACGGCAAACTGCTGGTCTGGAAAAAAAGCGGCCCCCAAGAGGCCGAAGAGGTTTTAACTCGGGTTCTGGAACTGGCCTCCGCGACTCCCGAGGAATCCTTCGAAAAAAAGGAGTTTCTTTCTGAAGCACTAATCAAGCCGCTGGGTGAGACATACCAGCGCGGAACCGTTTTTTGGCCGATTAGAGTCGCACTTTCCGGTTCGGAGGCCTCTCCCGACCCCTTGGACATCGCATCCGTAATCGGTAAAGAAGAAACGATTAGACGACTACGCACGGCTCTCAATAAGATTTCCGCCACTATTTAATGAAGATACTTAACGTTTTTCTTTTTAAAATAATCACGCCGTTTGTCCTCTTGGTATTATTGACCTCTGTTTTTTATTTCGGCCAAAGAGGTGCCTCCGGCGTGGCTTACGCGGAGACCAAGGAGGAATTAGAGCAGCAAATAAAATCCAAATCGGATGAGTTGGAAAAAATAAACAAACAACTGGAGGATACTCGTTTCAATCTAGAAAGCACCAAAAGCGAGCGCCTGACCCTGCAAAAGCAGGTCTCCTCCCTACAGGCCAACATTCGCCAACTGGAGCTGAATATCAAGTCGGACGAAATTACAAATCAAAAGTTGGGATTGGAGATAAACTCCCTGAATTACGACATCCGGGACATCGAAATATCGGTGGAGCGCAAAAAAGAGACCATTACCAAGTTATTGCAGGAATTTCAGCGCAACGAAGACAAAAACGTCTTGATTACTTTTCTAAAGAATACCAGCTTGGCGGAAAGTATTATGGAGGTTCAGTCCCTTACCAATATTCGCAGTCAACTGCTTACCGATATTGAAGGATTAAACGACCTTAAAGACAATTTGAGTGGTAAAATCATGCAAGTCAGCGAAAAGAAACAAGAAGTGGAGGCGCGTAAAAAGAACTTATCCGCTCGAAAAAATTTGGTAGAAGACCAACAAGAGGAGCAAAAAGTTATTTTGGCGCAAACCAAAAACAAAGAAACCGTATATCAACAACAGTTGAGCGAGCTTCAGAAACAACAAGATGCGGTAGAAGAAGAGATAGGCAAAATGGAAGAAAAACTGAAAGCGGCGTTTGACTCCAGTGTTTTGCCATCGCCCGGCACCAAGTATTTCAGTTGGCCGATAGTTTTAAAAAAGAATGGCGGCGTTGGTATTATTACACAACATTACGGTGAAGTGTCAAGATTATACAAGGGGAGGCCGCACAATGGTTTTGATATCGGTGCGCCGGTTGGCACGCCGGTTTATGCGGCGGCGGATGGGGAAGTCATGGCGGTGGATAATAACGACAAGAGCCGTTGGGGCAAGTACCAATACGGCAAATACGTGGTAATCCGGCATCCAAACAATCTGGCAACGCTTTACGGACACTTATCCAGTCAATCGGTAACGATTGGCCAAAAGATTGAACGCGGTCAAATAATCGGCTACTCCGGCAATACTGGTTATTCTACGGGAGCTCATCTGCATCTGGGGCTTTATTGGGCGCCAACCATAACCTATAAGCCGGTTCCGCCGGCGGCCGGACTGGTTCCGGTAGGCGTAACAATGGATCCAGAAAGTTATTTGTAGGAATTATATCTTTAATCGAAACGTAGCAAGCTTGTTTTGCGATAGACCCTACGGCTCTGTTGCAAAACAAGCGTTATCTTTTACGACAAAGTGTTTTGCCTACGACAAAGTGTTTTGCCCAAATACTATTGTCGTAAAAGATATATTGGGCGACAGGTGTTATATATAGAAAATTAGCCCTCCCCTCTGCATAATGGACCATCCGGACATCTGCCTCCGTGATTGGTTGTCAGTTGTAGGTTGTTGGTTATAAGTTATAATTAGTGAGTATTGGGTTAAAGGTCGAGGACTAGAAGATTAAATTAATAACATACTCCTTTAAACCAATGAAGGCATTGCACTGTGTGACCTTCATCCTCTTGGTTATCGGCGGTCTAAACTGGCGCATAACCGGTTTGTGGTCCGCCTGGGACCTGGGTAATTACATTACCCCTACGGGAGCGATGATTGTATACATCCTGGTCGGCCTTGCGGCCATCGTGGAGGTTGTCACTCACAAGAAGAATTGCGCGGTCTGTTCTGGCTGCTGTGCGACTTCGTCCGCTGGTCCGAGCGCATAGTTCGTTATCGATAACCAAAGACGGAATCTGTGAGGGGTTCCGTTTTTGGCTTTTTATGCTTTAATGAAAGGGTTCTTATATGTCACGCAAATCTTCAAACATCGAACATCGAACCTCCAGCTCCCCTTCTGGGCTCCCTTTCTCTCCTAATTCTAAATTCCTAATTCCTAATTCTAGCCATCCCCATGTCCACCTCATCGGCATTGGCGGCATCGGAATGAGTAGTTTGGCGCAATGGTTTTTGGCCCAAAAATGGCTTGTTTCGGGCTCTGATTCCCAAAAAAGTGTCATTACTCAAGACCTTGTAAAACGGGGTATAAACGTCAAAATAGGGCATAAAAAGGCCCATGTCAGCCCTCGAATGGGGCTTATTATACGTAATCAGGCCATCCGGAGGGACAATCCCGAGCTGGACCGCGCCCAGGAGCTTAAAATAAGGGTTTTTTCTTATCCTGAGGCGGTTGGTGAGCTGACTCGCGGATACGAGACGATCGCGGTCGCCGGAGCGCACGGCAAAAGTACCACCTCTGCCATACTTTCCCTGATATCAGCCAAAGCAAAGTTGGACCCTACCGTAATAGTGGGCACGCGCCTCAAGGAGTTCGGCAATTCCAACTTCCGTGCGGGCAAGAGCAAGTATCTGGTTCTGGAGTCGGACGAGTATGGCCGCGCCTTCCTAAATTACGGACCGACCTGGGGCATTATTACTAATATTGATCGCGAGCATCTGGATATTTATAAGAACCTATCGGATATAAAAAATACCTTTCTGAAGTACATCTCTGGTTTCCGCTCCGGCGGCGGTCTGGTTTTAAATCGGGACGATGCAAATCTTTATTCCTTAAAATCCCACATTCTAAAAATCGCCAACCGTAGAAATCTGAAAGTAATTTGGTATTCCCTGCGCGACAAAGAAGCGGATAAAATAAGGCGTGTAATCCAAATACCCGGTAGGCACAATTTGAGCAACGCTCTCGGCGCCCATATCCTCGCCACCCGCCTACTCAAGGTGTCCGAAAAGGATTCCTCGGCCGCCATAGAATCTTTCCGGGGTACCTGGCGCAGAATGGAACTCGCAGGTAAGTACGGCGGGGCGCAAGTTTTTGACGATTATGCGCACCACCCGAACGAAATCATGGCCACCCTTTCCGCTTTCCGCGAAAAATATCCCGAGAAAAAAATTGTCTGCGTTTTCCAGCCACATCTTTCCGACCGGCTGACCAAGTTATTTAAAGAGTTTCAGGATGCTTTTGATGATGCGGATGAAACCTTGATTCTGCCTATATATAAAGTGGAAGGGCGAGAAGAAAACAAAAAACATCACACCGCACAAGAATTGGCCTCTGCGATACAGAAAAAACAACCCCACAAGCCGCTCTTCTATCTGGCTAAGCCGGAGAATCTGTACTTGGCACTCGCCTCTTTTAAGCCGCTCAACAAGCGGGTGATCGTAATGATGGGCGCCGGCAACATCTCCGACTTGACCCAGAAAATTATAAAAACAACTCCCCCGTCCGCAATCAGGAAAGGATATTAGACCGCTCCAACAACACTCCAACATTCTCAAGAATGTTGGAGTGTTGTAATACAATTTAATTGCACCTAAACCGACTTCTCACTTCACCAAATTGCAGTCCGAATAGGTAGATGTACCGTTTTCGGTTATGAAGGCGGTGTCGCCCTTGTTCCAGAAAACAATACTCTCGTCCGGCTTGGCGTAACGGGCGCCGGAAGCGGAAATGGCGCGCGGCAGGGAGATTTTATTTTCACCAAAAGCTATGTCCGCAAACTTGTCGTCGCCCGGGTAAAAGTCGGCACGGATCTCCTTGCCGTCCTTGCAGGCAAAAACCACCGACTTCGGCGGAGTGGTGGTGCAATAAGTTTCCCAGACGCGGATGCATTCTTTTCTGGCCTCGCACCAAGAATATCCCGCGGGGCCGAGACAGCCGCGCTCATCCCTTTGCCCGCCTACCAACTGCTCCCCTTCCGGCACGACCGGAGCCACCGTCTTATTGCTCTCTAAAATAACGACTACTCCCGCGATTAATAAAACTACGACCGCAGTTCCGATAAGATATTTTTTATTCATGTTGTTTTAATATTCTCCAGGAACAGTATCCCAGAAACAGGGAGGCAACGCCGACTGCGTCCTCCAGTAATAGATAGCCAAATGGAGCGATTTCCGGCTGCATAAAGTGCATCTGATCCGCGATAATCTGTAAAATATTGAGTATCGCCGCCAAGATGCCCAACCTAGCGCCCAAGTTTGGGCACTTATAGATTAACGCAATTGCCGAAATTTCGGAAACCAGAATACTCAAGAATAAGGCCAGCCACCAGACAGAAACATTATCCTGCGGCCTAACCTCAAATCCGATGGGTGCGGGAAATTCCAGCACCGTGAGAATCAAAATCACGCCTACTGCCCCCGCCACGCAATGCTGCAAAACCCGTAACTTACTCATAGATGTATTATACGTGACAAAAATCCCAACAACACATCTGTCGCAAAACAACACACCAACATTCTGCCCTTGCCCTTCCGTAGTTTTAACGTAGGAGGGAGAATGTGAGAATGTTGGAAGGAACTACTTGTCCAATTTTCTGTAAAGAGTGCCGGTAATTATCAGAATGACAAGTCCAGCCAGTATCAATCTTATGGGGTGGCCGTCAAAAAATGAAATGTGCGTAATCAGAATCTTAATCCCCTCGCTCAAAGCCACCACGCCGACCAAGATAAGCAATAAGAAAGTGAGCGGATATCGCTTGAAGACAGACCTTGTCCTGGCCGACATGAATCCGTTTATCTGTTTGGACAATTCCTCGAGATGCTTGAGAATATCCAATCCTATCTGGTCTTTACCGTTGTTGCCCATACTTCAATTATTCCACTACCGCAGAAGAATGTAAATTGTCGGATTTTTTAAAAGCGTCACAAAACGACATTCCAACATTCTGCAGAATGTTGGAATGTTAGAGGTTGGATCGGTTGTATTGATTGAGTTGGGAGTTATTTGGAGCCGAGGTGGCGAAAATCTTTTACGAATTTGGCGAATATTTTACCGTAAGGCGAAAGAACATGCTCTACCTTGCGGCCCTTATAGTTTTTAAGCACAAGTCCGGATTGAGTCAGGGACCGGGCATGCTGGGAAATAGTTTTGAAATTGGTTTGCAATCTTTCCGACATCTCCTCCACCGATATGCCGCCCTCGGAAGCTATCAGAAGGAGTATGTCTATGCGCCTATGATTGGCGACCCCCTTGAAGTGCCGCTCCATCTGCTTCGAGGTTTTAAGCTTTTGATCCATGCCCACATTATAACACAAATGACATTCCAACATTCTGCAGAATGTTGGAATGTCGATATTTGGGGTATGTGACGGAGAAGCTATTCGCCTATTCTTTCCGAGAGCGGGCAAGACGCGCGCCTGTCCGCCTCTGGCGGGAATATGGGATATAAGGATTCAATTAGCGAATTCCCGTGTCGCAAGAGATATTGGCCGTGACGTAACCGGTCTGGCCGACAACCGCATCCACCGATGAACAGCGTGGCAATACCGCACCTCCCGAGGCCGCGAGCGTGTACTTGCCGGGTGGGAGCGAGACTTCAAACTCGCCGTTCGTGCCCGATTTGACCGTGGCGATAACGGAGCCAGCTCCGAATCGATATACCAGTATGGTCGTCTCATATGGCTTATCTGCACAGCCTGGGTCAGGCGGGTCCCGCATCACGGGACAGGTAGGCCCCAAAAGCACTGTGCCCCGTATGCCGGAATTATACGGAAGTATCCCGCCTCCGCCCGGTACCGGCGGTGCGGGTGGAGCCGCTTTGGGTTCTACGGTAAATGTGAATCGATATTCGCTCGGTTGAACGGTCTGCGTCGAATATTTCTGTGCCGGAGCCACCGAAGCAAGGGTAATGTTCACGTTGCCTACGCTCTGCGGCTCAAGAAGCGTGAATGTGAAGTCCCGGTTATACGAATCGATCGAGGCGCGTACGCGTACGGTTCCCGCCTGAATGCACTGTACGTCGGCGGGACAGCGGCTATCCTCAACCAGTTCCAGCACGCCGATAGTTGTGCCGTTTACGGTAGCGTTCGCACCGATTGCGATGCCGTTCTCGGCCGGCACGGGACACTGTGCAAATTCGCAGTTAGGTCCGGTGCGTGAGACATATGAACCGTCGGAGCAGAGTTTGGCATCCTGTGTGCAGACCTCTCCGATAGGTGTTTTGGGAGTAATTATGAACCAACTGACGACCGCAGCGACGGCAGCGACCGCGATGAGCGCAACTCCGCCGATTATTAGGCGATTATTCATATTGTTTTAGGATATGGTTAAGCATAGCATACAGCCGTCGTAGCGGCATGGCCATTACGGCCCGCGGCATTTAGCGGAGGCGGAGATGGGACTAACCATAAAACCCCGGCAGGAGTCCGGGGTTTTATGCACAATGGTTGGTTAATTTCCGTATCCGTTTGGTATCGCTTTGGCAAACCACAAGTGTCCGGGTCCGTAACTTAAATCATGACCCTGGTCCATCAACACCGCAAACTGACCCCAGATACCGTACGAACCCTCCGGAAGAACAGATGGATTTGCGGTATAGTTGCCGACCCATTTTATCTTGTAGTGCCAGACGGCGCCGGAACCACCCTTCTTGTTCCCGTTCCACTCATTGTTCTCCCATGCGTCGTAAGGCGGGTTCGACCATCCTTCGGCATTTCCGCGGTCCCACTCGGCATTCCATTTCATCACCAACTGATCCTTGGCGTAAGCACCGAGGTAATCGGCTGGAAGACCCTTTGCCAAGCTCCAGCTTTCGCCGGTTCCGTTGAATATGCGCGCAATGCGGTTATATCCGTATTCATCAAATCCGCCGCCAGCAAACACAACTCCCGCGAAAAGCATCAGAGCCGACATCACTATCGCGCCCGTCAGTATTGAAGTTTTATACATGAATTGTATGTGTGTAGGTTCTTCATTGTTTCGACCTTTATGACCTTCTCATGCCTATATTCTACTCCTTTTAAGTCCTGCCCGCCAGACGGGCAAAATCAGGGATTTTAGGGGGCGAAAAAGCGGGCCTACGGCAAAAAATAGCATCCTTAAGGATGTAAGGATGTTATTGGGAGGGGGTGGAGCTTCGGAAGGCGTCGAAAATGGCAAGGGCAACGCCGGCACCCATCAGGCTGTAGCCCAAGAGCCGGTCTTCACCGAATGCCCCGCCCATCACAACCAGGGCAAAAGCCAGAGCCGAGAGCGTTGAAAGCGGTTTGGTTTTTTTCTTCAGGACAAAGACGCGGACCATCAAGATTGCAAGTAGTATCAGGATGGCCAGAAGGACGTAAGGAATGTTGTTCATGGAATTATTTTACAGGATCCGACTTTTTGTAGTTGCCAAAATCTTTACCGCAACTGTCGCAATGATAAGCTGGGCTGTCGTTCTTCACTATGCAACCGGCAAAAACCGCCGTTTCCTGGGCTTTTTTGAACTCTTCTTCCGTCTTGTACCTGACGAGCCCATACACGAATGGACGGACCTTTTCACTTGAACACGCTTGAAGCGCGGGCTTATGTCCTTAGGTTCAGGCCCTGGCCGAAGCCGGTGTAGATTTCGTATTCCACCTTGACCCTGTCGCCCGGCTTGAGGGACTCCTTTTTGCAAACGGACTGCTTGATGGGAATAAAATATTTCTTGCCTTTGGCCGGGAAGAGCGAAGTGCGCCAGGTGGTTTTGCCTACGGTAGCCATAACCGGGAAACTACCCCATACGCCCGGTTTGCCCACGGGTACTTTTTCGTTCGGAATAGGCACGTACGTCCACGGCGCCGGACCCGGGAAAACGGACAACTTTCCTATTACTTTATATTTGGCCATTTTGATTTATTGGCCTAATTATAACTTTATTCAGAGGGTATTAAAAAAGCCAAAACCCCGGCGCGCGTGTGCCCCGGGGCTGGGATTATGTTGCGGTCGACTCAGCCGCCGCCGCCGATTCCGGCGCCGAGCGCGAGATGCCTCCCACTCTGCTCCGCGCCCGCAAGCGGCACGGAGGACTTAAGGATGAGCGGATACAGGGTGAACCTGCCCGCCTTAACTCCCAGCCGGCCACCTGTCTGCAACAGCAGACCGGATGGATGGTCAAGCACCCGCCCGACGTGGGAGACGTCCGCGTTGAGCGTGAGCGAGAACCGCCCGCCACTAAACGCGAAGGTGGGCGCGAGGCCGCCGCCGACCAGATGGGCGGAGTTCCTACTGGGCTCCACTGTGGAGTGGTAGTACTCCGCTTTGCCGTAGGCCTCCAACTTGAACCGCTTCACCGGAAGCGTTCGGGTATATCTGGAGTAGAACCTACAGATATCACCCTTCCGCCCCGAGAAAAGCGTGTCGAAGTCGAAGTATGCCACTCCGACGTCCACGCCTCCCTTGGTCCAACCCAACGTCCAGTCGATCTCCCGACCGGGATTGGGTTCGAAGTCCAACCCGGTGGAGCCCCACAGGTCCGCGTAGAATCCGCGCGGCAGGGAGAAAGTGATGCTCGACTGACTCACCGTCCCGCCGTGCGGCTCCAGACCAATCGGGGCCACGTAGGACGACAACAGTTCGGTGCTAAACTTCACACCGATCTCCTGTGCCGCGGCCGGAATGGCCAGAACCGAGAGTAGAACGAAGACGCTACTAGTCGTTTTCATCTTATCTCTCCTGCGCGAGATTGCGCAAATCTATTTTATTTAAAAAGAGCGTGCTATATTATAGCATTATTTGGGGCTGTGTCAATGACAACCTGGTTTAAAACGGTAATAACTAAGTCCTAAGTTCTAACGACTAGCTCCTGGACTCCGAAGATTATGCTCAAACAAAGCCGTTTTAAAACCCTATATGGCCCAACCTATTTCCCGGCGCCTTCGACTCTTCGGGGCGGAAACCTATTTTTCTCTTGGTTTGCAGTTCAGTGACGTCCTTTACTCCCAATCTCTGTAAAACGGCCCTTTGCTCCTGCGGGGGCAGAGATTCGTAAAGCACATTCAGGTGATCCACCGCGGAGTTCAGCGTAGCGGCAAGTTGTGCCATGTGTGCTTCGGCGTTTTTTATCTCGCCTAAAATATTGATTATCTCGCCCTGTACGTTGATATTCTCCGGATTTTCGGGATCTCTCTCCTCCGTTTTGGGATCTTCGCCGTCCCTCCGGATGGGTTTCTCCTCCCGGTCAAATCTGCGCCGATCTTCCACGAAACCTTCTTTGCCCATGTTTTTGGTAAATTTTTGACCTTACCCGCGGGTTTATTATACCTCACCATCTCACAGAAGTGCAGTGCCCCGGCGCGCACCTTGTTCGTTTTAAAACCAATCTATATATACCCCAGAGTGAGCTCCGGGCATCGTTGTTTTATAGAACCTCTATTCCCGATTATTTGTAAGTTGTTAGTTGTGGGTGGTTGGCTAGCGCCTCTCTCGAGGCGCGTGTATAATGTATCGGTGTTCAACTTCAAATCCGAGGAACAATTTAAGGAAGAGTGCGGATACGATATAGATGGTGTTTGGTATCCGCGCGTGACCAAGATTGTTTCCATAAAATCCAAACCCGCCCTGTTCAATTTTTACGCGGAGATGAAAAGCGTGAAAGCCGGACAGGCCGTTTCGGAGCAGTCCGCCCAGGAGGGCACCATGATCCATACAGCCGTGGAAGGAATTCTCTTGGGACACATAGATGTAGAGATTCCCGACATAATCAAGCCCGCCATCGACGGATTTATTAAATTTTACGAAAAAAACCATATCCAAACCGAACCGGAGTGGGTGGAAAAAAGAATCGTGAGCCATGATCACCGCTATGCCGGCACCGTAGACGCGGTAGCCAAAATCGGCGGCAAGCGTGGGATATTAGACATAAAAACTTCCCAGGCGATTTATCGCGATTACAACCTGCAAACCTCCGCCTATTTCTATGCCCTCAAAGACCACTTCGAGGACTTGGATACACGCTGGATACTGCGCATCGACCAGAACCAGTTTTGCACCCGTTGCGGCAGTAAGCGGAGGGTGAAAGGCGGCCGGGAGAAGATAAAACCGAACGGGCACTTAAGTTGCTTGCCTACGGAACATGCTTGGTCGGAGATAAAAGCGGAAATAGAAATCCAGGAGTCACCCTCCTGGCAGTCCGACTTCGAGGCGTTTGTTGGCGCGAAAAAACTATGGGAGTGGGAAAACGAGTATTGGCTGAAACAAATCGGGTACCTCTGAACATGAAACGTGAATCATGAAGCGCGCAACCCAAACAAATATATTTCAGGTTTCAAGTTTCATGGAGCGGGTAATTCGCTGCACTTCTCCACTACGATTGGGGCCTTCTCGGTGTTTTGGCCATATAGATAACCCGCCCCAAAGCTTAAAGTTGCCATTAAAAATATCAAAATTGACCAAAAAAGTTCAATAGAATGAGCCCTCCGCCAATCCCCTACTTCCTGCCACATTGACATAAGGTCAATTGTAACATAGAATAATCGGCGTCACAGAAATATTGGAAATGGCGCCCCGCCAGTTTGTAAATAGATAGACAGGGTGGGCGGGATGCCTATTTTTCTAGGTTCGCAACCCTCACACAAGAAAAATATGGCACATACTAAATCCGGTGGCTCAACTAAATTAGGCAGGGACTCTAAGGCCAAGCGCCTGGGTGTAAAGATACACGACGGCGGAAAGGCCAAGATCGGCCAAATTATCATCCGCCAGCGCGGCACTCATTACATTCCCGGACAGAACGTCGGCCGCGGCGAAGACGACACCCTTTTCGCGCTCAAGGACGGAATTGTCCGCTTCTACGAAAAGACCAAGAAGAATTTTAATCGCACTACCCGCAAGGCAACCCTGGTAACATTGGTCGTATAAGATAACATTTGTATTTGACGCCAAAACGCCTCCTGAATCAGGAGGCGTTTTGGCGTGTCCAATGGTGCCCGATTTAGAACCGCTATTGGACGCCCAATTAAAAAAATACCTGGTGCCCTAAGGAATCAATCTATTCTTTTCCTCTGACCTCTATCCTCAATACCGATTTAATATCATGTCCCAGATCAATCTCTATTTCCGATTCCCCGAATTCTTTAATGGGACGTTCCAGATATATGTCTGCCCTCTCTTTGCCCAACCAACCCTTATTTCGTAGGGCGGTCAAGATCATCTCTTTGGTCACGGAACCAAATATTGAATGATGCTTATCGGTTTTGAGTTCGAATTCCAGTTTGCGCTCCTTCAGTAATTGCGATATTTCGTGTAGCTTCTTTACAAGTTCTTTTTCGCGCTCTATTTGTTTCTTCTGCCTGTCCCTTGCCTCTGCCATCACACCCTCGGTGGCGGGACTTGCCAGGCCATTGGGGATTAGCAAGTTTCGGGCGTGACCCTCGGAAACATCTTTTAGTTCTCCCTTCTTACCCATACCCCGAATATCTTTCAATAGAATTACTTTCATCTGGCGGCTAGTTTATAAATTATGATTTATTAATTAACTCTCCTGCTATTTCCAAAGCTTTTTCCAACTGCGGATCTCTTTCGTTTTCAATATCTTCGTCCGTCATTTTTACTTCTACGTCCGGCTCTAGACCACCTTCCTCCAAAATTTTACCGCTAGGCAGAACCCAGTGCGCAATAGTTATCTTCATGGAGGAATCGTCGTGTAAATTCACCAATTCCTGTACCGTACCTTTGCCGAAGCTTTTTTCGCCAACCAATTTTACTTTTTTCTGATCTCGCAGGGCGCCTGCCAAAATTTCGGAGGCGGAGGCGGAACCCTGATTTATTAGAACCACTACCGGCGTATCCGCAAGGGCCGCATTGCCTTGAGCATAAAGTTTTTCCGACTCGCCGTTACGACCCTCTTCGCTCACCACCAGGGTTTCTTTGGGCAAAAACCAACCGGCCAAACTTACGGCTGTCTGTAAATATCCGCCGGGATTATTCCTTAAATCCAGGACTATTGCCTGAGCATTTTTTTCGTATGCGCCCAGAATCGCTTTATAGAATAATTTTTCCGCATTGGCGTTGAAACTGTAAAGTTGAATATAAACTGTCCGGCCACGCATCTCCCAGTCCAAGGTGGGTACTTCTATATTATCCCGGGTTATTTCCACCTCTTTGGGTTTTTCCCAAGAATTACGATATACGCTTAGCTTCACCTTGGTGCCCTTCCGGCCGCGTATCCAATTAACCGCCTTATCTATGGGAACCCCGTCCGTAGAGGATCCATTTACGGAGATAATATAATCTCCGGCAATAAGTCCGGCGTGCATGGCGGGCGTGTTCTTAAGGGGGGCCACAACAACCAGGCGTTCTTGCCGAATGCCCAGTTCGGCGCCGATACCCCCGAAGTTTCCCTGCACATCTTCCTCGAACTTGCGGGACTCTTCCGGCGAAAAAAATTCGGAATAAGGATCTCCCAACGAGCCAACCAATCCCCTGGCCGCCCCATACACCTTGTCCGATGCGCTGACCTTATCGTTCCCCAGATATCTATCATTGATTGCCTGCCAGACCTCCCAGAAGGTATCGAAATTCGCCGCCTCGCTAGAGCCGGTATTATTCCCTACGCCCTGGACGATTATCTTTTGGGGAAAAGAACGCCCGACACCGTATCCTACTCCAAAAATGCCCGCTATTACGACTACCGCCAATAGGGTATAAACAATTTTACGCATCACGTTGGTAATGGAGAAATTCTACAACAAAAAACCGCCCCTAACAAACTTTTCTTGCCGAACCGGCCCTTATTTGCTTAAAATGAATCCGTGCCTACCACCAAGGAGTATCTTAGAGAACTCGAGCGCCGCAAGAGAGAATCCCGGGTTTACCAAAGACATCAACTGGACGGCTTGGAAATATCCCAGATTTTAGACGACAAAAAACATAAAACTTTATACATAAAATTGGCTAAGCAGCACGATCCCAACAGATTGCGACAATTAGCCAAGACCGTTGCCGAAAAAAAAGACGTGCGCAATAAAGGAGCTTATTTTATGTCCTGCCTGAATAAATCCAACAAACTCAACGATTAGATGGAAACAAAACCGATAGTAACCATTACTCTGGACAAAGACGAAAAGTTTTTACGCCGTAAAGCGATTCCATTTGAGGTAAAAAACGGACATTTTGCCCACGGCGAAAAAATATTCTCACGGACGGAAATAAACCAATTATTGATGGATATGAAAAAATCCATGCGCGGCGCGCACGGAGTCGGTCTTTCCGCCAATCAGATTGGCTTGACCTACCGCCTCTTCGTGGCGGAAGTTCCCAACAATCAAGGGGAAAACAAATTCTACGCCATTTTTAATCCAGAACTGGAACCGACTGGTTCCGATAAAGAAAAAGCGGAGGAGGGCTGTTTAAGTGTGCCTGCCCTATGGGGAGAGGTTAGTCGTTACGATCGAGTGATCTTGCGCGGATACGACAAGAATTGCCGACCTCTTAAAATAAAAGCTTGGGCGCTTTTGGCACGAGTGTTCCAGCACGAGATGGATCATTTGAACGGAACTCTCTTTATCGACAAAGCTAAGAACCTGCACGGCCCGGACGAGAGCCCCGCAAAATGAAATATATTTTTTTCGGCACACCCGTTTTTGCCGCTCGTGTCCTGGAGGGCCTGTGCGCGGCTGGTATATCGCCGCTCGCCCTGATCTGCAACCCCGACCGCCCCATGGGGCGCAAAAAGACAATCACGGCCCCACCTGCCAAACAGGTCGCCCAGAAGTGGGATGTAATGTTCTTACAGCCCGAGAAACTGGAGGAGGCAATAGATAGGATTAAGGGCCTCCAGCCGGAGTTTTTTGTGGTGGCGGCCTATGGCCATATTCTCAAGAAAGATGTTCTAGATATTCCTCCGCTTGGCACCATCGGCGTACACCCCTCTCTTTTGCCGGAACTACGCGGCGCATCCCCCATTCAATCCGCAATTTTACGCGGGGACCCGGAAACCGGCATCTCTTTGTATCTTTTAGACGAGAAGATGGACCATGGACCCATCCTGGCCGCGGATAAAATCTCCGTGGGCGAGAATTATTATCCCGAACTAAGAGATCGGCTGGCCGAACTTGCGGGCAAAATGCTCATACGCATCCTGCCTTTATTTAAGGCGGGCAAGATAACTCCCAAAAACCAAAATCACGAACTCGCAACTTTCACTGCCAAATTTTCGCGTGAAGATGGATTTCTGGACCCGGTCTTTCTTGGCGCCGCACTACGCGGAGAAAGCCCAGATCTAGTCCGCGAAATAAACAACAAAATTCATGCGTTGGCTACCGAACCGGGTACATGGACTTACGCTCGCGCCTTGGCCGGCTTGAACTCCGCACCCGGGACGGAGGTAAAAATACTGAACTCCCGCATAGACGGAGGCAAATTGATACTGGAAAAGATTCAACCCGCCGGCAAAAATCCCCAAAACTACCGCAAATAATATTCCAACGCTCTATAGAATGTTGAAATATTATACCCAACGGAAGATTCTCAGAAGCTAGTTCCCTAAAAAATTCCGGGCGCGAACAAGTTTGTGATATTTGATCGCAAAGCGATGGGCTTCGTCGCGGACTTTTACCAACGTTTCCAAATCCGTCCAGGCGGGTATCTCTCCGACCACGTCGTTGCGTTTGCGCCTCGGTCCTTTGGCGATACCGATAAGGGGTATGCGCTTGCCTGTTCGCAACAATATTTTTCGCGCGGCACCCACCTGACCCACGCCACCGTCCACTAGGATTAGATCGGGTAGGGGCCAGTCATTATTCATGCGCCTCCCTAAAACTTCGCCGAGCATTGC
>JAZDLT010000074.1:0-9522 GCA_043801735.1 Candidatus Liptonbacteria bacterium | reverse complement strand
TTCCTACTATTTGCCGAGCTACTACGCGGTCTTCTTTAATCAAAGTCAAAACATCGCCCTACAGGACGGTGCGGTACGTAAAGCACTCACGGAGGCGGTGGACCCCGCGGCACTGGCGGCAAAGATTTTTTCCGGACGCGCCAACAGTGCGTATTCCCCGGTACCAGAACTACCTCTGCCTCTCTCCCGCCCAAATATATCTTTAGCGGAAACAATCTCCAAGTTGGAACAGGCGGGTTGGGTGAAGAACTCAGAAGGGATTCGAGAAAAATCGGATAGGAGTGGAAATTTGCCCTTAGTTCTGAAATTGACCGTGCCGGATGTTCCTTTCCTTATAAAAACCGCGGGGGAGCTCAAGGAGAGTTGGATGGCCCTCGGAGCTAGGGTGGATATTGAAAAAATGTCCCCGGAGGAAATTATTTCTCGGGCGATAAAAAATCGCGACTACCAAATGATTCTTTACGGAAACGTGCTTAATCCCCCATCCGATCTTTACCCTTTCTGGCATTCCCGGGAAAGATTTTATCCCGGCCTGAATCTTTCGCTTTATAACAATAAGGCCGCGGACCAGCTCATTGACTCCGTGCGCCGGGAATTCGATGGAAACAAGCGCATTGAATTACTCGGCAAGCTTGGCGAAACCATCGTTTCCGACTACCCCGCCGCGTTTCTGTATTCCCCGCACTACTTGTTTTTGGCGGGCAAGAGTTTAAATGGGGTTGCTCCCCGACTTCTGGTTGACCCGGCTGACCGCCTAACCGAGGTCTCTGCTTGGTATGTGAAAACGGCGAGAACCCTCAAGTAAAATTCCAAGCTCTAAATTCCAAACAAATTCCGATTACCGAAACTGGTTTATTTATAAAATTGGTGCTTGATTATTGTTTGTTATTTGGTGCTTCTTCTCGTCTCTTCCCTAATTCCAATTCTTAATTCATAATTCTTTATACATGGACCGCTATCTTAAAAATATACTTTCCACTCCCGAGCAGTTAAATCTGGGGGGCTTAGAGAGTGAGAATCTTTTCGTCCTGCGGGGCTCCCGCCCGGACGGGATAATCGTTTGCGGTATGGGTGGGTCGGGCCTGGCCGGTATGATCTTGTGTCGCTCCAAAAAGGAGCTCGGTCTGGAGTTGCCGGTTTTTTCCTGGAAGGACTATGGTGTGCCGTCCGTATCTCAATTTGGGCTTAAACATCCCCTTTGTGTGTTCGTTTCTTTTTCGGGGGACACCGAGGAAACCATTTCCGGCTTTAAAGAAGCAATCGGAAAAAGGGGTGTTTCTTTGGCGGTTATAACTACCGGAGGGAAGCTGCTTAAATTGGCGAGGCAAAACGATGTTCCTCTGGTGCAGTTCCCGGCCGACGACCTGGCGCCCAGGCAGGGAGTTGGCAAAATGTTCTACGCCTTGATCCAAATACTTCAGTCCGCGCATTTAATCTCCCGGAGGGTCCCCAAATATCGTTCCCTGGACGCACGCGCCGACCAAAATACGGGGCGCCGCCTCGCCCGAAAAATTTTCAAGAAGACAACTATTATCTATGCCGACCGCGGGAATTACGATTTGGCATATCTTTGGAAGATATCCCTCAATGAAACCGGCAAGCAGCTGGCTTTTACGAATGTTCTGCCCGAATTGCACCATAACGAGATAAATGGTTTCCAAAAATCCAGCGGGGCGGCAATCGTTTTGATTCTAAAACCGCCAAAGCCCTCCGCGCAGATGGAGAAGCGATTTCAGGTAACCAAAACTATCCTAAAAAATTTCGGGGTGCCGTTCGAAGAGCTGGCACTGGCAGGCAAGACCCGACTAGAAACCGTCTGGCGGACGTTGATGTTAACCGAGTGGGCGGGATATTACCTGGCAGGGTTACATAAAATTAACCCGGCCGCCATTCCTGCGGTTGACACCATCAAGCAATTTTTGAAAAAATAGTTGTCTTAATTGGTGGTTTTTATGGTTTTTGTGTTATAAGTTGTTTGTTATTAGTTGTCGGTGGTCGGTAGTCGGTCGCGATCTCTATGTTATAAGTTATTTGTTATTTATTAATTAAGCCCGGGTGGCGAGACCCGCCAGAGGCGGGCAAGCTGGCAGATTTAGCCGCCTCCGGCGACCGCGCGCATGGCGAATGTATACGTTATTTGCGGCAATAAAGATGGTTATAGATATGTGGGCATAACCAAGGACTTAGAAGATAGGATTAGAAGACATAACACCGGAAGAAACACGAGCACAAAAGCACATTTACCTTTTAGAGTTGTACTCAATGAAATATATTATTCGTACAAAGAGGCGCGCGAAAGAGAAATATTCCTGAAGTCAGGAGCTGGACGCAAATACCTAGATTCCCTAAAATCAAGCAATTAAGCCCGGGTGGCGAAACTGGCAGACGCGCACGTTTCAGGTACGTGTGGGGCAACCCTTGGGAGTTCAAATCTCCCCCCGGGCACATAAAATCCTTTTTGCTTTTCCCGCGGGAGATTTGAACGGGGAAAGGGGTCGGGGAAACGGGAGTTTCCCTGCTGGCGGAAGATACTAGAAATCGAGGGGTTTCTAGGGAGTCCCGAATCGTCGAGGGACGACGTGAAATTCTCCCCCGGGGCACCAAAATTAGAACTTAGAACTTAGTGATTAGTAGTTAGGACTTATGGCTCGAAGCCACTCACAATCTTTCTGATTTAACAAAAATAAAAAATAAATAAAAATAAGTATGTTCGATAAAATAAACAGAAATAATCGACCGGGAAATTCCTATTCTCAAACCAGAACCTGGACTCCCTCCGATGAAGACAAAATCCGTTCTGGGGTGGAGGCGGGCGGAACAAACGCCTCCCTTCGGTCAAAGTTCAAGCCCAAGGGCGGAGATGGGAAGCCCGTTCGAGGCGGTGCCGGCAAATACAGCAGAAGATCAAGAGTTTCTGGGGCGGGGAGGGAAAGCAAAGGGGATGTCCTGCGTTTTGTACCACTAGGAGGACTGGAGGAAGTGGGACGCAATATGATGTTCTACGAATACCGGAATGAGATAGTCATCTTGGATGCCGGCCTGCAATTCCCGGAAGAAGAAACTCCTGGAATAGATTACATCATCCCGAACGTAACCTATCTGGCGGAGCGCAAATCAAATATCCAAGCCATAATCCTAACCCACGCCCACTACGATCACATCGGAGCCGTTCCTCACATTATGGAAAAACTGGGTAATCCTCCGATTTACACCACCTCTCTTACCCGCGCCATTGTGGAAAAGAGGCAGGAAGACTTCCCGAATAGCCCCAAGCTCAATATTATCACCATCAAGAATAAAGACCGGGTGAAAATATCCAATTATTTCGAAGCGGAGTTTTTCGGGGTGCCCCATACCGTCCCGGAGACAACCGGCGTGGTTCTCAAGACCCCCGTTGGCAAGGCGGTTCACTTTGCGGATTTTCGGATAGATTACGACGAACATGGGGTGGCCTACGGGCTAGATGAGTTCGCGCGCATCGGACAAATGGGTATAGACATCTTCACTATAGACAGCACCGCCGCGGAGAAGGAGGGTTATACCATTTCGGAGAAAATCGTGGAAAAAAACCTGGAAGAGGTATTCCGGCGAGCCGACGGAAGAATTATTGTGGCCACTTTCTCTTCTTTACTTTCCCGCATCGCGGAAATAATCAAGATTGCGGAGAGAATCGGACGCAAGGTCTCGCTGGTTGGATACTCCATGAAAGCGAATGTTCAAATCGCGCAGAATCTTGGCTTTATAAAAACCAAACCGGGCGCAATAGTCCCGATCGAGGATGCCAACAAGTACCATGACGACAAGCTTTTGATTCTGGCCGCAGGAGCGCAAGGAGAAGCGCAGGGTTCGCTGGCGAGGATAGTGAACGGAACTCATCGTAACATCAAAATCAAAAGGGGCGATACGGTTGCTCTTTCTTCTTCGGTCATTCCGGGCAACGAACGTAGCGTGCAGGTGGTAAAAGACAACCTCACCCGGCAGGGCGCAAACGTTTTCCAGTCCTCGCACATCGATATACATTCCAGTGGCCACGCGCCGAAAGAAGATCTGAAATTGGTGATGCAGCTTATTAAGCCCAAATATCTGATCCCGGTGCATGGTTACTACTTTATGCGGGCGGCCAATGCCCAATCCGCAGAAGAGGTGGGTATTCCGCCCAAAAATGTAATTTTAATGGACAACGGCCAGGTTGGAGAACTTACCAAGGATGGTTTTGAGGTTACCGGCGAAACCGTGCCGGCCTTTTATGTGATGGTGGATGGTTTGGGGGTGGGTGACGTGGAAGAGGTGGTTCTGCGCGACCGGCGCAATCTGGCGCAGGAAGGCATGATGGTTCTGATCGTGGTTATCGACCGCGAGCATGGCGGCAAGCTGCTCAAAAATCCGGACATTATTTCTCGGGGATTCATTTACATGAAGGAAAACCAAGAAATTATGGAGGACATCCGCAAAAAGGCAAAAAATTTAATTTCACGTCTTCCGTCCGACAAACCGGTGGAGAGTGAATATCTTAAAACCCTTCTGCGCGACCAGATAGACCAGTTCTTGTATAATAAAACCCGGCGCAGGCCCATGGTGATACCAGTAGTGATTGAGATATAATGGCAAAGTAGATAGTATGTAGAATGTAACAGGCAAGTTAATTTTGCCTACTCACTACTTATTAAACCAATGAAGCCAATTTTGGTCTCCGGCATACAACCTAGCGGAAGATTACATCTCGGCAACTATCTCGGCGCCCTTAAGAACTTTGTGGAGCTGCAAAACTCCGGCAAGTATCAGTGTTATTTCTTTATCGCCGACCTACACTCTCTCACCGAGAACTACACACCCGAAGAAAAGAGACAGCAGATCTTGGAGCTCGCTGCGGACTTCATTGCAGCCGGATTGGACCCCAAAAAGTCCATTATTTTCCTACAATCCCAGGTACCCGCTCACAACGAATTGGCCTGGATACTGAATACCATAACCCCCTTGGGCGAGTTGTATCGCATGACCCAATTTAAAGACAAATCCTCCAAGGACTCTGCCAACCCCGAACATCGAATATCGAACACCGGCCTTCTCGTTTATCCCGTACTCATGGCCGCAGATATAATTTTGTACGACACAAAATTCGTACCAGTCGGCGAAGACCAGATTCAACATTTGGAGCTAACCCGGACTCTTGTCCGGAAATTCAATTCCAAGTTCGGAAATGTTTTCGTGGAGCCCCAACCGATCCTGACGCACACTCCGCGAATCATGAGCCTCAAAAACCCGATGAAGAAGATGTCCAAGTCCGACCCCCAAAGTTGCGTATTTCTGGACGACTCGCCGGAAGATATCCGCGCCAAGTTCAAGACGGCCACCACCGATTCGGGCGGCGAGATAAAGTACGAGCCCAATACCAAGCCGGGCATCAGTAATATGCTCAAGATATTCTCCGCCGTCTCGGGACAGCACGTGAAGGAGTGCGAGAAAATGTTTGCCGGCTCGACTTATTCCAACTTCAAGAGCGCGGTGGCGGAATCCATCGTAGCCCACTTCGCCGACTTTCGCGAAAAGAAACAGGCCCTATTGGCTAGACCCAAAACCCTAGCCACCATTCTCAACTCCGGCTCCAAAAAGGCCTCCTTGCGGGCCAATCGCAAGATTAAGGAGGTAAAAAATAGGGTGGGATTAACCGTTTAGATTACAAATCGCGTATATATTCCTTCTGGGATAAAACGTTTTGAGCTGGATTCGGGGATGCGCAACTCGCCATATTCCCCATCCACCCGCGGAAAAATATCTTGAACCAACTGCGCCAAAGAGAGAGGAGAGTAGCCGGCGGCATATCCATTCAGCAGGAAGAATGAGCCCGGTTTCGGGTTTAACAACTTCTTGAGCGCGAGGAGCAGACGGAGCAGGTTTTCTTCTATTCTCCAGACCTCGCCCTTGGCTCCCCTACCGAACGCGGGTGGGTCTAGAATTATGCCGTCGTATTTTACTTCCCGCCGAACTTCCCTCTCGGAGAATCGCAAAGCGTCGTCTAAGATGTGGCGGATATTTTTCGGGTCAGCTCCGGATAGACGCGCATTCTCCTTCGCCCACTCATTACTTTGTTTGGAGGCGTCTACGTGTGTCACCCGTGCGCCATGTTTGGCGGCAACTATTGTAGCCACTCCGGTATATCCGAAAAGATTCAGGACTTGTGGATTTTTAATTTTATCCACCAAATTCGCGGACCACTCCCAATTGGGCGCCTGCTCCGGAAATATACCCGTATGCTTGAAGGATGTGAGCCGCAAAGCGAATTGATTGTCTTGCCAAGACACCCTCCAGTCAGCCGGAATATTATTTCTACTCCAACCTCCTTTGCCATTTATCCATCTAAAAGTCGCGTCCGCCTTCTCCCATTTTCCCAGACACGCAGGGTTCCAGATCGCCTGTGTTTCCGGGCGGGAAATTATATATTTACCATAACGCTCCAGCTTGTTATTATCGCCCGAATCAATCAATTCGTAATCTTTCCAAGATTCGGCGATAAGATTTATGTTTTTCATAATTTATTAGCCAATTGGCATAAATATACCCTTTACTATTTTCATCCCCGCCATCAACCGAATTGTGTTGTCGCTGATGTTATGTATCTCCAGGGTCTGTGTTCCGTCGGTGTCCGGCTCCGCAAAGTCTGAACCAAGAAGCACGCTTAATCCCATCTGCGCGCATGAACTTCTATTACTCAAAAAACATCCATACTTCCCATTCAGAGCAATTTTCTCATTAGTGAAACCCACAATAAATCCTCCTGGCGGTAAATCGAAACCACTCTGCCCTATGGAGATTTCTTCATACTCCAATCCAGGTTGCTTTCGCACTTTCAATTTAGGCGCCAATGTAAAAGTATAACTAGCGTCTTTGAGTGAATCTCTGTTAAACGGCTCTATTGTTAAATCCCCATTCTCCATGGCCTGCTCAATGGATTTTTTGGAAAGAATCATGTGGACAGAATAATATTAATTTTTGGAATATTTTAAAACTTCCGGATGGCGTATACTCCAGGCGTAAAGAACCGCCGCCGCGGAAACGGAAGCATTCAATGATTCGCAACGCGGATGCATGGGTATCCTAAGAGCTACATCGCAACGCTCTAAGGTCTTTTGTCGAATGCCCTTGCCCTCGTTACCCACCACAAAAAGAGCCGGGCCGTCGAAACCTTCTTCGCCCAATTCTTTCTTGCCGTTCATTTCTAGGGCATAAACCTTAAAGTCCATTTTTTTCAGTCGGTCTACGGTATAGTTCACATTGCCAATGGAAACTAAGGGCACCCGGAAGGCCATACCCGCGGAGGACTTTACCACCGCTCCCGTAATCGGTGCTTGATTGTGCGCTGGAATAAGCACGCCTGCAGCTCCGAAGGCGGCGGCGGAACGGATGATGGCACCTACGTTGTGCGGATCGGTCAATTCGTCCAATAGAACCAGCATGGTCTCAGGCTCCGGCTTTATGCCTAACACAAATTCATCAAAATCAACCATCAAGGCGCCCGTGTCCACTATAGCCACCACGCCCTGATGGGCGGTCTCCTGGCCGACCATCCGGGACGCTTCCTTGTTTTTTAGTAAGGAGACAGGAATATTGTTCTTGGACAATATCTTTTTCAGATCTTCATCCCTAATCTCCTCCGAAATAAAAACTTTTTTGACTACACGAGGTGTATTGGAAATCGCCTCCATTAGGGCATGCTTGCCATAGATGTATATTTTTTCGCTGTCCCTGCGCATATTTTAAATTCTGGATACAGAAAGAGTGATTTTTTTGCCGTCCAGCTCTACGACCTCTCCGCTCTCCCCCTCCGCCACTGCGGTGATGTAGGTCTTGGAGCGGTTAAAGGATTCTATCGCCTTGCGTAAATCAGCATCCTCGGTGCGGTAAGTCAGATTGGCCATCTCTCCCACCCTGAATCCGCCCTGCTTGCGTAGTGCCTGAATGGCGCGCTCCAACCCGCGCACCAGGCCCTCTAGGCGCAACTCATTGCTAATGGTTGTGTCTAAGACGATCTCCTCCTTTTGATTGGAATCCATCTTTATGTTCTTCACGTTCAACTCCTCACGCAATATCTGAAGCAGTTCCTTCGCCCCTTCCAATTCTTTATTCCTAATTCCTAACTCCTGGAGCGGTTGGCGCACCGGAATGTTCAGTTCCTTGCGCTTGGCCATACCCAAGCTGGCCAAGTCGCGTAGAATTTTCATGCGCATCAGTAATTTCCTCTCCTCTTCCGAGACCTCCTGCTTGGTCGGCCAATCCGCCAGATGGACGGACGGCACATTATCCCTGCGATTGAGGTTTGTGTAGATAAGCTCCGACAGGTAAGGCGTGAAGGGCGCAGAAACCTTGGCGAGATTAAGTAAAGCGTGACGCAAGGAACCAAAAAAGTCCTCGTCCGTCCTGCCTCTGCTGCGGCGCAGATACCAAGTGGAAAGGTCGTCTACGTATTCGGAGATGGCGCGGGTCGCGCGCACGGTGTCGTAAGCATCCAGATTCTCGGTAACATTGTTCACCAACTCCTTGGTGCGCGCCCAGATCCATTTATCCAGGGGTTTTTCCGGAGAGTGATCCAGGCCGCCGGGAGCGGGCTGCCAATCTGCTTGCGCCGAATAGGTCAGAAAATAGTTCAGGATGTTCCAAGGGATAAGAATATTCTTTCGATACAGGTCGCCCAGTTCTCTCTCGCTGAAGTTAAGATTATCCGCCTGCATTACGCTGGAATTCATGAGATAAAATCGCAGAGCATCCACTCCATATTTTTCGATTACCACCCACGGGTCGGGAAAGTTGTTCTTGGACTTGCTCATTTTGGAGCCGTCCTCCGCGAGAATCGTCCCGGTCGTAACCACATGTTCAAAAGGCGCCTTGCCGAACAGTTCCAGAGAAATAACGTGCATCACGTAGAACCAGGCGCGGGTCTGCGCAATATACTCCGCCACAAATTGTCCCGGAAAGCGTGCTTCAAAAATCTCCTTTTGATCGAAGGGATAATGGAACTCCGCAAAGGGCATTGAGCCCGCCTCTACCCAGGAATCGAATATTTCCGGTACGCGCCTCGCCTCTCCGCCGCACCCCTGCCCGTCCGGCAGGCGAGCATCGCATTTCAATACTATTTGGTCGATATACGGCCGATGTAAATCCGCGATACTTACATCCAACTCGAAATCCTTGGCGAAGTCCGGCCAAGGCAACTCCGAGCCAAAATGTTCTTGGAGGGAGAGAAGCGGGTCGCCATGGCTGACTATTAATATTTTTTTGCCCTCATACTTGCGGTTCAATTCCATTACACAATCCAGCATCCTCGCCCGGACCTGCTTGCGCGACTCCCCGCCCGGGGGAGCATTATCTAAGCGATGGGTATACGGAAAGTCCCTTTCGAACTTGGCGACATTCTGGTTGTTGTATTCCGGACCGAAGTTAGTCTCTCTTAGGCGCTCATCTAAGATAACCTCCACCCCTCCCAAGATACCGCTCACAATTTCGGCGGTATGCCTAGTACGCAGAAGGTCG
>JAZDLT010000062.1:0-14790 GCA_043801735.1 Candidatus Liptonbacteria bacterium | reverse complement strand
CCGGGTCTATCAAAGAATCGTTTATGCCCAACCACGCGTTGACATAGGTGTCGTCTTGGCTTACAATATCCCAGTCGCTTTAATGGGTGCCCAAAGAGACATTACATAGGGGGCGCTTCACAAGGACGGACCGGAATCGCCGGGCTGTGCCTTAGGCGATTTTTTGATAGATTTTGTCTTTATTCTCAAGCCGTTTTCGGCGCAGAGAATTAAGACGCAAAATCATCATCCCGCAGAATGTGGGGTAATCACCGATAAATTTATGATGATTTTAGGCAAAAAAGTAAGGATGACCCAGATCTGGCAGGACGAGAAAGTCGTGCCGGTTACGGTTGTTTCCGTGCCAGCCAACAAGGTGGCTATTTTACGTACGAAAGAGAAGGACGGATACGAGGCCGTTCAGCTTAAAATGGGCAGAATTGCCAAGGAGTTTCGCCCAAGAGGCGAAGAGAAGTTGCCCGAATTGAATGTTGGTGACGAGGTTAAGGCGGATATTTTCGCGGCGGGCGATATCGTGCGTGTCTCGGGTCTGACCAAGGGACGCGGCTTCCAGGGTGTGGTTAAACGACACGGTTTCCATGGCGGCCCCAAGACCCACGGTCAAAAGAATCGCCACCGCGCGCCCGGTTCTATCGGTAGTACCGCGTTCCAGAGAGTTGTTCCGGGCAGACGCATGGCTGGTCACATGGGTACGGAGCGCGTTACTGTCGGCAACTTGAAAATTGCAGAGATAGATTCGGAAAACGGCTTGATTATGCTGCGCGGCGCCGTGCCGGGCGCACGCGGCGGAGCTTTAGAAATCGTCAAAGTAAAAAGCAAGGCCTCGAAATAGAGTTTTAATCTCAATTTCTAAATTTTTTTGGAATTACCTAAGATGAAATCCGATTTGTACAACTGGGAAAACTCCATAGTCGGCGCCATAGAATTGCCGGAGAATGTTTTTGGTAGGCGCTGGAATGAGGCCTTGATCGATCAGGTTGTTTTGGCGCAGCTTGCCAACAAGCGCCACCCCTGGGCTCACGCCAGGGATAGAAGCGAAGTGCGTGGGGGAGGCAGAAAGCCCTGGCGCCAGAAGGGCACTGGCCGTGCCCGTCACGGTTCTACCCGTTCGCCTATTTGGGTGGGTGGCGGCAAGGCGCACGGTCCCAGAAACGAACGTGATTACAGCCAAAAAGTCAATGCCAAGATGAAAAAAGCCGCCCTCGCAGTGGCCCTTTCCCGCAAATTCAGGGACGGGGAGCTCAAGATTTTTGATACTTTAATGATTGCGGAGCCCAAGACCAAGGTTGTTACTCAGAAATTAAAGCCGTTTTTCCCGGCCAAGAAAATTTCCAAATACGACGTTCTTTTCGTACCCGAGGCGGAAAACAAAAACATCCTGCGGGGCGCGCGCAATTTGGCGAAAGTTAAAATTTCCGGTCCCGCTTCTCTGAACGTCTACGATGTTTTGAATTACAAGAATATTTTTATGGACCAGACGGCCGTGGCGTCCATAGTCAAGCACTATTCCTTATAAAACGAGTCCCGTAATAAATTCAATTGATATGTTTAAATCGAATAACAATTTTACCGAGACCAGCGGAATGTTTTTTAGTCGCAAGTTGCCCAGTTTAAATTCTTAACAGGATGAGGGACTCTTCTCTGGTAAAAAAACCTTGGATTACCGAAAAATCTGCCCGCCTAAACGAGGGGGGAAAGTATGTCTTTTTGGTTAAAGATGGCGCCACTAAAAACGAGGTGAAGAAGTTGGTTAAGGATCTTTATCATGTGGATGTTGTGGAGGTGAATATGATAAATATCCCATCCAAATCCCGTCGCTATCGCGGGCTTAAATCCACCAAAGTCGGCTACAAAAAAGCGATTACCACCCTTAAGTCCGGACAAAAAATAGACCTAGCCAGGTAATAATTGCCGATAAGGCGAACTACCGAGGCAATAACGCAAATAAATTTAAATCCATTCACATTATTTAATCTTAAATTAGCTCCGCCGGTTGGCGGAATTCGCGAATACGCCCATGATAAAAAAATATTCTCCCACATCACCCTCCCGACGTCAGCTGACCAATGTTCATTACGGCGGCTTGAGCCGGGTTGGCCCGCACAAACCCCTATTGCGGAAGCTCAAAGAAAACGCCGGCCGCAATTCCGCCGGCCGCATTACCGTGCGTCACCAGGGTAGTGGCAATAAGAAGATTTACCGCGCGGTTGATTTCAAAATGGATAAAATAAACCTATCCGCCCGGGTAGAGACCCTGGAATACGATCCTTACCGCACTTCTTTTATCGCCAGAGTTGTTTATGGCGACGGTGCGCGGGCATACATAATCGCACCGAGCGGCATAAAACAGGGAGACGTTCTGGAAATTGCTTCGGCCGCTCCGCTCAAAACCGGCAATCGTATGCAGCTAAAGAACATTCCGATCGGATATCAAATTCACAATATCGAGCTTCACGTGGGCAAAGGAGGGCAACTTGCCCGCTCCGCTGGCTCCTATGCAGAGGTGTTGGGTAACGCGGAGGGGCGCACCGACCTCAAGATGTCCTCCGGTGAAATTCGACGCGTATCTTCCGAGGGCTATGCTTCCTTGGGGCAGGTTTCCAATCCTGAGCATAATCTGGTAAATATCGGTAAAGCCGGCCGATCGCGCTGGTTGGGTATTCGTCCGACCGTGCGCGGTTCCGTTATGAACCCAGTGGATCATCCTTATGGAGGCGGCGAAGGTCGCACCCAACGCGGCACCCGCAAGCCCAAGACCCTTTGGGGCAAGATCACTGGCGGCCACCGGACCCGTAATCCCAAGCTTAGGTCGAGTAAGTTCATTATGCAACGTCGTCCCAAACGCAAAAAAACATGAGCAGAAGTTCTAAAAAGAGTCCGTTCGTGGATCCCAATATTCAGAAAAAGATTGCCAAGCAAAAACCGGATGCGGGCGCTATTAAGACCTGGTCTCGCTCTTCCGAAATTTCCCCGGAAATGGTGGGCTATCTTTTCGCTGTTCATAATGGCAAGGATTTCAATGAAGTTCGCATAACCGAAGATATGGTTGGTCATCGTCTGGGCGAATTTTCCCTGACCCGCAAATTCTTGCGCCACGGCGGTAAGATACAAAAAGAGATCGAACAGAAAGCCCAGACCGCAAGCGCGCCCGTTGCGGCACCCGCGAAGAAGTAGAAAACCATGAATACCCAAAGCGTAAAACTTAGATATTTAAGGATGACTCCCCGTAAGGTTCGCGCGATTGCAAACATGATTCGCGGTCTTTCGGTAAACGAGGCGGAAGCCCAGTTGCTCCTTATGCGCCGGCGCGCCACCTTACCCATCCTAAAACTTCTGCGCTCCGCGGTGAGTGCGGCAATAGCCACCAAGCATCTGCAGCCCGGATCCCTGAAAGTACAGATCATCCGGGTGGATCAGGGCCCGATGCTCAAAAGACATCTCCCGCGCGCCCGGGGAGTGGCCAGTCCGATTCAGAAGAAAATGAGCCATGTCACTTTAGTTTTGGCGGAAATGCCGGAGAAGAAATACGCCAGATTTAAGATTGTGGCGGAAAAGAAAAAGAAGGCATCCAGAGATAAGGACAAATCCAAGCGCACGAAGGAAGTCAAAGAGTCGGAGCAAGGTTCGGAGAAATCGACTTCCGCTAAGCCGGGCTTTTTCCGCCGCACCTTCAGTCGTAAGGCGGTCTAAAGGTTTACGGAAATCAAATTATCTAGTAAAATAGGCAAGCCTTAAAAACTATGGGTCACAAGATTAATCCAATTTCCCTTCGTCTCCAGGTAAACAAAAAGTGGCCAGCCCGCTGGTTTTTCGCCGGCAAAGGGGAGGGTTCCCATACCGGACGGTACTTTTATCACCGCTACCTGGCGGAAGATGAGGCCATTCGCAAGGTAATCCGCGAGAAAATCGGCCAAGCCGGCATAGCTTCCGTTGAAATTGAGCGCACCACCAACAATCTGCGCGTGCTTATCCGCGCTGCCCGCCCCGGTTTCGTGATCGGGCAGGGGGGCAAGGGCATAGAAGATTTAAGCAGGGCGATTGAGAGGGATTTGCGCAAAATTCGCGCAGGATACAAGGCCAAGGCATCTTCCGCGCTTTCCGTAAATGTGGAAGAGCTTAAGCGCACCGAGGTTTCCGCGGCGTACGTTGCCCAGCAAATTGCCTGGGATTTGGAGCGTAGAATGACCTTCCGCCGCACCATCAAAAAATATGTAGAACAAATTATGCAAAATCGGGACGTGAAGGGCACAAAGATAATGGTTTCCGGACGTCTGGACGGCGCGGAAATTGCGCGTACCGAGAGCATGAAACAGGGCCCCTTACCACTGCAGACCCTGCGCGCGAATATCGATTATGCCCGCGCCACGGCTATCACCACTTACGGTACGATTGGCGTTAAAGTGTGGATATACAAAGGAGAGGTTTTTGAAACAAAGCAGGCGGAAAACAGTAAAGAAAAAAATGGCCGCAGTGAGACCAGGGGCAATAGATATAGATAGTAAATTTCGGCAACATGCTTATTCCTAAAAAAGTAAAACACAGAAAATGGCACAAGGGGCGCAATAAGGGACGGCAAATTGAAACCCGCGGCCTGGAGTTGAGCTATGGACGCTTTGGCCTGAAGGCCCTGGAATCCGCCCGCCTTAATTCCCGCCAGATCGAGTCCGCTCGCCGTACCATTACAAACTTTATGAAGCGCGAAGGGCGTCTTTGGATAAGAGTTTTTCCGGATAAGCCCATTACCAAGCGTCCGCCGGAAACTACCATGGGCGGAGGTAAGGGCAGCGTAGATCACTATGTATACGTAGTTCGCCCCGGCAGGGTGATTTTCGAGATGGATGCGCCCAGTGCGGAAAAAGCCAACCAGGCCTTGCGCTTGGCCGGATACAAGTTGCCTTTTAAGACCAGAGTAATATCCCGCTAACATGAAATTAAGAGATATACAGGATTTAAAAAATAAGCCCCTGGCCGAACAGGAAAAAATACTCAAGGAGCAGCGCGAGCGTTTGCGTACGCTAAAGTTTGACTTGGTGGCCGGAAAAGTTAAGAATGTTAGCGAGTTGCGTGCCGTGCGCAAAAACATTGCGCGGTTGCTTACTTTCGTCCATCAAAAATCAGAATCCAAATAAATATGGCCGTAATCACCGAATCGGAAAAAAGAGTTATCCGGCGCACACTCACGGGGGTGGTGGTTTCGGACAAGATGGATAAGACCCGAGTGGTAGCGATAACCAGGTTGTGCAAACACCCCAAGTACCAACGTTACTACAAGACAACCAAGAGGTTTAAAGTTCACGACCCCTTGAATTCGACCAAAAAGGGCGAAGAAGTAACCATTCGGGAGACCAGACCGCTTTCCCGCGAGAAACGCTGGGAAGTAATAATCCGAAAATAAAAAGTCAAAACACGAAACCAAAGAAGCAGAGGGTTTTATGTTTTGATATTTACGCCTTGAATTAACTACCATGATCCAGGAGAGAGCGATACTCAAAGCCGCAGACAACTCTGGCGCAAAAATAGTGCGTTGTTTCCGCATATTGGGAGGTACACGTCGTCGTTACGCGGGAGTGGGCGACATTATTATTGCATCGGTCCAATCTGCGGAACCCAGAAAAAACATCAAAAAGAAAGACATTATTAAGGCCGTTATCGTGCGTCAGCGCAACGCCCTGCGCCGCTCGGACGGATCTTATGTTCGTTTTGACGAGAATGCAGTAGTGCTTGTCGATGCCAAAAAAGAACCCATTGCAACCCGCGTTTTCGGGCCTATGCCGCGCGAACTTAAAGCCAAAGGTTACGAAAAGCTTATGACTATGGCGGAAGAAATCGTATAGAGTAATCACTAATAACGCGAATATGAATGCAAATAACGCAAATAAATCAAAATCCAATTCGCATTATTAAATCCAAAATTAGCTCTGCCAGTTGGCGGAATTCGCGAATACTATGAGAATTAAAAAGGGGGATCAGGTAAAAATAATTTCGGGCAAAGACCGCGGCAAAACGGGAACGGTTCTTAGGGTTATGCCCGAAGAAAATAAAATTTCCGTGGAGGGGATTAATTTTTACAAGAAGAGAATGCGTCCCAAGCGGCAAGGACAAAAAGGCGAGACCGTTTCCGTGGTGCGTCCCCTTCATTTTTCCAATGTCATGTTGGTTTGTAAAAACTGCAAAGAACCCGCGCGTCTTGGTATGCGCAAAGAGGGGAACCAAAAAATCAGATTTTGCCGCAAGTGCCAGGCCTCCACTTAAACATGAATACTAAACCCATGCCTAAACCCTCCGCAATTTCCCGCGCTCACATTGAAAAAGTGGTGATTAATGCCGGTATCGGCCGGGCAAGCCAGCAGACCAATTTCGAGGACAAAATTCTCCCCCAGATAATAAGGGATGTTTCCGCCGTTGCCGGCCAAAAACCCCAGGTACGCCGCGCGCGTAAGTCCATCGCGGGATTTAAGATACGGGAAGGCCAGGTGGTGGGCCTCAAGGTTACCCTCCGTCGGCAAAAAATGATTGATTTTTTGACCAGGTTGTTTACAATAGTTCTGCCTCGGGTGCGCGACTTTAATGGTATAAGAGCGGACGCGGTAGATGAGGGGGGGGCGCTTAACATCGGTTTTCAAGACCAATACGTTTTCCCGGAGATAAGCCCAGAAGAGTCCGGTTTTGCTTTTTCTTTGGGCGTGAATTTGGTTCCGCGTAAGCGTAAGCGTCCCCAGAATATGGAGTCGTACAGGGAAATGGGCGTACCGTTCAAGAAATAACTATGGCCAAACAATCCGTCATTGCCCGCAGCAAGAAGAAGCCCAAATTTTCTACCCGGGAAGTTCGGCGCTGCTTTCGTTGCGGCCGCAAGCGGGGATTCATGCGCATGTTCGGTATTTGCCGCATCTGTTTCCGCGAGATGGCAACCAAGGGCGAAATTCCCGGAATTCGTAAGTCCTCCTGGTAAAGGGCTTGGCCCAAGAGCGCAAGCCACAGGCGAAGTCGCGATTGGTTGCCAAACCTTTACCCCGCACCAAATTTCAACTAAGATACCCAAGTTAAAAAAATGATTATCAAGGTAATAACCAAGCAAGTAGAATATTACAGCTTCCATGAAAATTGGTGCGGGGTGCTCAGTTTTGTGGCTAAATTTTATTCGCCACAGATAGGCTCAAAAGTTTAGACAAAAACGGCATGTTTTACGATCTATTAGCCAGAATAAAAAACGCACAGAGCGCCCGCAAGGAGTCCTTCCAGATGCCCTTTTCGACATTCGATTTGGCGGTGGCCAGGGTCCTCGCCGAATCCGGCTACATCAAGGAGGCCGAAAAGCGCGGTTCCGCCAAGAAACCCCTTTTGGAAATTAAATTGAAATATTCCGCCGGCCATCCGGCCATGACGGATTTCAAAATAGTAAGTAAGCCCAGTCGCCATATTTATTCCGATTACCGTTCTTTAAAACCGGTGCGTCAGGGCTATGGTATGGCGATTATCTCTACTCCCAAAGGAATTATTTCTGGCAAACAGGCCAAGCAAGACAAGGTCGGCGGAGAATATCTTTGTGAAATCTGGTAAAATGTCCCGCCTGGCCAAAAAACCAATAGTTATTCCCGCTGGCGTTTCCGCTTCTCTGGACGGCCGGATTTTTAGCGTCAAAGGCCCCAAGGGAGAATTGAAAGTCGGTGTGCCTCATGGCGTCAATGTTCATGTTTCCGGCAACGAGATAAACGCAAAATTTGAAAATTCCACCAAGCAGAACCGGGCCAACGTGGGTACGGTCTGGTCGCTCATCCGCAATTCCATAGTGGGCGTGACAGAGGGCTATCGCAAGGTCTTAGAGATTGAGGGCGTGGGCTATAAGGCCGTACTAGAGAACCAAAACCTCATGATTTCCCTAGGATATGTGCATCCGGTTAAATTCCCGATCCCGCCGGGCATAACCGTGGCCGTGGAGAAAAACACAATCTCTTTGGGGGGCATAGATAAAAATTTAGTGGGTCAAACCGCAGCCGAAATAAGGAAGCTCAAAAAGCCGGAACCATACAAGGGCAAGGGCATTCGCTATCAAGGGGAAATCATCCGTCGTAAGGCCGGTAAGAGGGCCACCACCACTGGAACATAGAGAAAAATGAACTCTCCCAAGAAATTAAACAAAGTCCGCGAGCGTAGAAAAAGCAGAACCCGTGCCCGTATAACCGGCACGGCTGAGCGACCGCGCCTGTCCGTATTCCGGAGTAATCATGGGATGATCGCGCAGGCCATCGACGACGCGAAAAGCGTAACCGTTTTCGCGGTTTATTCTCGGGAGCTTGATGGATCTCTGTCTAAAAAAAGCAAAACCGAACAGGCTGGCGCGTTGGGAGAAATAGTTGTTAAAAAAGCGCAAGCCGCCAAAGTTTCTGCTCTGGTATTTGATCGACGGGGATATGCCTATCATGGTCGCGTAAAGGCCCTGGCGGAAGCGGTCCGCAAGGGAGGGATAGAAATATAAAAACATGGTACGCGAACGATATATCAAAAAAGACGAATTTAAAGAAAAAGTTTTGGACCTGCGTCGGGTCACGCGCGTGGTTGCGGGCGGAAAAAGATTTCGTTTTCGCGCCACCGTCGTGGTTGGAGATGAAAAAGGTAGGGTAGGGGTGGGAGTGGCCAAGGGTTTGGACGTAGCTAGTTCCGTGAATAAGGCGAAGTTGGAAGGCAAGAAGAAAATGGTCACAGTTGCCCTCCGAGACGGTCGCACTATTCCCCATGAGGTTTCCGCGAAATTCAGCGCGGCGAGGGTGATTATTAAACCGGCGGGCGCTGGTCATGGACTTAAGGCCGGTGGCGCAGCGCGTTTCGTCTTGAGCTTGGCGGGAATTAAGGATGCTACTGCCAAGTGTCTGGGCAGAACTCCGAACAAGCTTACTAATGCGCTGGCGACCCTTGAAGCATTAAGAATGCTTAAGTCGAAACCTAAGGTGGAAAAGCAGCAGGATTCTTAAACATGCAACTCCATCAGCTTAAAAAGACAAAAAAATCCAAAGCTCCCCGTATCGGTCGCAGTGGCAAGAGGGGCTCTTATTCCGGACGTGGCATCAAGGGGCAGAAGTCCCGAGCCGGTCATAGGATTAGGCCTGCTCTGCGAGATCTCATTATCCGCTTACCGAAGAAACGTGGTTTTCGCAATAAGCCCACCACAGAGAAGGCCTTTGTTCTGAATATTTCCGACCTTTCCGCCCTAAAAGCGAAGCTAGATAGAGTCGCAGTTCTTAATACGGAAACCCTGAAAGTGTTGAAAGTTTTGCCGATGCGCTGGAAGGGCCCGGTCAAGATTCTGGGCAACGGCGACTTGGATTTCGTGGTTACGCTCAAGGGATTAGGGGTTTCGGCAAGCGCAAAAGCTAAGATCGAAAAAGCCGGCGGCAGAGTAATTGCTAATAATGCGAATGAGTCGGTCAAATAATACGAACAGGAAGAACGTGTTAAAATTTATTCGCGTTATTGATTATTAGATTGGCTCCGCCGGTTGGCGGAATTCGCGAACACTCTTATGAATAAGCTCTTCCAGATATTTAAAATACCAGACCTGCGGCGCAAGGTTCTAATCGTCTTGGGCCTCTTGGTGGCTTTCCGTCTTCTGGCGAACATTCCTATCCCCGGGGTAGATGTTGCGCGCTTACGGGATTTGTTCCAATCCAACCAGCTTTTAGGATTTTTGAATCTTTTTTCCGGCGGCGGTCTTTCCAATCTTTCCATTGCCATGCTTGGGGTTGGTCCATATATTACCGCCACCATCATCATGCAGCTCTTGACCATAATCTTTCCGAAGTTTAAGGAGATGTATTACGAGGAAGGGGCACGCGGTCAAGCCAAATTCAATCAATACTCCAGAATTCTGACCGTCCCCTTGGCCCTCCTTCAGTCCTACGGCTTCCTTAATCTCTTGGTTTCTCAGGGAGCAATTATGCGTCCAGATTCCAGCTGGGGCATCATAACCAACGTGCTGGCGGTAACCGCGGGCTCCATGCTGACCTTGTGGTTGGGCGAGCTCATTTCCGAACAGAAAATCGGGAATGGTGTATCCCTTATTATCTTGGCCGGTATTGTAAGCGGACTACCCGCCTCTTTTCAGCAGGTTTGGTCTGCCTACGAACCCTCTCAACTGCCCGTCTATTTGGGCTTCGTGGTAATCCTGGTTTTGGTGATAGCGGGAGTGGTTTACCTGAACGAAGGCGAGCGCAAAATACCCATTACTTATGCGCGGCGGGTGCGTGGCATAAAGATGTTCGGGGGCGTATCCAGCTACTTGCCGCTTAAGGTCAATCAGGCGGGCATGATACCGCTCATATTCGCCATCTCGGTTTTACTTTTTCCGCAATTTATTGCCCAGGTCTCATCCATCATCTCTCCGGACTTGGCGATGAAGCTGAACGACTGGGTGACCAAGTTCCTGAATAATCAACTTCTTTATGGCATTGTCTACTTTGTGCTGGTATTCGTGTTTACTTATTTCTACACCGCTATTACCTTTAATCCTGAAGAAATAGCCAAAAATCTCCAACGTGGGGGCGGATTTGTGCCGGGCATCCGTCCCGGAGAGGCAACCGCCAAATACTTCTCCTCCATAGTCAGTAAGGTCACTTTTTTCGGAGCGGCATTTTTGGGCATAATCGCTATTTTGCCTATTATTATTCAGAGAATTACCCACGTATCCGTCCTTACGGTAAGCGGCACCGCGCTTCTTATAGTTGTCGCGGTGGCGCTGGAGACCATGCGTCAGGTAAATTCTCAACTTACCGTGCGCGAGTATGAGGGACTGGAGTAGTTTCTTTCGCGAGAGACGGTTCCCCTCGCCCCTGCGGCGAAGAGGGGGTCTGTATCTCAGCACAAAAGTCGCCAAGATCGACACCGAGCTTTTGCGCTTCCCATGATCTCTCCCAAAAGAACCGTTCCTGCGCCTATCTTGAAAAGTATTCATCGTAACCCATCATTGACTCCAGGCAGTGTTTGGTATATATGGATGACAGAAGAAAGGAGGCCTGGCATGCCCAATCTGCCGAAGTTGCACGAAGTGATCGACGCAAGGATCGGTGCCTACCTTGGGGATCGATTGCTCTACCCGGAGGTTCAGCTGGGGACCGCGAGTCTTCTCCTGGGTGTGTTGGCGGAAGGAGACCTCCCGCCCGCCGCTGCGAGGGAGATCGCCGACAGACATGCGCCCGCGCTGGAGCGTCTTTTCGGAGGGGATTGTCCCACCACCACCCTGTTCGAGGATGCCATCCGGGCATCCATCGACAACCTCCGGGGCCGGTAGCATGGTCCCGCGGTGGCGAGTCCACCGCGGGACTACTTCATTTTTGGTGTTTTTTCAGTTAGAATACGATTTAAATACGGACACTATTCCAAATTTAAGACTACATGACCACTCCAGAAGTCATCTTCATTATGGGTCCTCAGGGTTCCGGCAAGGGCACCCAGGCCCGTGTTTTGGCGGGGAAATTGAATATGTATTACTGGGAGATGGGCGGGATCTTGCGCGCCTCTAAAAACTTCGTTCTTAAGGATGGCAAGACCGTGGGCGAAATAATAGATCGGGGAATCTATTTGACGGACGATCAACTAGGGGAGATAGTAAGACCTAAATTTAAGTTATTGCCGGTCAATCAAGGTATAATTTTTGACGGCATTCCGCGGCGCTTGAGTCAGGCGGAGTTTCTGCTTGGCTACCTAAAAGACCTGGGAAAAAAAAAATATGTTGACTTTGTATATTGACTTGCCTCGGGAGGAATCCATTAGACGCCTCCTTTCGCGCGCCGAAATTGAAAAAAGGACGGACGATACTCGCGAGAAAATAGAAGCGCGCCTTCGGGAACACGAAAGCACAACCTTGCCCATGTTGGATTATATGAAGCAACGCACCCGCTTTATAAGCATTGATGGCACCCCTTCTATTGCGGAGGTGACCAAGGAGATATTCAAGTTTTTAGAAATATCCTAAATTGATGAGAAGAAATATAATTACCATTTCTGGTTTTCCGGGCAGTGGTAAGTCTAGCACCGCCAAGGGCGTAGCTAAGAGGCTGGGCCATGAGCATTTTTCTTCAGGAGATCTTTTCCGTGAAATGGCCGCAGAGGGAGGGCTCTCGGTGGAGGAAATCAATCTGGCCGCAGAAAAAAGTAGAGAGATAGATTACGCAGTAGACGATTTATTACAAAAAATAGGCCAGGAAAAGAATAATTTAGTAATTGATTCTCGTACAGCTTTTCATTGGATACCAGATTCTTTTAAGGTGTTTTTGGATTTAGATCCTCGAATATCTGCAGAGAGAACACTCAATCAGATAAAGAACGAGGGTCGCACGAGTCAGAGGGGATCATCCATAGAAGAGGTTTATCAGAATACTCTGAATAGAGTAGAGAGTGAAAGAAAAAGATATCGAGACTTGTATGATATAGATTACATGGCTAAGGACCAATTCGATTTAGTAGTAGACACTAAAGTAAATAATTTAGAGCAAGTCATAGATATAGTAGTCTCGGAATATAAAGATTGGCTTAATTCCACATGAGGCCTCAATTAAAACTTAAATCCTCGGAAGATATAGATAAAATTGCGGCCTCCGGGAAAATATTGGCGCGCGCCTTGGCCCTGGCCGCGAAAGAGATAAGACCGGGGATTTCTACGGTGGAGCTGGATAAAATTGCGGAGCAAGAGATTCTGCGCTCCGGCGCCAAGCCCAGCTTTAAGGGATATGCCGGACATGATGAAGATAAATTCCCGAGCGCCTTGTGTATCTCCATAAACGATGTGGTTGTTCACGGCATGCCCTCGCCCGAAATAGTTTTGCGGGAAGGGGATATTGTCGGTTTGGATTTGGGAGTAGATTTGGGCGGATTCTATTCTGATGGGGCGATTACGGTAATGGTTGGAAAGGTCTCTCCGCTGGCGGAACGTTTGGTCAAAACGGCTAAGCGCGCATTGGATGCGGCTATTGCCGTAGCCAGGGTGGGCAAGCGGATAGGTGATATAAGTTATGCAATTCAAAAAACTTCCGAAGAAGAAGGTTTTGCGGTGGTGCGTGACTTAATTGGCCACGGCGTGGGCTATGCGGTTCACGAAGAGCCAGCCGTGCCCTGTTTCGGCAAACCGGGCACGGGATTGGAGCTTGCGGAGGGAATGGTTTTGGCGATAGAGCCCATGCTTACTGCAGGTGACTACAAGCTTCGCACTAAACCCGGGGAGTGGCCGGTCCGCACCGCGGACGGCTCGCTGTCTGCCCATTTTGAACATACGGTAGCGATTACTAAAGCTGGTCCAAGAACTCTTACCTTGTAAGGTGCATCTTTACCCCGCTAGAAAGCCATGCTTCAAGGGGGATTGGGTATATACCGTTGCCGTCACTAAAAATGGAATCACGGTTTTGGCCTTGTAAAATAAGGGTTTTTCGAGGTTGCTGTTGACTTTGGGACGTGATACAATGTAATCGACAAAAATAGACCAAACTGACTATATGGTTAGCCAGCCTTTTTTATCCATAATCATTCCGGCGCACAACGAATCCAAGCGCTTGCCGATTACTCTCTTGGATATCGATAAGCGTATGACGGGCGTAGATTATAACTACGAAATTCTGGTGGTGGAAAATGGTTCCAAGGACAACACCGCGGAGATTGTGCGCAAGATGATGCCGACCATCAAGGGTTTGCGTCTAATGGAGCTCCAGATCGGCAATAAAGGCAACGCCGTCCGTCAGGGTATGCTGGTGGCGCAGGGCAAGTATCGTCTGTTTATGGATGCGGACAATGCGACCACCATAGACCACTTTGAAAGGATGCGCCCGTTCTTTTCCTCCGAGGGGGGACATTCTTCGGGAGAAGAGGACCATTACGATGTGGTAATTTGCTCCAGGTCTCACAAGGAGAGTAAGCTGGATCCTCCCCAACCGATTTATCGGCAAATTCCGGGCAAGATCGGAAATTTGATAATCCAGATTCTGGTTCTGCCGGGTATTTGGGACACGCAGTGCGGATTTAAGGCCTTCTCCGCTTCTGCCGCCGAAAAAATTTTCAAATTATCGCGTATTGCGGGCTGGGGGTTTGATGTGGAAATTTTGGCCCTAGCCCAAAAATTTGGATTCAAAATCAAAGAAGTCCCGGTGCATTGGGTGAACGATATTAATTCTACGGTCGGAATGTCTGCATATCTTACTACCCTGTGGGACACCCTCCGCATCCGCTGGTGGTTATGGACGGGGGTTTATAAGGAGAAAAAAGAGGCGCAAGTGTTATAGAAACAAAAAAAGAAATGAATAAATATTACGTTAGCTCGGAAAGGTTGGTTGAGTTGAAAAAGGAATTGGAGGATTTACGCACCGTTAAAAGAATGGAGGTGGCGGAGCATCTAAAGCGTGCCAAGGAGTATGGGGACTTGTCCGAAAACGCGGAATACAGCGAAGCTAAAGACGAGCAAGCCAAATTGGAGGTGCGCATTGCGGAAATGGAGGATTTTGTGAAGAAAGCGGTGGTTATCGAGAAAACTGGCATAGGCGACCGAGTGCAAGTTGGTTCGGTGGTCACCATCAAAAAAGGCAACGAATCCCTTAAATATGTCATCGTGGGTTCCAATGAATCCAAGCCAGAAGAAGGCAGAATTTCCAATGAATCTCCGATTGGGCGAGCGCTTATAGATCATCGTGTGGGCGAAGAGGTGATCATAATAACCCCCTCCGGCAAGGCCACCTGCCAGATTCTCAAAATAGAGTAGTCATTGGGGCTTTGTAAAACCTCGTTTTTTGGGGTATATTACAAGGCGTGTTGGAAGAT
>JAZDLT010000049.1:0-14556 GCA_043801735.1 Candidatus Liptonbacteria bacterium | reverse complement strand
ACCAAGATCTACATCGATCCGGTTGCGAACCTCTCCAATTCCGGAAATTACATCTATAGAATTTCGACTTGCGTAAAAGATCTGGCTGGAAAAGCTATGGCTGAGAACGCGGATTACGAGTAACCAACGGTCGCAAGTTCTGCGGACGTAACCGGCCCGACTATCTCTGGCCAGACTCCGACCGGTGGCGCGACGAGTATCGCAATCACGGTGACTCCATACATTGATTTTTCGGAAGAACTTAAAGTTTCCTCAGTGAGCACGACAACGGCGCAACTTAGAAAGGCAAGTGATGACTCGGTGGTAACTTCGACTATCTCACTTGCGAACGGTGGAACGCGGGTATTGTTCACTCCGGCGTCCTCACTTGCGAACAGCACCGCCTACTACATGTACGCCACAACCGGCGTGCAGGATGCGGCGGGTAACCCACTGGCCTCGGCTTGGGGCGCTAGTTCCACAACCTCCTTCACGACAGTTGCAGTCACTCCGGATTCCACAGCTCCTGTAATTACCAGCGTGCAAGCTAGCCCGGTAGCCGCGACAACAGCGACCATTACCTGGACGACCAACGAAAGCGCGTCTTCCACGGTAGAATACGGCACGACCTCGGCTTACGGATCAACGGTTACCACGAGTACTATGGCAACTTCTCACTCGGTCGATTTGAGTGGCCTTACTAGTGCGACTACTTATCACTTCCGGGTGAAATCGGCGGATGCCGCTGGGAACATAGCGACTTCAACGGACAACATCTTGGTCACTCTGAATTCAGACGTAGCCGGTCCGACTATCTCTGGCCAAACCCCGGCTGATAACGCGACCGGTACTGCGGTAACCGCTTCCCCAGTTCTGACCTTCAACGAAGTCCTGGATGCCTCTACGGTAAACGGCGCGACGGTGCAATTGCGAACATATTCGGGTGATACTGCGGTAAGCGCGACGGTGTCTTATAACTCCGCCTCTACCACGGTTACGATTGATCCAGTAGCGAGCTTGGGTTACGAGACCAACTACTACCTGTACGCGGTAGGCGTAAAGGATAGCGCTGGCAACACCCTCACTACGGACTACTCCTCTAGCACCAAAGCCAGCCACGAATTCACCACCGCGGCAGAAGGCGCGGCGACTCTCGCGGTAACATCCATAACGCCTTCCTCAACTTGGGCGACTGCGGGTGGCGATTTCGCCGCCGGTTGGTCATGGAAGTTCAACATTACGGTTCCAACCAGCGAAGCGAGTTCTTCTCTGAAGTTTGCGGACTGGACTAGCGGCTCAAATACGATTGCGGCGGCAACCAATATCCGTTACTACTCCGCACAATCATCTAATGCAACCTCTAGTGCTTCCGCGATTACGATTAGCGCGGCCAGCACCTATGGTAGCGCCATGACCATCACTAGCGACTTGGATTCAGCCACGGCTGGCAATCAGATACAGGTTATCGTGGAGGCGCGAGTACCTTCTGGCCAAGCGGGTGGTTCATATTCAACGAGTTATGGAGTCCAAAGCCAATAATTCACGTTGAATATCTGAATCAACCTAATGAATGCAAACACCACCAAACTTAAACAGATCGCGGTTTTAGCCGTCGCCTTGGGCCTGCTCTTAAGCGGGCCCTCGGTCATGGCCTCGGAAGTTACCGGCACGGTTGGCACCGGTAGCGGTGTTGAAACTGGCGTGAGCGGAGTCGTCATCACCGCCCCCTCTGCCAACGTTGCCGCCGGCACCTACACCTCCGCTCAAAGCGTGACTCTAACTGCCAGCGGCTCAAATAGCATCCACTACACCGCAGATGGCACCACCCCCACCTGTACCACGGGCACAACTTACACAAGCGCCATCTCCGTTTCCTCTAGCGCGACCATCAAGGCCATTTCCTGCTATGCCAACAGCAATGCCTCCACGGTGTCTTCCTACGCTTACACCATAAACATCAGTACCGGCGGAGGTAGTAACGCCGGCGGAGGTGGAGGAGGTTGGTATACTCCTCCCATTACCACAACCACAACCACAGCCACAACAACCACAACTACTGCGACCAGTACCACTGGAACTGGAACCGGAACCGGAGCAGGCACCGGAACCGGTGGCACCTTACGCCAACAGCAATTACAGCTACTTAACTTGCTGATACTGCAACTACAGGCCTTGCTAGCCCAAGCCAGGGCGCAGGGAATCAATCTGCCGGCAGGTACGGAAGTAGCGATTGGAGCCTTGGCCACAGGGACAGGAACAGGAACCACCAGTGCAGGAATAGGTACGGGCACAGGCTTTTCCGCCTTCACTCGTAACCTGGAGACTGGCATGACCGGCGCGGACGTGAAACAACTCCAAATATACCTGAACGCCAAGGGGTTTAGAGTATCGGTGAGTGGTCCAGGTTCTCCGGGTCATGAAACGACCATGTTCGGTGGTGCTACCCGTGCGGCTTTGGCCCGGTTCCAGAAGAGCGTGAGTATCTCGCCCGCCGTCGGTTACTTTGGCCCGACCACCAGGGCTTACGTCAACAGCCATCCCTAAAGGACGCGGACAGTCGCAGACTTAACGCAGACCCACGCAGACACAAATGTCATCCTGACCCCGCTTAGCGGGGGAAGGAACTCCAGATTCCTCGTCCACGACTAAAGTCGGGACTCGGAATGACAGAGGAAAACAGAAATAACGGAAACAAAAAAAGACGGGAATGACGGAAGAAAAAGAGAATGACAGAAACTATAAAAACATTCGTCCGTTCTGCTACTACCTCGCCGGACGGGGTAGTCCAGAGGGGAGGAGTTGCGCGAGTAACTATGCATTCTGTTATCCTCGGACTTGCTCCGAGGATCCAGTCAGACAAGAGAACCTGGATTCCCGCCCCGCCCCGCTTAGCGGGGCAAGCGGGAATGACAGAAAGGAGCGGGAATAAAATTTGTATACCCCTTATTTTAAGTCGAAATAAAGCAAACAAAAACATTATGAAAAAAATTAACATATTCGCATTGTGTTGGGCGGTGGGTTTAATTGCGTTTGTCGGCGTAGCGCAGGCGGCCGTAGTCGCGACATCAACCAATTCACTGCCCAGCCCGACCTGGCTACCGGGCGGGAGTGCGAGTAGCACCGTATTCAATATTTCCTTGACCGCGGACGCAGGGGAAACGTTTAGCGCGCTCACGATTTTAGTCGCGGATGCTTCTTCTACTAGTTTCGCGACGAGCGACCTGGCACCCCTGGCCACTGGTACCACATCCGGCGTATCTCTCTATAGCTCCGAGAGCGGTTTCATAGAACTAGCCACGAGTCCTAGCTGGAGCGGCGCGGGTCCGTATGCCGTTACCCTGACTCCCGCGGTTCCTATCCTAATTGCCTCCGGTCCGCCCAGCGTATTTTCTGTTGCCGTTCGAACCGCCAGCGGTTTGAATTCAGATACCCATAAGTTTGTGGTGTCAATCGCCGCAGACGGTATTACAACCAGCGGCACTTCGCCGACCAGCAACGCGACCTCTACCGCGCCAATTTCCATAGACGCAATTTCTCCCGCGAACATTTTGGCAGCTGACTTCCGGCTGGGCAACAATCAGCTTACTGCTCAAAACGGCGTTTCCATCGGCATAGAAGGAAGCGTGGTCAAAACGTACGCGGTAGATGGTACGACTCTCTTGGGCCAGGCCACGCTTGGACCGTCCGGTCAGTTTACGCCTATTTCAGTTAACACGACGGAAAATACCAGCATAAAAGTGCGGGTGAATGACCAGGCGGGTAATTTGTCCAACATGGTTACAGTGCAGGCAGATGCGGCGCCATACATAACTTCGGCCACGGCTTTTACGGACAGAATGGTTTTGAACTTGAGTGAAAACGTGGACGGCATGCAAGCCATGAATTGTACGCCGAACTATATCGTGAACGGCTCCGCGCTTACTTGCGGAGGTATGGGCAATCCATTTGTAGATTTTTCCGGAACAAAAATAACTATTCGCGGTCTTAATCTTTCGGGTACCGCTTCTTTTGCAATTCCCACCTCCACCACTATCACGGACCTGGGTGGATTCAATAATGCTCTGACCGCGTATTCCAGTTCTAGTATGTCCGTGCAGGTACTTACCCTGCCCAGTATCACGAGCATAACTCCGCGCACAGGGGCCGTGGGCGCGACTACCACGATTACGGGAACGAATTTCGGCACGCTGGGAGAAGGGGAGAGCATCGGAGATGCCAGCCATAAGGTTTTCTTCTCGGGCGGCTTCAGCCAGCAAACCGGACCTTTGCCTCCGGTGGAAGCGGATTATACCGGCGGGAGCTGGTCTAATACCTCGATTGTGGTCACGGTGCCGGCTGGCGCGCAGGGCGGCCCGATTAACGTTCAGGCCGGGAGCTTGATGAACGACATGGGCCAGAACACGTTTTTTGATATTGCCGGTAGCTATACCGCCAAAGTGTATTACGCGAACGGCACTTCTACCCTGATGGACGACGCGGATAACGGCAACATTCGGATCGTGATCGGAGGAATGAGTGGAATGACGGTCTATTCTGTCGGTGATGGTTTTATGACCTACAACTCGAGCACGGACACGTTCTCCATTACCGGAATTTCTTCCATGGGATATACCTGGGCGTATGATGTAACTGGAACTCACTTGAACGCGTCCGGTAAAGAAGTGAGTACCTCCGCGACTCAAAATCTGTTCATGCCCGCCACCGCGCGGAAAATCTCGGGAACCGTAACTCTGGGTGCAACCTGTGCCGCGGGCGGACAGAGTAAGCAGGTGGTGGTATTCGCCATGCCGGACGACGTTGATTCCGGAGATTCAGGCTTCAAACAGGTGGAGCCGGCGTTCTTTACTACGAACGGTAGCTGTGTGGCGAGTTATGCCGTTGGCGTTCCGATAAACGGAACATATAGAGTTGAGGCGCATATACCACCCTCCACTTCCGGTGGCATTACGGTTTCGACTGCCTTCACCGACCCCAGCGCGCAACAAGTGAGCATCAGCGATGCCGCGCCGACCGCGATTAAAAACTTCACTTTCTCCGCCGCGACTCACCGTATTGTGGGTACGGTCCAAAAACCGTCCGGGATATTCGGCAATGAGGAGCGGGGCAAACTGTGGGTGTTTGCGTATCAGCCCAATGGCGGCAAAGGTACCGGCGCGCAGGTAGCAGAAGACGGAACCTTTACTTTGAATGTTGCCAAAGGCATGTGGAAGGTAGGGGTGGGCGGAGACAACATGCCCTTCCCGGTGGAAGTGCAAGTTGATGTGGATGACACTTATCTGATAGGCCAACCCGCCAAGGGGCCGACTATCGTGATTGCGCCACCCTCCGATTTTATTGAAGGCTATGTAAAAGACGCGGCGGGCAACGGTCTCGCGAGTGCGTCTCTCTATGCCTGGCTGGAAGGCGGTCCCGGGAACGGCAACGCCAAAACGGATAGCCAGGGATATTACAAGATGTACGTGGGTCCCGGCGCGAACTACCATGTCGGCGCGAATTCCCAGAACTACGGATTTTTAGGCGAGCAATCCGGCATCACGGTTAGTTCTTCCACCCACCCTACGGTCAACTTTACGGTGTCGTCTTCGGACAACTACGTGATATCCGGCACGGTGACTAAGGGCGGAGTCGGTTTACAACAGGCGTTTGTGTTTATCACGAGCGGGGAGCGGGGACAGATGCTCGGTAGCGGCGGAACGGACGCGAGCGGCGCTTACAGCGCGCGGGTCTCGGGCGGAGCCGATCGCTGGATCCATGTCGGTTTGCCGGCTAAGGGAGAGGTATATAAAGCTAATCTGGGTACTATTAGCACCAGTACCGTAAGCAACATCGCCATTCTTTCTTCCACTATTACCGTGCGCGTCTCCCCCGCGAGCGATTTTTCACAAGTGTTCGTGGGAGTGCACAGTGACCAGGGCGGTGGTTTTTCGGACGTGGACGTCGCGCCAGCGGGTTCGTCATACCGAGAATATCAAATTGACGTTCAACGTCCCGGTTCCGGTTCCACGACCTATTACATTGACGGCGGGGTGCCGGGCTTCGGTCCGCTTTCCCAGGTTGCCATTACCGTGAATAGTGACGGCACGTTTACCGAAACCAGCGACACGGCCAATGATGGGGTTATCGTGTATACCCTAAGCGGCCTTTACACCGTTTCGGGTACCGTAACCGGTGATGGGGTTGGCGGTGCCTGGGTTTGGTCCGCCAGCCCGACCGGGGGCGGCGGCGGCGCGCAGACCGCGGACAATGGCACCTACTCCTTCAAATTGCGGAACGGCACTTACGATATCGGAGTCGGTAAGCCGGGCTACATTGGTAATAAAATCAGTGTTACGGTGAATGGGGCGAATTTAGAAAATCAAAATCTGACCTTGACTACGGCGGCCAGCACCATCACCGGCACGGTTTACTTGCCGGATGCGACCAGCACAGTAACCAATGCTTGGGTTTGGGCGGAAAACAATACCGGCGGTTGGGCAGGCGGCTCCACCAACGCCAGCGGACAATATACTTTGAATGTGGGTAGCGGCAGTTGGACGGTGCAAGCCGCCTATGATGGCTATAATTCCAGCTCCACCACGGTTACCGCGCCAGCGAGCGGAACGAATATAACGTTATCCTCAATTGCGGGTTTTTCGGCGAATCTGAAAAACACTCCGATCACTCCCTCTGCCGGAGGCATAGTGCAGGAAAATGGCATTAAGGTTGATTTCCCGAAAAACTCGCTGGGTACCGATTCCAGTGCGGGTACGGTGGAAGTGAAGAATACGACTAACGTTCCGTCCGTGGCGGCCACGCTCGTGGTAGGTAACGCACGGGATATTACGGCGCGCAATAGCTCCAATCAAACGATCACGACTCTCTCAAATAGTATCTCCATTGAGCTGACCGTAACTAAAGCGCAAATTGAGGAAGATGGGCTTTCCTTCGCCCAAGTTCAGAATATGAAGATTTCCTATTGGGATTCCACCGCCAACAACTGGGTAGAAATTCCGACAGTAGTAACCCTGCATCCTTCCACCGCGGCCGCAATCGCTGACCTGGATAGCGATCCGGCTCTAACGCTCTCTGGCACGGTTTCTCACTTATCTACCTTCGCCCCGACCATTCCTGCGGATAATGCTCCCGCGACTCCGAGTGGGCTTACGGCCACATTGTATCGACCGACCCAGATTAACCTTGCCTGGACTGCAGTAAGCGGTGCGACAAGTTACGATATCTATCGCAACACTACCTCTACCGGCTCTTTCCCGCGAATCGGTAGCGAACCGACCATAAGCTCGGGACTGACCACTACTTATTCGGATACTGGTCTCGCAACCAGCACCACTTATTACTATAAGATTTCTGCTCTGAACGCCTCGGGCGAATCAGCGGCCAGTTCCGCAGTTTCCACCTCAACCACCGCTTACTCAGAAAGTATAGGCAACTTAAACACCGGCATAGGTAGTAGCAATGTGGAAGCGGTGGTTATTGTAGCGCCTACTGCCAACGTTGCCGCCGGCACCTACACCTCCGCCCAAAGCGTAACTCTAACTGCCACCGGCTCAAACAGCATCCACTACACCGCAGATGGAACCACCCCCACCTGTACCACGGGCACAACTTACGCAAGCGCCATCTCAGTCGGTTCCTCCCTGACCATCAAGGCCATCTCCTGCTACGCGAATAGCAACGTCTCCAGCGTAGCCTCCTTCGCCTATACCATATCCGCTCCAGCCGTTGCCACCGGTAATAGCAACGCCGGCGGAGGTGGAGGAGGTTGGTATACTCCTCCCATTACCACAACCACAACCACAGCCACGATTACTACGAGCACCGCGACCAGCACAACTGGAACTGGAACTGGAACCGGAACCGGAGCAGGCACCGGAACCGGTGGCACCTTACGCCAACAGCAATTGCAGTTGCTCAACTTACTGATACTGCAGCTACAGGCCTTGTTAGTGCAAGCCAAATCGCAGGGAATCAATCTGCCGGCAGGTACGGAAGCGGCGATTGGAGCCTTAGCCGCGGGGACAGGGACGGGAACCGGTACAGATGCTGGAACCGGCACGGGCTTCAGTAGCTTCGCCCGCAATCTCGAAACAGGCATGACCGGTGATGATGTGAAACAACTCCAGGTTTACCTGAATGCCAAGGGGTTCAGAGTATCGGTGAGTGGTCCAGGTTCTCCGGGTCATGAAACGACCATGTTTGGCGGTGCTACAAGGGCCGCTTTGGCTAGATTCCAGGCCAATGTGGGCATATCGCCCGCGGTAGGGTATTTTGGCCCAATCACGCGTGCCTACGTCAACTCCCATCCATAAGGCGAAGGAATAGCTTTATGACAGAAAACCCCGCCAAGCGGGGTTTTCTGTTCTCCGACACCTTTATTTTTCTCCGTAAAATCGTTAGGATATCCAAATGCATCCTTGGGCTCAAAATATCATAAAAACCACATTCATTTTGGTTTTGGTGCTCGTAATCGGCGTGCCGCTTGCATATTGGAGCGGAAGCGTCTACCCCTACACTATTCCCAAAACAGTTTTTTTTCTTATAGTAAGCGAGTTGATCATGGCTCTTTGTTTCGGCCTGGCGTTTCTGGAGCCCATTTTCCGCCCGCGGCGGACCGTTTGGTTCTGGTCGGCCTTGGTTTTCGCCGGGGCACTACTTTTGACTGCCCTTACCGGAGAGGATTTCTCGCGCAGCTTCTGGTCCATACAGGAGAGAAATCTGGGTGTGTTTGCCCTGCTCCATTTTGTCGGATTAGCGATTGCTTTGAGCGCCCTGCGCGAAAAGCTGGACTGGCAGAAGATCTGGCGCTTCTCGCTAATAACCTCTGCTTTGGTCTCGGTCTTGGCGTTTATCCAACTCGCCACTCCCGATTTGCTTCTTAATGAGAACCCCGGCAGTCGCCCGGGTAGCACCTTCGGCAATCCGACCTTTATGGCTGGGTATGCCTTGTTCCATGTGTTCCTCGGCATATATGTATTTTCGAAGAGTCAGCCCGGAAAATCGTTCTTTGGAAGATACTGGCCGTTATTGGTTTCCGTATTGGAAGCTGCCGCTGTTTTTATTTCTCAAACGAGAGGAGACATCTTGGGATTGGGCGCGGGATTTCTCGCCCTCCTTGGTTTCTGGTCTTTCCGTCCACCTGTAGTTACAAATGGATGGGGAAAAAGGTGGGGGCATAAGAATTTTTTTAGAGTAATCCTCGCGGGAATTATCGTACTTGGCGGGCTGTTCTGGCTGACTCGCCTTGCTCCTATCTGGAAAAACGTGCCCGGGCTGGGGAGATTTCAAGGCATATCCCTTTCCGATGGTGGTCTCCAGCCGCGCCTTATTGCCATTCGGTCTGCTTGGCAGGGCATAAAAGAAAAACCGTTTTTGGGCTGGGGCTTAGAAAACTTCAATCTGGCTTTCAATCGGAACTACGACCCAAGCTCTTTGCGCATCAGTTTCCAAGAGACCCGCTTCGACAAGCCCCACAACTTTGTCTTGGAGTACCTGGTTTCGGGAGGCCTGATACTGTTTCTGGCCTTTCTGTTTCTGGCGGGCGCGTTTCTGTATCAGGCCTGGCGAGGGCAGGACCGCCTTTGGGCTCAATTCGCCGCCGCGGCATTTCTGGCCTACTTTGTGCGCAACCTCTTCGTATTCGACACTATCGGACCGCTTTTGATGCTTATGCTTTTTATGTCCGCAACCGATGCGACCGCAAAGGAGCCGGATTCCTCAGAGAATATTCGTCCCGCCCCGGACCCGATGCTTGGTCAGTTGGTGTTGGGTATCGCAGTTTTGGCGGCACTAATCGCAAGCTTCAGTATTTATCTGCCTACTCTTGTGGCGGCCGGCCATCAGCGCAACGGTTTCGTAAAGATGCTTCAGAATAAGGCACCAGAGGCACTCGCGGAGTTCCACAAGGGCAGCGTGGGCTGGACTATGTATCGGGATGGGTTCACAAAGGATTATGCTCGCGCCGCCGCCGATAGTTTTTTCTATAAACGGGGCACGGTGACTAAAAACGACGCCGCTTCCGCAATAAACAAACTGGAAGCAATTGCCCGGGCTCATCCCAAAGATGCTTACTACCACAACATGCTCCTTGATGTTTACAGTAAGTTTTCCCCATTTGACGCGAAATATCTGGACCGGGCCATAGAGCACGCCCAAATCGCGCTCACTCTTTCGCCTAACCGTCAAGAAACCTACTTCGGTTGGGCAAAGGCCCTTTCGAGCAAGGGAAATAATAAGGGCGGATTGGAACTGACCAAGAAAGCGCTCGATCTGGACCCGGAGGTGGCGGAATCCAATTTTTACTATGGGCTCATGGCTTACGCGAACGAGATGCATGAAGAAGGTTATAAGCATGTGCGCAAGGGCATTGATGACGGTCGGCCCTGGAAAAACTCCATGGAGCCACGAGTAGTAGCCAACTTCTTTACGGACGACGGTCGCTACGGGGAGGGAATAGAGCTTTATTTGAAGTCGCTCGAGATGCGGGACGATGTCGAAACCCGCGCCCGTCTGGGCCGGGCCTACTTCCTCTCTGGCGACCGGGAAGCGGCCACGGAAGAGTTCCAGCGCGCCACGAAGCAAGCGGACCTGAGCCAGAGCCCCGCCTGGGGGGATTACGAACCGATTTTGAGAAAACTGGGACTATAAACTAGCTCGTTGGCGCTTCGCGTTTAGCTCGTTTGCTCGTTGGTCAGACGTGTGCTTTGAGTCAGGATTTGCTATAATACCCAAGTAAATACTATACAAAAGGTCGAGAATGCATAAAAACAATATTCATGACCAAAGAAGGACTAACTGAAGAGGTAATGAAGATAACCGGCATGGAGACCAAGGCGGCCGCTCATCGCGCCGTAGAGGCGGTCTTTGACACGATTGCCAAGACCATGGCTCGTGGCGAAGATGTAGCCATCACCGGTTTCGGTACTTTCCGCATAGCCAAGCGGGCTGCGCGTGAGGGCCGCAACCCCAAGACCGGCGAAAAGATTATGATTGCGGCCTCGATCAAGCCCAAATTCCGGGCTGGCAAGGGCCTCAAGGAGGCGGTTGCATAGAGGATTGTTTGGAGATCTTCAAAGTCAAAATCCCCCTCCGCTTATCCGCCAACTGGCGGAGGCGGACAGGGGATTTTGACTTTGAGCAACGGGTTACTAGAGGGGGAGCAGTTTCTTGATGTCTTCGCTTAACTCAAAAAAGAACTTATAGGTCTGGGAAAGATTTTCCAGAGATTCTTTGATAACGCGGGTTGTGTCTGAATTGGCGGACCGAAGAAGCAATCCGCGCGCCGCGGAATTCGACTGCTCCGCTTGCTTCAAGAAATCTTCGGCGGATCCGTATTTTATTCGGATATCCTCTTGTTCCATAAGGTTCAAACGGCGGATGGTCTGCCCGATAAGATCGTAGCGGCTGCGTGCGGAAGCGAAAAGATCCTGGTTCTTGGTCCACAACATCAGATTGCCGCCCCGCTCGGCGACCGTGGAGTGCGTGCCACTCCGCCAATCCCTAATTGCTCTGGCCGCATCCTTTATACTGTGTAGTCCATGGTCATTCACTTTGGTAAGTTGCAGGTCGTAGTAGTTGGAAACATCTTCCAGTTGGTTCAAAAGTTCACCCCTTAACTTATCCAAGTTCGCATCTTTGGTTTGGAATTCGCGCAGGGCACCCTGCAGTTTCTTGGTTTCGAAGATGGAGCAATTCAGCACCGCGCGCAACCAGTTCTGGCGGACTTTGAGTTCGACGCGCACCGCTTCCCCATAGTCCTCGGAGGGGTTTTTAGTAGCTTCCGTGAGAGCAGCGGCAAAATCCTGGAATTGACAGCTTGGATCCGTTTCCGCCGCGGTTGCGGAGAGTACCTCAATGGCCTGGGTTGCCGGGGCCAGAAACAAAACCAGCCCGGCAAGGGCGATCAGGGAAATCTTAAGGACTTTAGGCATATTATTCCGAAAGTATCTGGAGCGATTCTTCGATGCCCAATACGTCCGAGGAGGTGGCGGGGGTAAGCCCCATCTGTTCAGCCGCATCGATTACCCGGGGAGATATGGTTTTTTTCTCGGCAGGCGCAGAGACAGCGACAGGGGTTGAAATTGACCCGGGAGCGGAGGAAGGATTATTTTCACGATAGTTGATATCGGTCAGTTCCACCTGCATATTAACCGCCTCCGCCTCCGCCCGCAGAGCTCCAATATCCAAACTTGCGGTCCGGAACGGGGAAAGAAACTTCCAGGAGGAAAAACCGCCCACTATCAAAATAAGGGTCGCTCCCACGAGCACCATGGCGGATCCGAACTGCAGGCTTTGGACGAAGGCGCGCCAAGGGCTGGTCAGAGGAGGAGAAACCACGAAAGGAGTTTCCACGATCAAGCTACGGGAACGCCTGGTGTAGTCCGCATCCGGATTTATTTGTCTGAACTTTTTTAAAATATCCTGTATTTCCATCTTTTTTATTTCATTAACTTTTTGAGCTGCTCCATGGCTCGGTGTTGCAGAAGCTTAACCGCACCCTCGCTTTTCTTGATTGCGTCCGCGACCTCTTTGATGGACAGTTCTTCCACGAAGCGCATGATGAGCACGTCTTGGTGGATGGGTTTCAGCCGAGTTATCGCCCGTCTGGCTTTTTCCATTTCCATCTTCAGCTCGGTCGTCGCGTCCGGCAGTTGCGCCAGTTCCGACACCAGCTCATTTTCCACGTCCTCCACATTGATATGCTCTCTGCGGGTACGGTAGTGATCGATAACCAGATTGCGGGCAATATGGTACAACCAGCTGGAAAAGGGGAAGCCCAAGTTGCGATATTTGTCGATGTTCTGCCAGGCATTCAGAAACACCTGGTGGGTGAGGTCCTCCGCTTCCTCACGTCGGCTCACTTTAAGAACAATAAACCGATAAATACTCGGTTGGTAGTGGTCATAAAGTAGGCCAAACGCGGAGGCCTCACCCCCAACGGCTTTTAGAACGATTTTGGACTCGCCGTCCAACATAGTAGAACGATTGGTTTTGCCTTTGGTTACGCAGGGAAAGACCTCCTTCCGAGCGGAAGATGACCTTGAATTATATGACTTTTATGGCCTTATGCCCCCAATTAAAAAGTTCCCGTCGGGCCGGGAATTCGGGGTGCTTAGCGCGTAAATAATCATAGATTTGTGGGCCTGCCCGCCATCGCCCACGCGGCTTACCTGCCCGACCTGCTTCGTATTTCGAAGCGGGCGGGGCCGTTGGCAGGCGGGTTTGCTCCACGGGAGAATTGTAGCACATGGGGCGTGAAACGGAAAGAAGGAGAAGCGGGATGTTGTGCTTCTGAACATTTCCCTTTAGAGACGTTTATTGCCGCCGTCCAGGTTTAGTTTTGGTACCAATACGCAAAACCCAGTATTAACCAAGGCAGAACATAATCCACGAAAATCCTAACCTTGGTTTCGCTTGCAGACACTTTCATTTTCTGGAGCAGATGGGAATAAAATGTTTTGCTCCTGGTTTTGGTTTGAAATTGCCACTTGGTTAAGATGCAGTCTCCGATTAGCCACAACTGGAAATAATAGAGGAAGATAATAAATAAGATTATCTTCCAGGATAGCCAGAAAGGGGAGGTCCATATTAGGACTATAATCACCAGATGGAACCAAAAAATCAGACCGTATTTTTCCTTTAAGTTCCTAATTTTAAATTCCATGTTCCGAATCCTAACAAAAAAATAATAGGTGCGACCCTCCTTCGCTAAAGCTTCCTCCTCCGCCAAGGTTTCGGCCGGACAAGCCGGAAGGGCAAAATTTCCTTGAAATTTTTGAGCGGGTGAAGGGAATCGAACCCTCGTCTTGACCATGGCAAGGTCGCGTACTACCACTGTACTACACCCGCTTATCCTGAATTTATCGAAGAGTATTCGCTACGCTTTGGCGACCTTCCGCCTTTAGGGGAGGCACAGAGAACCCTGCTCCCCTACCGCATCGATTCGCATTATTGCCTCTCTAATTCGCGATATTCGCGATTACTCCACATTCTACATTCCAACTTCCAAATTCTCAAGCCCACCCCGGTTTTAGGCGTTAGTCCGTGTCCGCCCCTCGGCCGTCCGCGTTGAATTACTGGCCGGGCGGGGGCTCCTTGGGCCCAATGACGAAGGGTTCACCCACCGGTCCACGGAAGGCGGGTTTTACGGTTGCTCCCGGATCTTCTCGGGGCGCCAACCGATTGGCCTTCAGGAAATCCAGCCAGAGCGATATGCTTATAAGCCCCAAGATGATAAGAATTAGCAGGATCCAGAATACCCGGGAAAAAAATACGTCATTCGCTTTTTCCATAAGCTGATTATATCAAAAACTTGCCCGAGGCGTGGTATTGAGATAATATCCCAACGTAAAGGCCCTCGTCGTTCAACGGATAGGACGCTAGATTGCGGATCTGGTAATAGAGGTTCGATTCCTCTCGAGGGCACCAATAAGAAACTCAATTCTTTTTTACCAGCCAAACAATGGGCTTCCGCAATGGAAGCCCATTGTTTTTCCGCAACGCCGCGGGCGTCGCGCGCCGGAAGTGTGAGGTTTAATGCGTAGATTTTTTTTACGAACCATTTTTTTTTGGGGTAAGGGGGGG
>JAZDLT010000048.1:0-3978 GCA_043801735.1 Candidatus Liptonbacteria bacterium | reverse complement strand
CGCTTGCGGCAGGGCGCTTGCGTTGAGCCCCAACACCCCGGGATCTCCATCACTATTCGCCCCGATATTCTTGGCTGCGGAAAGCAGCTTACTGAAAGCGGCATTCACTAGGGCATTGATAAGCGCGGTTATATCCTGGGCGTTTACGATTCTCTGCAGGGGCGCATTGGGCAACCCCGCCAAGGTTTCCGCCACCATATCTCCGGGCGTAGTGGTCTTTTCCTCCGCACACACCTTGGTTCCCAAGGTGCCTACCGCGGAACTGCATAAACTCCCATCCGGATTTCTGCCCCCTGGCGGACAGGGCTCCCGCCTATATTCCCACCTGGTGCACAACTTGGTACCCGGAAAACCACTACCCGCCTCCGCCTCGCTCTTCGCCGCCTCTCTCTTCTCTGCCTGCTCCATCATCATTATGTCGCTGGCCTGGAAGTAGGCGCCATAAAAATTGTTCTGCGGCTCCAAGGTTGCCCCATAGGCAATCCAGCCCCCATTATTGAAATTGTTATAAAACTCCTGCACGTTACTCATCACCTGATCCAGAGTGCAGGTAATGCCCCGATCCGGCGCGGTTACAACCGGAGTCAGGGATATCCGGATCATGGGCCCGAAAGAAGTGCACAGCTTGGGATTGATCCGATACAAAAAGTCCCCCGCCGCCTGATTGGCCACATCTCCCAGAAAGGACTTCCAGTTGGTCACAAACTTGGGCTTGCCGTTGCCCTGAATCCAACTAATGGTCTGCTGAATCAATCTATGCACCAAGACGTCCTTGAGGGTTTCGGTGATCCACTTTCTGATCCACTCTCCGACGTGCTTGCCCACTTCATACAATTTTGCGCTGAAATTTACGGGATCAAAAACCGGCACCATCGCATTCGCCCTCCCCAAGAAGTAGCTGGAAGCAACCGGACTCACTCGTCCCACCTCGCTCAACTCCTTCTGCAGCTCCGGACTTTGGAACTCTCTCTGTAGTTCCCCCAGGCGGGCCTCCAGAATCTCTCCCTGTTGAGCCGCCGCAAGCATGACCCGCACCGGGTCGTCCGTGCTACTCACCGGCAACCCCAGCATGCTATCCAAGACAACCAACACATCTCTTGTGGCCATATGCATACCCAGATATTCCTTGGGCACCCGAAGTTCATCCAGCTTCCGTATGGACTGCCCCACCGTCACCGCCAAGGCGCTGACCGTCTCCGGCGTAGCTGCCTCTCCCACCATCTCCGCCACCCGTTCCTCAAAGATGTTTTCCTGGGCGATTTGGGCAAACGCTTCCAGATAGGCCGCCCTCTCTCCCTGGCTCGCGCCCTCTACGCTGTTTACCTGCTCCGGCTTGGTTTGCTTGGCCAGAATAGCCGCCTGATCCAGCACCACCGGCCCATATATCTCCCGCTTCAACAGGAAGTCCTCCAAGACCATCTCGGGGGTGGGCTGCCAGATACCCGGATCAGCCGCGTCCCCCGGTCCCTCCGCGTTATACTCATTCATCTTCCCCGCCAAACTCTCTGCCAGACGATAGGTTAGATTATCCATAGCCGCCTCCGTGGCGGTTAGATCTCTCTTTACAAAAGCATTCTCCGAAACATACTCTTCTTTACCCACCCCTCTTTCCAACCCGGCTCTTTGTGCACCCCCTCCTCTATCCGACCAAAACCAAGCTCCCGTGCCGGAAAGAATGGCGAGGGCGAGGAAGATGGTGATGAAATCCGATATCCTTTTGTTCATTAATGGCTTAATGAAATCAAAACAATTTGAAGCGGTCTCTTCTTTGGTAATTATAGCTTATTTGCCCGCGCAACACTGTGGAAATCCCCCCCCAGCTAAGTCCTAATTACTAATTTGGCTATTTCGCAAATTTGCTCCACGCTCAAATCCTGCGAGCGCAAGTCCGGGGAGATACCTATCCCGGACAATTTTTCCGCCAAGTATTTTTTTGTTACGGTTTCTCCCGCCGCCAGATTATTCAAAATATTTTTGCGAGGCTGGCGGAAAAGAGCGCGTAGGGCAGGGTAATACTTTTCCGGAGACGCGCTCCGTCCTTCCGTCCGCGCGCTTATTTCCACGATCGCCGAGTCCACTTTGGGCGCCGGGCGGAAGTCCTGCGACTTCAAGGTCATAATGATCTTGGGTTTTCCCCAGAACTGAACCGCCGCGGCCAGGCGATTCATCTTGGGCGGCGCGGCACAGAGACGCTCTCCCACCTCCCTTTGAATCATAACCACGGTTTTAGCCGGCTTGTTTCGCAACTCGGAAATAGTCCGGAAAAAATATCCACTAATATAATAAGGTAGGTTGCCCGCCAGTTTATACCCTCCTGGCCCCTCCGTTATACCGGGCAGGACCCTCAGGGCATCACCCCAAATTATTTCCACCGTATCTTTGGGCGCGCTTACTTTAAGTTCTTTCGCCAATTTCACGTCTTTCTCTATAAGAATTAGCTTGCCTCCCAGTTTTTTTATCTCCCCTGCGAGCGGTAGGGATAATTCTCCGTGACCGGGGCCGATCTCTATTACCATTTCTCCCTCGCCCAAATCCAGCGCGCGGATAATTTTTCGGATCGCCCCCTTATGGATTAAAAAGTGTTGTCCTAGTTTGGTCATAAGAAGAGTTAGAATTGAGAATTGGAATTTATTTTTTTAGAGTCAAATTTTTAGATCTTCTATTAATTCTAATTCATCATTCCAATTCCACCCCTTAGTGATGTAATCACCAAGAAATGTATCTCTCCTCGGTGTCCTCGAAATCCTCATCCTTCTCGCCGCTGGCCGCCAGATTACGATACCGCATAAGCTCTGCGGGAATTTCTCCCAGGAAGCGCGAGGGCGCGTCGTAAAAACTTAAAAACAAGCGGTGTTTGGCACGAGTCATGGCCACATACATCAGGCGCCTCTCTTCTTCTGTTTCTTCCGGCCCGATGGCGCGCGCATGTGGCAAAAGCCCTTCGTTACAGCCCACAATAAAAACATTATCAAACTCCAGGCCCTTGGCCAGGTGTATAGTCATAAGATAAACCGGGCGCATAGAATCGGTCTTATTTTGGGGCTGGTCGGTGGCTTGAAGTAAGGTAACCTGTTCCAAAAATTCGGAAAGCTTTTGGAACTCTCCCGCAAACCGCAGAAGCTCCAGAATATTTTCCTGACGGTCGATGGGGTTGGTCAGGTCTTGGACGATATAGCTAATATAGTCAAAGTATTCTATACAAAACTTCAAGGCCTCAGCCGGGCTAATGCCGCTTTTGCCCTGTATTTCCTCGCCAAAAGCCGCGGTCTTGCGCTTGCCAAAGTTCTTTTCCAGACGCTCCTTACTGATGCTGTCCTGGGGGTTGGCTAGAAATCTGGCGGCCGCGAGTAAATCTTTTATTTCTTTCCGTTCGTAGAACTTTATGCCTCCGAAAACCAAATAGGGAATCTTTGCGTGCAGCAAGGCCTGCTCCACCGCGCGGGACTGCGCATTGGTACGATATAGGATCGCGACGCTTGGCAGATGGCTTATGGCAGATGGCTTATGGCTCTCAGTCTCACCGCCAACTACTTGTTCTTCGCTATTTGCTCTGTGCCATACGCCATTCGCTATTTCCCAAGCCACCCACGCCGCTTCCTGTTCCTCGTCCAGAGTTTCCACTAGAACTATTTTTTCTCCTTCTGCTAGAACCGGACGCAGGGTTTTTTGTTTCTGCTTAAGATTATTCTTTATCACCGCCCCCGCCGCGCGCAGAATATTTCCTGCGGAACGGTAGTTTTGTTCGAGTACAACCGATTCCGCCTCCGGCCAATCTCTCTCAAAGTTCAAGAATATCTCAAAATTGGAACCACGCCAGCTGTAAATGGTTTGTTGGTCGTCTCCCACCACACTCAAGCGCGCCCCCGGTCCGACCAGGTGACGCAGCATTTCGTATTGGCTGTTGTTAATGTCCTGATACTCGTCCACCAGAATATGGGTGAATCTTTCCCGGAAGTATTTTCTGGTTTCGGGGTAGGT
>JAZDLT010000045.1:0-4442 GCA_043801735.1 Candidatus Liptonbacteria bacterium | reverse complement strand
GGTGGTAATAAGCGGCAAGGGTGGGGAGGTTTGGATGTGTGTTGAGAATGGCAGAAAAATACCTTGGAGCGACCGGAAAATAGCGGAAAAAGCGCTGTGCGCGCGGGATTAGGGAGCGGCGGACGATTGGTCCGCCGCTAGTCCCTCAAGGCCTGCATCGCCGCCCGGGCCCACCAGATGTACTCCTCTCGGGGCAGCCCGGGACCGGCGCGCTCTACCACTCGCACCCGCCAGCGCGCGCGGCGGGTAAAACGATAAGCCGGACGGAGATCTTCCTCCAACAGAAACACCAGCCGGGTGCTCTCGTCGGTCACCTCCGCCCTCAACCCTCGGGAGATGACCCTAACGCGCAGTTTGTCCACGGCAACCCCCCGTAAAAGAAACCATATTTCTTATGCATTAAAACGGATTACCTGTCAATTATTTTTTAATCGCCCTTCTTGTTGCTATAATCAACCCATCCCGTTGGGAATCCGGCGGTCCGCCGGCATCGGATTTTGGCGGGACAGACGTTATGCCCAAACAAGTCGTAATTATATTTATAAGACCAAATTCATAACGGATGAAACTGACTTTTTGCGGAGGAGCGGGCGAGGTGACGGGAGCCAACTATTTATTGGAAGCGGACGGCAAAAGAATATTGATTGACTGCGGCATGGCTCAAGGCAGTAAGTTCGCGGAACATCAGAACTTCGAGCCGTTTCCTTACGACCCCGCAAGTATAGAGGCGCTTTTCGTTACTCATGCCCACATTGACCACACCGGCCGCATCCCCCGGCTCTGGAGGGATGGTTTTCGCGGTAAGATTTATTCCACTCCACCTACCCGGGATGCCAGCGAATATCTTTTATTGGATTCGGAAAACGTTCTTCACAAGGAAGCCAGCCGGGATGGCCACTTGCCGCTTTATGAGAACAAGGACGTGCTGGGCGCGATGTCTCTCTGGCACAACCTGAAATATCACGAGACCACGGGGGTGGGAGATGTGCGGGTGACGCCATACAACGCGGGACACATTTTGGGCTCGGCCTGCTACCGGGTGGAAGCGGAAGGCAAAAGCGTTGTTTTTTCGGGCGATCTTGGCAACTTTCCGGCGCCGATTATCCAGGACACGGAAATGCTCGCCTCCGCCGATTATGTGCTTATCGAGTCCGCCTACGGTAACCGCGTGCACGAACCCGCGGTGCGGCGGGAAATGGAACTAGAAAGCGCCATCGACGCGGTGGCCAAAAGAAAAGGGGTTTTACTAATCCCGGCTTTCGCGATGGAGCGCACCCAAGACCTGCTGTTTCATATTAACGACCTGATGGAGGCCAAAAAAATACCACACGTGCCGGTCTATATCGACAGTCCCCTGGCCATCAAACTCACCGCGGTCTACAAAAAGTTTGAAGATTATTTCGACAAAGAGATAGATCGTTTGATTAAGTCCGGCGACGACATATTCAACTTCCCGGGCCTGCACCTGACCCTTACCACCGAACAATCTAAAGAAATAAATCACGCGCCCAATCCCAAAATAATCCTGGCCGGTTCGGGCATGTCGAACGGCGGGCGCATTTTGCATCACGAAGCACGCTACTTGTCGGATCCCCAAAACATGATTCTTTTCGTGGGTTTTCAGGCGCGAGGAACGTTGGGTAGAAGGATTCTGGACGGGGCACAGATGGTGAAAATCAACGGAGAAGAAGTGCCGGTGCGCTGCGAAAAAAGGAATATTTCCGCCTACTCCGCGCACGCCGACCAGCCGCGCCTTTTGGAATGGTTGGGGCATATGGCAAGCTCGGTTAAACAGGTATTTGTGGTCCAAGGAGAAGAAGAGGCCGCTGCCGCCTTGGCCGCCAAAATAAAATCCGGCTTAAAACTCAAGGTGTCCGTGCCCCGAAACGGCGAGTCGGTTATGTTATAATTTCACAATGAGTATATTTAAGAGCAGCAGAAAGGGGCATCATGACTTCCGCGACTTCCGTTCCTCTATGTCCTGGCGCATGTTTCGGATTATGTCCGAGTTTGCGATGGGCTGGGAGTTTGTGGCGGATTTCACTAAGTCGGTGACCGTATTCGGCTCTACCCGCACCGAAGAGGGCGATCCCTGGTACGAAGAGGCGCGTAAATTGGGAAAATTGCTGGCCAAGGAGGGCATAACCGTAGTCACGGGCGGCGGAGCGGGCGCGATGGAGGCGGCCAATCGTGGCGCCCAGGAGGGCGGCGGCGAGTCAGTGGGCCTGAATATCGAGCTGCCCTTCGAACAGAAGCTTAATTCTTACGTGCACAAGTCCCGCGAGTTCCATTATTTCTTCACGCGCAAGCTGATGCTGACTTATTCCGCGGAAGCGTACGTCTACTTTCCGGGCGGTTTTGGGACAATGGACGAGTTTTTCGAGATAGTCGCCCTCATTCAAACCAAAGAGATTGAACCCATCCCAATTATTTTGGTTGGCAAAAAACACTGGGGCCCATTTGCGGATTGGGTGCAGGAAGTGTTGTATAGAAAACTGGGATACATAAATCTGGCGGACATGAAAATCTACACCATCGTGGACACCGCCGAAGAGGCGATGAAAATAATAAAAAAGGCCAAAATAAGAAACGAGTTTTACGATAAAGCTCACTACTATGCCCAAAAAATCAGCAGGTAGGCGCGGGTCGGTCAAGAAAAAAATCACCAAAAGGCCGGTCGGCAAAGCCGTAAAAAAATCCACCAAGAAAGCCGCGGTCAAGAAGGTTGCGGTAAAAACGGTACCCGCAAAGCCGGTCGGAACAGTTACTCATTTTTATTCCCACCTCAGGGTTGCGATAGTCAAGTTCAAACAACCCGTCCGAGTCGGAGCAAAGATACGCCTGGAGGGCGCGACCACCAGGTTTGAGGATAAGATTGTTTCCATGCAATACGACCACAAGCCGATTAAAATCGCCCCGAAGGGCAAGGAAGTCGGTATTAAGGTAAAAAAGAAGACCAGAGAAGGAGACGCGGTGTTTTTGGTAAAGTGAACCTAGGGGCAGACAAAAAAACATTATCTATCGCCGGAACCATGGCCGCGACTACGGTTGGCGCCGGCATTTTTGGCTTGCCGTACATTTTTGCCTATTCGGGCTGGTTTTTGGCCGGCGCGTATCTTTTGATTCTTGCGCTCATAGTGGCCTATGTCCATCGTTTATATCTGCGCACCGTGAAGGAATCCTACGGCCGTCATCGCCTCCTGGGCCTTTCCGAGGAGTGCGGAGGCAGGCCCCTAAGGTTTTTGGGTGTGATTGTTATTCTGGGGGGCCTGACTCTCACCTTGGTCGCCTATCTTATTCTGGTTGGAAACTTAATCGAGTTGGTCCTGCCCGGTTATGAAATCTGGGCGCTATTGATTTTCTGGCTCTTGACCACCGCCATCATCGAGTTTAAAACCAAACAAATAATATTTTCCGAATCTTTGGGTACACTGGTTATTATGTGCGCCGTGCTGGGTATTATGGCATTCGGAATAATGAACCCCTCCTCCTCTTTGCGCGAATATCCCGCGTTGAATTGGACAAAAATACTTCTCCCGTTCGGGCCGGTCCTTTTTGCTCTTGCCGGCTGGACGGCGGTGGAGCCCGTTTGCGAATATGCCCGCAAGCAGGGTCTTTCTCTTAGGGAATCCTTCCGGGGCATGAATCAAGGCACCCTCCTTTCCGCCCTAGTGTACGTTTCCTTCGTGATCGGGATACTGATTTCGGCCCCGGTTGTCGCGCCGGATACCTTGAGCGGCCTAAACAATTGGCAGCTCCCCGGGATGGCCCTGGTGACGATTCTGGCCTTTTTTGCTATCTGGACGTCCTATGTTCCGATCGGGTTGGAGATAAAACACTCCGCGGAAACCGATCTGGGTTGGTCGCGCTGGTGGTCGTCCATTCTGGTGTTTGCCCTGCCGCCCACCCTGCTTTTTATGGGCCTCCGCGATTTTTTGGGTGTAATCGGATTAATTGGGGGAGTTTTCTTAGGGCTGGAATACGTCTTAATTCTCTGGGTCAGCAAGAAAATACTCCGCTTGCGCGGTCGGGAGGGAAGTGGCGCGTTGGCCTTGATGACGCTTTTTGTCCTGGCTGCGATTTACGAAATTTGGGTTTTTGTATTAGGATAAACCCGCACCGCTCCCATAGCTCAATGGATAGAGTGTGGGCCTCCGAAGCCTGAGATGCAGGTCCGATTCCTGCTGGGAGCACAAAACTGGTTCCTTGCTCGTCCATAGTCCTGAGCGGAGTCGAAGGACGAAGGAGAGAATTCCTCGCGGGCGCACCATGGATGCCATCTTGTTTAAAAGCCACTTATTTTATATTGTGGAAGAATGATTAGAGACGCATTCCCATCGGCCGGAGATTTAAGCGTGGGGCCTCAATCAGAACCTCCTAAACCGGATGAAATCAAAAATCCAGAGGGCTCTAGTTTGGAGTTAGGCGAAGAGCTGGAACAA
>JAZDLT010000023.1:0-8136 GCA_043801735.1 Candidatus Liptonbacteria bacterium | reverse complement strand
AAGTTCTTTTCCAGACGCTCCTTACTGATGCTGTCCTGGGGGTTGGCTAGAAATCTGGCGGCCGCGAGTAAATCTTTTATTTCTTTCCGTTCGTAGAACTTTATGCCTCCAAAAACCAGATAGGGAATCTTTGCGTGCAGCAAGGCCTGTTCCACCGCGCGGGACTGTGCATTGGTACGATATAGGATCGCGACGCTTGGCAAATGGCTTATGGCAGATGGCTTATGGCTCTCAGTCTCACCGCCAACTACTTGTTCTTCGCTATTTGCTCTGTGCCATACGCCATTCGCTATTTCCCAAGCCACCCACGCCGCTTCCTGTTCCTCGTCCAGAGTTTCCAATAGAACTATTTTTTCTCCTTCTGCTAGAACCGGACGCAGGGTTTTTTGTTTCTGCTTAAGATTATTCTTTATCACAGCCCCCGCCGCGCGCAGAATATTTCCTGCGGAACGGTAGTTTTGTTCGAGCACAACCGATTCCGCCTCCGGCCAATCTCTCTCAAAGTTCAAGAATATCTCAAAATTGGAACCACGCCAGCTGTAAATGGTTTGTTGGTCGTCTCCCACCACACTCAAGCGCGCCCCCGGTCCGACTAGGTGACGTAGCATTTCGTATTGGCTGTTGTTAATGTCCTGATACTCGTCCACCAGAATATGGGTGAATCTTTCCCGGAAGTATTTTCTGGTTTCGGGGTAGGTGGAAAAAAGTTTATTGACTTGGTAAATCAGGTCGTCAAAATCAAAACCGTTGTTACGGGCCAGTTCCTCTTCGTATTCCTCGAAAACCAAACCAACCGCGCGCTCTACGCCGCGGCTGGACCCCGCAAGTTCGGCGGGGTTGATTTGCCCGTTTTTTATCCTGGAAATTTTTTCCGCAAACCAAGCCGGCCCCTCCTTATGGGCGAGGTCCAGCCGTTTCACCGCTCGTTTAAGTGCGCGGAAGGAATCATTCTCGTCAAAAATCGCGAAGTCCACGGTGCGTCCGGTGTGGGGATGGTATTTGCGCAATATCTTTGCGCCCAAGGAGTGGAAGGTGCTCACGTATGGCCTATGGTCTATGGCATGTGGCGCATGGCTTATAGCATATAGCTTATAGCCCTCCCCTTTTCCGTCCCCAGCTACGCGCCCTTCGCTATTCGCCATAAGCTCTATGCCTTTAATAACCCGTTCCGCCATCTCCTTGGCCGCCTTGTTGGTAAAAGTTATGGCGCAAATATTCTCTCCGGGCACGCCTTGCGACATCAGATATATGATCCGGCTGGTAAGCGTTTTGGTCTTCCCTGTGCCGGCGCCCGCCACTATAAGGAGCGGTTTGTCTGTCGGCGAACTTACCGCCCGCAATTGCTCGGGATTGAGTTGGGAATCTTTTTTTGGACCCTCCTCCAATTGGAAGCGTCTGCGCTTGAAATTTTCCGCCATATGTTATAGCTTTATACCATTAGTACGCTTTCGGCTCAAATTAAAAGGCATTTCAAATTGCCACTTGGAACGGCGATTTTTTTCGTTATAGTCCTGTTTCTAATAAACCTAGTAATTCCAGCCCTTCCCGCCCGCTCCGGGGGACGCGGAGTTTTGGGCGGCCCAGATAATAATCCTTTGGGAGCGCAGTTAATTGCTCCAGGCGGGGAAGATAGTGTCTTCCTGCTTGCCCAGCCCACCGTGGAGTTCTCACCCTACCCCTCTGTGGATAAGGCCTTTATCGCCGCGGAAAGTATGAAAAACCAAGGCAGCCTTTGTGGCGCACCCGATCTTATCAGCCACTCTTCCGGAATGGGTGGGGTCATCTCCTATGAAGTTAAAACCGGCGACACCCTGGCCGGTATCGCCTCCGCTTACGGACTTACCACCCAAACCCTCATCTCCTCCAACCCTGCCTTGAAGCGCAGTAAGTCGCTTCGTGCTGGACAGGAACTAAAGATATTGCCGGTTTCGGGTACCCTGCACCGTGTTTCGGAGGGCGAGGACCTCGACTCCATCTCCCGCCTATATAATGTATCGGAGGACAATCTGCGCGAGTTCAACTCCGGCATAGAATTGAATAATTTGTTGGGGGGAGTGAGTTTGGTAGTTCCAGGTGCATCTGCCTCCCAAAATTCCAATTCCCATTCTAATTCTAATTCCATCAGTGGCTATTTCCGCCTGCCCGCGGACGGCCTAAACTGGGGCACGCTCCACGGCAAGAACGCGGTAGACATCGCGAATACTTGTGGCACGGATATTTTTGCCGCCGCAGAAGGACTGGTCACGGAAACAAATTCCCTTGGTTGGAGCAATGGCTACGGTTCATATATAGCGATCGAACATCCAATCGGAATCAAAACGAAATATGCGCACCTGGAAAAACTGCGCGTGGACGTCGGTGATTATGTAAGACAAGGAGACGTAATCGGCGATATGGGCCAAACCGGTGACGCAACCGGCTGCCATCTGCATTTTGAAGTAGGCGGAACCGAGAATCCGTTTGTAAAGTAGGGTGGATAGGAATCTGGAATTGGAATTATGAATTAGGAAAACGTGGCCCTGCGCGGGGATTTTGAATTTCTCTAAAAAATCTTATCGCCACGGCAACAGTTGTCAAAAAAATACGGGGTGGTAATCTTTTTCCATGAACTCGGAGGCCAGGTTTTGCCAAAACTGTCCTCCAAGGGGGGATCCTTCTCTGGAGGATAAAAACAAATGAACCAAGAGACCAAACAATGTCAGAACTGTAAATCCAATTTTACGATTGAGCCGGAAGACGTAAGGTTTTACGAAAGGATAAACGTGCCCTCCCCTACTTTTTGCCCGGACTGCCGGGCCGCTATGCGCATGGTTTGGCGCAACGAGCACACCTATTATCACCGTAAGTGTAATGCGCCCAAGCACACAGAGAGCATCATATCTTTATTTCCCCCCGAAGCACCCTACAACGTATACGACCAGCAATACTGGTGGTCTGACGATTGGGACGCGCTCTCTTACGGTAAGGAATATGATTTTCAGAAGCCGTTTTTTGAACAATACAGAGAGCTTTTATCCCGTGTGCCACTCATATCCCTTTCCAATACCGGTTCGGTAAATAGTGACTATTGCAGTTCCGCGGCCTGGAATAAGGATTGTTATTTAGTAAGCGGAAGCGGTTGGGACGAGCGTGTTTCCTACGCGAATCGCGCCATCAAAAATAAAGATTCCATGGATCTTTATATCGTGAACGACAGCGAGCTTTGTTATGACGATATGTACTGCGCTTCCTGCTATGAAGTTTTGCATTCCCAAAGCTGCGAGGGCTGCAGCTCCAGCGCATTTTTGTACAACTGCCGCAATTGCCGGAACTGTTTCGGTTGCGCAAACCTAAGGGGAGCGGGCTATTGTATCTGGAACAAGCAATACTCCAAGGAAGAGTACGAGAGCAAAATAAAAGAACTTAATCTGGGCAGCCGCGAGGCGCTGGCGGGAATAAAGAAAAAGTTCTACGAAGAAATTTATCTGAAAGCTATTCACAAATACGGGGACATCGTAAATTGCACCAATTCTACGGGAGACCATCTTAAAAACACCAAGAACTGCAGGGACTGCTTTGATTTTGGTGGGGACAATGCCGAGAACTGCCGGTTTGTAAATTGGAGCGGCTTTAATACCAAGGACCTATATGATACCGGCCCCGGCGCGGGTTGGGGTTCAGAGCTCCTATATCAAGGCGTGGATATAAATGACTCCTCCCGGATTATCGGAGGTATAACTGTCTACAACTCCAGTGATGCTTATTATGTAATCCAAAATCACGCCTCCAATAACGTTTTTGGATGTTATGGGATGCGCAACAAGCAATTCTGTATTTTAAATAAGCAATATACCAAAGAAGAATACGAGGAATTATTACCGAAGATAAAAAAGCATATGGTGGATATGCCATATATAGATGGAGCGGGCAGAAAATATTTCTTCGGTGACTTCTTCCCTCCGGACCTGGCTATTTTTCCTTACAACGACACCGTTGCGCAGGAATATCTGCCCAAGGACAAGGGTTCCTCCGTGGGAAGCGGTTTTCGGTGGCGCGACCCGGACGCCAAATCTTATTCCATAACCATTAGGCAGCAAGATGTCCCGGATCAGATAATGCTGGTATCCGATTCTATCTTACAGGAGGTTATAGAGTGCGAGCATAAAGGATTATGTGCGGACCAGTGCTCCACCGCCTTCAAAATAATTCCCCAGGAGCTTCAATTGTATAAGCAGTTGAATATTCCCATTCCCACCCTCTGCCCCAACTGCCGCCACTATGAACGGCTGAAGAAGAGAACCCCCATGAAGCTCTGGTCCCGCAAGTGCGAGTGCACGGGAGCGCGGTCGGAAAACGGAATCTACCAAAACACCGCCGCCCACCAGCACGGCGCAGGTCCTTGTCAAAACGAATTCCAAACCTCCTACTCCCCCGATCGCCCGGAAATAGTTTATTGTGAAAGTTGTTACCAGGCGGAAATTGTCTAAACTTAAAAACAACTTTTATCCCGGTCGCAGCATCGGGACGAGGAGTGCTACCAAAAGGAGGTGGCATGAGTTTCTAATCCCAACTCTCTTTTAGATAATCAAGAAGCATCCTTTGCAGGGAATCTCTTGATATAAGTTCGACCCCAACCTTTGGGGCCAGTTGCATCGCCTCCTTAGTGAATACATTGCTTGCCATGACGATTGCTCTGTTGCAGTTATAATAAGTCCTGGCGGTATTGGCCTGTTGCACCGCATCGTTTCCAACAGAATTAGTGTAGCGTTTGGCCTGGATAAGCACCCTCTCCTGTCCTTTGGTGGCTATCAAATCTCCCCCCTGATCTCCAACACCACCATTTATATTAACGGAATAGCCCATCGATTCATAAAGACGGCACAGCAATCTTTCGAATTCTTGCCCACTTAGATTAGAGAAGTGTTGCGTACCTACGCTTATGCTACTAGACACAAAGCCATATTCTTTCTCGTGGATATAATAAGTTAACAGGTTTTCGACATCTGACAATGATACACTCAGTCCCCTTTGCTCCAAAAATTCATGCAAGCTACTAATCCGGTCACTCCTAAATTTATAACTTCCTTTACTCCATTCATCCTTGCCTTTTTCTTGGCCGAGGCCAAACCTAGAAATGAAATTTTCAACTTCTTTGTCTAGTCCAGCCTTGCGAACAGAATCAAGTATCGAATCAAGTCTTTTTCGGTAGAGCGTCTCTCTTGTCTTGCCCCACAAGAAAGACAATAAGATTAACGATAGCGCCCCGCCGAATCCGTATATTACCCACCGCCAAAAGTTTACCCTGTCTGTATAAAATAATAAGAGTAAGTAGATGACATAAAGCCCTACAACGCCAATAACGAAATCTAAAATATCGTTTTTCCTTTTATATTCGCTCTTTCCACGCCTTTTCACGTTTTTATATTACCAGGAAAATACTTACCCAACTACTCCTCCCTTAATCTATAGCTAAACGCCTCCGCCAGATGCGCCGCCGAAACTTTTTCTTTTTCGTCCAGGTCCGCAATGGTTTGTGCGGTTTTAAGTAGGCGGTAATATCCGCGCGGAGAGAGTTTCGCCTTCGCGAGATTGTCCATAAACTTCTGCGCTTCTAATTCTAATTCGATTAATTCTTCGGCCTGGCGAGAGCTCATTTCGGAGTTGGTGGTAATCTTTGCGCCCTCCTTTTTGAACCTCTCGCGCTGTCTTGCGCGCGCCTTCTCCACTTTATCCTTTATCTCCGGACTGGTTTTCTTTTCATCCGGCCTCTTCCTTAGTTCCTCGTATTCCACGCGCAGAACCTTGAGCTGCAAATCAATCCTGTCCATCAGTGGCCCCGATATCTTTTTCTGATAGCGCACAACTTCGTAGGCGGAACACTTACATTCTTTCTCCGGGTCGTTGTAGTAGCCGCAAGGGCAGGGATTCATGGCGGTGATGAGCGAAAACTTGGCCGGCAGAATCAAAGTTCCTTTGGCGCGCGCGATATGCACGATTCCACTTTCGAGCGGCTGCCTCAGGGACTCCAGAATATTTTTCGGAAACTCCGGTAGTTCGTCCAAGAACAGCACTCCCCTATGCGCCAAACTTATCTCTCCCGGCCGCGGGACATTCCCTCCGCCCACCACCGAGATAAGAGATGCGGTCTGATGCGGCGCCCGGAAGGGGCGCTCATTGATTAACCCTCCCGGATTCAGGCCCGCCGCGCTATATATTTTCGTAACCTCAATCGCCTCCTCCCGGTCCGGTGCGGGCAGTATTCCGATCAACGCTTGCGCCAATAAACTTTTGCCGACTCCCGGCGGACCCATCATTATCAAATTGTGTCCTCCCGCCGCCGCGATAATAAGGGCGCGCTTGGCGTGCTCCTGTCCTTTTATTTCCGAGAAGTCCGGCGCTCCCCTGCTCCCGCTTTGCGCCGGTTCATATTTGGCCGGCTCAATTTTTACCCTATCCTCCAGCGCCTCGATTATCTCCGCCAGATTTTTTATGGGATATACCTCCACCTCTTCTACCACCGCGGCCTCATTTGCATTTTCCGGGGGCAGGTAAATTTTCCGAAATCCTTTTTCTTTTGCCATTTGCGCCACCGAGAGAGCGCCGTTTATCGGACGCAATCTGCCGTCCAAAGACAATTCTCCCAAAAATATCTTATCCTTGGCATCGAACTCCCCCATCTGCTTAGTAACCGCAAGATACGCGACCGCGATGGCGAGGTCGTACTGCGCGCCGGTTTTTTTAATATCCGCCGGAGCGAGGTTAACCGTAATCTTTCGGTTCTCGCGCGTGGGTGGCTTCACGCCCGCATTTTTAAGTGCGGAATTCACCCGCTCCTTCGCCTCGTTCAGGGCCTTGTCCGCCAGCCCGACTATATTAAAAGAATGAAGGCCAACATTTAAGTCGACCTCCACCTCGATCGGTCTCGCATGGATTCCTTCCAGTTCCGCGGAATACACTCGAGCGATCGTTTTAGACATTTATTTTGCGATTACTCTTTTTGCTTGCAGTTCTCGCACAATCTTGTCTCCGGCACCAAGTCCAGCTCTTTCTCGGATATCTGTCCCTGGCAGAATTCGCACTTACCGTAATCCCCCACCATAATCTTGGCCAGAGCGGAATCTATGTCCGCAATGCGCTCCCGGTAGGTTTGGGCTATCGCCAGTTTGTTTGAAAAATTCTCCGTCTCATCCTGTTCTTCGGAATTATCTTCGGTGTCGCTGCCGAAGTCATTCATCTTCTCGTCGCCTTTCACCATGTCCATCAACTTGGCTCGTTCCGCTTCCAACTCCTCTTTGTGGTTATTTAACTTATCTTTGTCCATAAAATTTATTTTTTATTACCCTGCAATGTGGTTAGCGATTGATTTACTTAAGATTAAGTTGTCGGAGAGCAGGCGTCAACTCACACATAGGCCACGGATTCACTCGCCCCAATTTCTAGCGACCAGGCCCCATTGTTTAATATAAATTCCTTTCGGGACCCCAGTTGTGAGTTGTAAGTAGTTGGTTGTTAGTTGATTATGGCCGCATTACGGCCATAATCCGGCAATTGGGGATAAGCTGGGGGATAACCCGGCAATTATCCCCAGAATTCGGCAAGGCAATGCGGCAATTGCCGAATTAAGCTAACTAGAATGCGGCAATTGCCGCATTGACCCAAAAACCCGGCAATTTATATATTTTGCCGAATTCTGACAAACATTTTTGTTTGTCAGGGATAAAAAATAGGGGTTTTGACAAACAAAAGTGTTTGTCAGAGCTAAATCTGTGGATAACTTGTTTGCCGATAAACAAATTTAGCGTGAAACAGTATAGAGCTTGTAATGTTTGTTTATCGGCAAACAAATTAAACAGAATTATTCCTTCCAGGGATTCTTATCGTAATAACCCCACGAATGCAGCTTATATAAAAATTTAAATGTTTCCGGGACCATTGGGTCTTCTCCTATTTTATTTAACCACTGATTAAATTGGATCCCCTTATTGCCTGCAAGTTTTTTATAAAAAAAGGGAATTATTATATTTTTTAGCTGTGGGAATTCGCGCACTATGAGCATTGCTTCGGCACCTCTTATGTGCCCATCTTTTCTTTGATATTTATATTCGTAGACCTTGTTTTTGAGTTTTAATTTGTCGCGTACAGATTCTAATAATTTTT
>JAZDLT010000022.1:0-11805 GCA_043801735.1 Candidatus Liptonbacteria bacterium | reverse complement strand
ATAGTGTTTGTGCCCAAGTACCGCAGGCGGGTTTTACAGAGAGAACTCGTCCGACGGTTGACCCAGTTGTTTTTTGAGTGTTGCAAGATGAATCGTTGGTATATTCACGAATGTGCCATCCTGCCTGACCACGTGCATATGATTATTCAAATCCAACCTACGGACAACGTAGCGGAGATGGTGGGTAGGCTGAAGGGTGGTAGTTCGAGGGTGGTCAGGCAGGAGTTCCCGGAGTTGGAGGAGTTTCTGTGGGGAGATAGCTTGTGGGCAGATGGATACTTTTCGGAGACCGTCGGACGAGCCAATGAGTCCGTGATGAGAGCTTATGTGAGGGCGCAATGGGCAGAGAAGAAACTGGCTTGACCCTCGGCCTAAAGGCCGGGGCTTGCGCTTGCTATGTCAAATTGAGGGATTCAGGACGACAGGGGTTGTCATCCCGAGGCGAAGCCGGGGGATTTAGATTCTTCGCCCTGCTAAGCGGGGCTCAGAATGACAACTTGTTCCATGTTTCATGTTCCATGTTCCATATTTCGCGGTTCCATATTTCGCGCTCCATGTTCCATGTCTTGTGTTCCATATTCCACGCTACAAAACCAAATCCCCCCCGCTCCGCCAGTTGGCGGACGGGGGGGATTTTGGCTAACCGGTCGGTCCTCAAGAAACCGAAGGGCTATATGTCCTGACTAGGAACCAGATACGTACGAGACGGAGTTCAGGTTGATCGGAGCAACGTTGGCCGGCAGCGAAATGCTGCTGGTAACTGTGCCGGACAATCCACCCGTGTACATCACATCCGTATTCGCATTGATCGCTGCTCCCAAGCCCTGAACCACACCATTCGAACCAGCGAGTGTCTTGGTAGAGTCTACGCGTAGCTTGAAGGAGTAACTCTGTCCGGCAGAAATCTGCCAGCCAGCCGTGGTGGTGCCGAGGCTCCAAGTCTTGGTGCAGGTATTGGTGCCATTGCAAGCCGGAGTTGAAGTTGTCGAAGTAACACCAGTGGTGTTAGTAACGTTCACACCGTTCGAGTCAAGAAGGGTTACACCGTCCAAGAAGGTTGCAATGGAAGGAGCCGTGCCACTGAAGGTTACCGTTAAGGTGTTCAGGTAGGCATTATCCGCCGCATCAGCCGTAAAGGTGATGGTGGCGAAATCGTCCGCAGTCAACTTGGAGCGGCTAGAAGCCGAGCCGAGCGCAGTAGCGGAGGCAGTCAGCTTGGTGCGCAATACGGTTAAGGTATTGGCAGTCGCGCCGCCGGAAGCCAGAACCACCGAGGAAGTAGCGTTAGACGTAGAGCCCTTGGCGTTTACGGTTTCCGTAGCCATGCTGTCGTTGTCGGTATCGGTAGAAGTCGCAATCCTGAAGCTGTGCGCGGAGTTGTCCGTCGCAGCATTGGAGTTGTAGGTCGCTACATCTCCATACAGGACCAAAGAGACCGAACCGTTCTGAGGGATGGTCAAGTTGATCCCCGTGAACTTGTAGTAGTAACCATAACCAGGGGTCGAGGTTGCTACTGAAGTGTTAGAAGAACCAGCCGTCCCGATCGGATTGACCAGGTCAGTGGACTTGTATAACTTCAGGTTCCCGAAGGAAGGATTGACGGTAGTAGTCGCGGCAACCACGTCGAAGATGTTCAGGTCGGTGACCTTAACCTCATCTACGTTAGAGGTCTCAGACATCTGCCATGCTCCCAATTTTACGCCAGTCGAACCCATTACTACCTGGCCAGTGGCCGGAGTAAGAGAAGAATTGACGCCAACCGTAAGAGTCGCTTGCCCAGCCACAGTCACGGCCTGACCAGGGGTGGAAGTGCAGGACACGGCGGTGCCGGTCGAGCCACTGCCAGAGCAGCTGGAAAGGGTGGTGATGACGTTGTTGGTCTGAGATGTCGCCGAGGACAGAATGTCCGCATAGACATCCACGTAGACGGTCGTACCAGCCGGGACGGAGAACGGAGTACCCGCGAAGGAGTAACTACCAGCGTTCGCCAAGGTGGTCTGGGTTTGACCGAACTGAGTAGAACCAATCTTTACCATCAGGTTCTGGAACTGCGCGCCGGCGGCACCCATCAAAACAGTTACGTTAGAGATGGTGACAGATTCTGCAGAAGAGGCGGTAAAGGCGTAGGAACCGATCCTGCGCGCAATCGCACCCTTCGCAAAGGTCTGAGTGCCTACAGCACTGTTCTTGGCTACGCTCATAGAGGTAGCAGACAGAGACAAGGCGCTGCCCGTGGCCGAACCGCTCGAAGCGGTCTGGCTGGAGGACATACCTTGCAAGTTGCTGGTGTTACCGGTCAAAGAGGCGGTAATGGAACCGAAGGCGGCTCCGGACTGCACGTCACCGACCAGAGACAACACGCGAGTGGTGTTGGCCGGGACAATGTAGTTGATGTTGGAGCTGGATGAACCGAAGCAGTTCACGGCAGTCGTAGTGGCCGCCGAGAACGCAGAGTCCGTACAGGTTACGGAGGTGGTCAGTGAGCTTATGGTGGAGCCCAACTGCCCGCCCGCATCATCCATCATACGCAAGTTCTTGATTTCCGTGTCCAAGGTAGCACCTAATGTACCGGTGAAAGCCAGAGAGAAGCCCAACCATTTGACCTTCACGGCTTCGCCCGCGGCATAGATGTTGTACTTGGCCAACGTAACGTTGGACTGACCCTTGGCAACGTTGCCGGTTGGGGTGTTCGAGTTCAGGGTTACAGTTATCTGGCCCTGACTAATGGTCACCTGCGTGCCGGTATTGGAGCCGCTGGAAATCGGAACATTGTACTGGGAATCCACCGCAAAGATGTCGTAGGAGTTCAAGATTTCGAACTGGAAGTTGTAGCTGGCAGAACCCATAACGTCGGCGTAAACCTGCACGTTATTGGCGCCGGTGTTCAACGTTCCCGGGGCCGAAGAGAGATCAAAGTAGGCCGAGCCATCCGCAGCAACCTGCGCCAAGGTGGAACCCACCTGCGTGCCGTTGATGAACAGCTTGACGTTCTTTAGGTCTGCCTTGTTAGCCGAACCGATAACCTTGAAGTTGATGCCCTTGAGCCACACCTTGGAGTTGCCTCCGGTGAAGGTCCAGGCACCTACGATTACGTTCTGGGAACCAGCGGTAACGGAGGTACCAATCGAGGAAGAAGCAACGGTTAAGGTTGCAATCGCCGGGTTAGATACGGTTGTTACCGTCATGGTGTTGCCCTGCAAGGGATAGGTGCCGCCGGCGGTTACAGAAGCACTGCCAGAAGTGGCGGTGATGTCCGCGGCTGCATTAACCTTGAAGGAGACTGTGTTGCCCGCAGCCAGGTTGGTGGCCGGATCAATGGCCAACTCGAAGGTGCGGGACTGGCCGGCGCCTACAGACAAGCCCAAACCAGCGAAGACCAATACGCCACCCGAGAGGGAGTTGTACTGGGCCAATACCTTACCGTTTTCGGTCAGGTATGCGCCGGAAATGGAACTGTCGGAGATAACGCCAACCTTAGTGAACTTGATACCATCAAAATTCACGGCGCCCGAACTGCCTGCAGTCAGAGTTACGGCCAAAACCGGAACGCGAGCCGCGGAAGTGGTGCCGGAAATGATGGAGCCAGCCGCCGGATTAGAGGAAGCCAAAGAGGCTACCAAGCCAGCTGCCGGAGTGGTGGTACCGGTTCCGGTGCCAGTGCCAGTACCCGTTCCGGTACCAGTGCCAGTTCCAGTTCCAGTGCCAGTGCCAGTGTTCATCGCCGCGATCTTAGCCCGAGTGATTGGACCAAAGTAGCCGGACGCCGGAGAAACTCCGTTCGCCGCCTGCCACTTGGCCAAAGCTGCCTTGGTCAGAGCACCGAAGTATTCGGTCTCGCTACCAGGGGAGCCAGCACCACTCGATGCAACTTGCGCGCCATGAGAGTTAAGGAACTGCTGAAGGGCTTTCACCTCCGTGTCCTTGGAGCCAAGAGTGAGGTTCTTGGTGAAGGTTATGGAAGTGGGAGACCCACCGGTCGTAGTATTGAGCTGCGCCTGCAGTGCCGAAACCTGAGCGAGCAAAGCCGCAATTTGGGCTTGCAGATCAGTGGTCGATTGAGCGGATACGCTCGGAACTATGGCCAAAACGGTCATAGCCGTGAGCGCTATGGAAACTAATTTTTTGCTCATCTTTTACTGAATTACTTGTAATTTCGTTTTTTTTGTTTTTTCGGGAAAGGTGATTCCGCCCGCTATCGACCCGTCTACTAACCTGTGAGGTTGGTCAGATGGACAGCTGAACGAAGACCTGTGATAACAATGAAAGACCCGGATAAACAAAAAACTCGCTTTGGAAGCGAGGGGGCAGTAGAGTTATCGCCAATAACGCTAATCGGGGATGTAATAATGCGAATGAATTCAATGGAAACCAATTCGCGTTATTTGCCCCAATTCGCGATGTTCGCGATTACTCCCTGGATTTGGCCTCACTTCCGAATCCGGGCGGCCCGAAGGCCGTTAATCATTTGACAATACCGGGATTATACCCGCCCCACACCAAAAAATCAAACCTGACGATGTGGTAAATAATGAAACGTGCCCCCGAGACAAAGGTTACGGCAGCGGACCGCCCAGAACCCCGGGGGCCTCTTCCGACATAGAGACAGCGGCGATATTGCGCCTAACCCGATAATGGGTAGCTGGGCCCCCTCCCCCAACGCGCTCCACCTCCCCGGAAGCCATTAACTCTTGAATGTCATAGCGTAAAGTGCGGTCGCTGATATCCGGCAGGGCCTCCTGGATGTCTCGTAGACGGCAGTCGCCTACTTGCCTGATTTTGCTTAGAATCGCCTCTCGACGGACGTTGGCCTCGGGGCTATTCTTGGGTGAATCTCCAACTTCTTTGGTCTCTGATCCGGCTTCGGATTTGATTTCTGGCATAAATTGGCTCCGGACTACTGTTTTTTGTTCCCTTGGTTCTCTTTGCCGGATTGCCGGATTGCCGAATTGTCTCGGCAAGGGAGTAAAGATTTTGCCGATTTCCGGTTCTGTTGCCGAATTCGGCAAAATTGCCGAATTCATTGCCGAGTTAAGATTTTGTAATTCGGCAATGATAAGGTCAGCATGATTTTGCCGGATTAGTCCAGATTCGGCAATTATCTTTAAAATGCTTCCTAATCCGGCAAGATGATTATCAAAAGAGGTCTTATTTAGGGTTCTTGCCGATTCCATTATACCTATGGCGTGGGCATGCAGGGCTGATCTTATTGCCGAATCCTGACCAGCGGCAATACGGAAGGTTGCATAAGCAATCTCAAAGCCCTTTTTGCCGAATGCTTGTTCTCTACTTATTTCTGGCATCGCCTTAATTCGGCAATACTATGGCACACGCCCGGCAGGAAATCAAGAACCCGGCAATTCCTGCCGGGCGACCAACAACTTGCAACCGACAACCAACCACTGACTACCAGCAACCTACCACCAACAACTAACGACCAGAATTAATCAACAACCGACAACCGCAACTCTCTGGAGAAGCTACGTGTTGTAAGTAGTTAGTGGTGAGTTGTTTGTCGGTCCCCGTTGTTAGTCGTTAGTTTTTAGTGGTCGGTTCTTCATGTATTGCTCCGCCTTGTCCAGCCCCTCCAGAGTGCCGCAATCCAGACGATCTCCCGTAAACTCCCAACCGTAGATTGGGAGTCCCTTATTAAACTCCACGTCTATGCCGGCATAGACCGGCAGGGCGTCCGCCTTTTGCTCCATTTTTTGAGAAGCGCCAATCAGGTTCTCCAAAATTTCCGGACCAAGAGCGTAACCGCCCACCACATACAGTTCGGAGGGCACCTTATCTGCGGGCGGTTTTTCAACCACATTGGTTATGCGATGCACCCCTTTTTGACCCGGGACTGGCTCACCCACAACAACTCCATACCTCATAATCTCTTCTTTAGGGCCGCGAGCTAAGAGCACCGCCGCCCGCCCGGTTTTGTAATACAGATCCATCAACTTAGCCAAAGTTGGTTCGCCGCCCAAAATTATGTCGTCGCAAAAACGCATCAGAAACGGTTCTCCCCTTATTAAATCCGCCGCCTGCAGGATGGCATGGCCGTGACCAAGGGGTTCTTGCTGAACGCGTGAACGGAAATTCAACTCCGGATATTTCGCCCGGGCAGCCTTCAGATATTCCTCGTACTGCGCAACATGCTGGGGACTGATTATCAAAATGACCTCGTTTAGACCGGCAGCGCGCGCTTCATCTAACGCGTACTCCAATATCGGCTTGCCCGCCAAGGGAATAAGATTTTTAGGGGTGGTAAGGGTGAGGGGTTGCAACCGTTTACCGATACCCGCCACCGGCAGAACTATTTTTTCTATTTTCTTTGCCATGGTACGCCCCGATAATATCCTTAACGGCACAGAGGCGCAATATCCTCCGGCTACATTCCGCTCCCAGACCAAATAGACCAGGAATTAACCGTCAAAATTAGAACCACCGCCACAAACCAAACCGAAAAGAAAAATAATCCTCCGCGGCGGGAGAGCGCACTTCGGGATTGTTCCAAAACGATCTCGACCGCAGTCACGAGCGAAACCAGAACCAGTCCGGTTTGTAAGTAGGGATTCATGGGCAGGATGGAAACGATCCAAAGCAATTGCAACAGGAAGAAAGAGAGTGTTCCTGTTCTTACGGCGCGGCGGGTAGGCGAAAGTTCCGTTCCGCCATAATGGAACATCAGATGATTCAGCAGGAAGAAAGAAATCGCGGGGATACTGAATAAGTAAAACCAGAATCCCGCCTGACCGGAGTGGCCGAAATTATTAAAAAATACCAAAAGCATCACGAAGACCAGCGTAAAGAAAAGCGCTTCACTGGCGGAGGCGCGATTGACAAGCAGTAGGTCCTTTACTCCCAAAATCAGAAACATGAGGATGGAAAGAAGTAGGGCCATCCAAACATTCGGTTCCGGCAAAAAGAACGTTATCGCGAGAAGCACCAAAAACGGCAGGGCCGTCCGGGCGGGCTGGAAAAAGGGCAGGAAATAAAGCAGCAGGGCGACAACCCCAAACCACCCGTATGGCAAAAACCACCAGGCCAGACCCAGAGCCGCAGCTCTAGCCACCAACCACCAGGGTATTGTTTTTGAGATTAACCTTAATTTTTCCACCGTTTTTGAGATCCCCCCGGATAATTTTATCCGCCAGACCGTCCAGAATAACTTTCTGCATCAGGCGCTTCAGGGGACGGGCGCCGAAATCCGGATCAAACCCTTCCTTGGCCAGATACTTCTTGGCGGCCGGGTCCAGGGTTATTTTAATATTCTTTTCGGATAAACGCTCTTCTATCAGACGAAATTGGATATTCACTATTTTTTCTATTTCCTGAGGAGAAAGCGGATTAAACACAATCACCTCGTCAATGCGGTTCAGGAACTCCGGTCGGAAGCCGTGTCTTAGCGCTTCCATTACCTTGCTCCGGTAGTCCTCCGCGTCCGCTTCGTGCTCACTGTCGCCATCCCCTCGAAAACCTAGCCGGGCGGTGGAACGCAAATGCTGACTGCCCACATTGGAAGTCATAATAATAATCGCGTTACGGAAGTTAACTGTTTTACCCTTACTGTCGGTCAATCGGCCGTTGTCCAGTATCTGCAAGAGCAAATTAAATACCTCCGGATGGGCTTTTTCTATTTCATCGAATAAGATCAGGCCATAGGGACGGTGGCGCACCGTTTCGGTCAGTTGTCCGCCCTCCTCGTGGCCGATATAACCCGGCGGAGAACCGATTAGGCGGCTGATGGAATGACGTTCCATATACTCCGACATATCTATGCGCACCAGGGCTTTTTCGTCGTTGAACATAAACTCCGCGAGCGCTCTGGCCAACTCGGTCTTGCCGACTCCGGTCGGACCCAGAAACATAAAGGAGCCCAGGGGACGACTTGGATCGGATAGGCCGGCCCGAGCGCGGCGCAGAGCGGAAGAAACCGCCTTAATGGCTTCGTCCTGGCCCACCACTCTTTCCCGCAGTACGTTTTCTATCTTGGTCAACTTTTCCCCTTCCGATTCCATCATTCTTTGAAGCGGGATGCCCGTCCAGAGCGCAACTACGGCCGCCACGTCCTCTTTATCCACCGCCTCCTTCAGGAAGTGCGCCTCCTCGGACCTTTTCGTCTTTTTGGATTCGCTTCCCCCGGAGGAGGATCCTCCCTTGGAGGAGAAATGTTTCTTTTCGTAATTTTCATAGTCCTTCTGGGCTTGAGGCAGCTCGCCGTAGGTAATCTCCGCCACCCTCTCCAGGTTGCCTTCACGCTCCGCCACTTCTACCTCCCGTTTCAGATTTTCCAGTTTTTGGCGCAATTGATGCAGGGTTTCGAACTTAACCTTCTCCGTGCGCCAACGCGAAGAAAGCTCCTCGTTTTCGCCCTTGAGCTTGGTAAGCTCCGCGTCAATTTGCTTCAGGCGCGCCTTGCCGGGCGCCCCGCCTTCTTTACTGAGCGCTTGGCGCTCCACCTCCAGACGGGTAACCTCTCGCCGCACCCGATTTATTTCGGTGGGCAAGCTCTCGCTCTCCAGTCGGCGGGCGGCGGCGGCTTCGTCAATCAGATCCACCGCCTTGTCCGGCAGGAAACGGTCGGTAATATAGCGCGCGGAAAGATTTACGGCCGCCACAATGGCTTCATCCGAAATGCGCAAGCCGTGATGTATTTCATATTTTTCTTTAAGCCCCCGCAGAATCGCGATGGAGTCCTCTATGCCCGGCTCCTCCACCATGACCGGCTGGAAGCGTCGCTCCAGGGCGGGATCCTTTTCGATATAGCGTTGGTATTCCCGGATGGTGGTCGCGCCAATGGCATGCAATTCTCCCCTCGCCAGAGCCGGCTTCAGCAGATTGGAGGCATCTATTGCGCCCTCCGCCGCGCCCGCGCCTACAATGGTGTGAATTTCGTCTATAAAAAGTATCAGTTTGCCTTGAGAGTTTTTAATTTCCTTGATGAACGCTTTAAGGCGGTCTTCAAACTCGCCCCGGAACTTGGTGCCCGCTATGAGCGCGCCCAAATCCATCATCAGAATTTGCCTATCCTTAAGTGTCTCCGGCACCTCTCCGCCCAAAATCTTCTGGGCCAAACCCTCCACGATAGCGGTCTTGCCCACGCCCGGCTCGCCTATCAGAACGGGATTGTTCTTGGTGCGGCGGGAAAGCACCTGGATCAAGCGGCGTAATTCTTCGTCCCGGCCGATGACCGGATCCAATTGTCCCGCTTTGGCCTTATCGCTTAAGTTAATCGCGTACTTTTCGAGCACCTGATATTTGGTCTCCGGGGTCTCGTCCGTTACCCGCGCGGAACCTCGCAACTGGGCCAGGATTCTTATGGCGGTATCCCGCCGCAGACCAAACTCCTGCAGGATACGTTGGGCCGCGGAAGGAATATCCAAAATCGCAAGCAAGATATGCTCGCAGGAGATAAACTCGTCTTTCTGTTGGGCTGCCACCTTGGCGGACTGGTCCAAAACCCGCATGACTTCTTGGGATAGATAGAGTTGCCCCACCGTGGAGCCGCCCACGATTTTAGGCAATTGGTCTATTTGCGCCTCTACGTCGTTTTGGAGTTTCTCCAGATTCACCCCCGCTTGCGCCATAGCGGGCTGGACCAAAGATTGTCCATCCGACAGCAGGGAGAGCAAAAGATGCAGCGCTCTAAGTTCGCCATGATTTTTTTCCGCAGCTTTTTCTTGGGCGAATTGCAATGCTTCCTGGGCCTTAATGGTGAAACGGTGAAAATTGGGCATGGAGTTAAATAAGATTTGTGGATCAAAATGCAAAAATCGGTTAGCAAGATAAACCTGCCTTAATTTTACATTTTAATATTTGATTTTGAAACTAATCCTAAGGAATATTGTCAGTCCTGTCAATGGACTGCCAATGGGATGGGGTAATCTATTCTGTTGGCCGCTTGGCTAGGGTCGCCCTGACGGTTAGTGTTTGTTCTCCCCTTCTTACTTCCAGAGTGATCGTGTCGCCTATCCCGTAATTGGTTATTAGAGCGCCCAGGGGCTGTTCCGTGGTAATTTTCTTGCCATTGAGGGACAAGATTATGTCTTCCGCCAAAAGTCCGGCTTTCTGGGCGGGTGAATCCGGAGTCACCGCGGGTCCGTCCGCACCGCCGCGCAAAAGCGCGCCGTAATCCACCGATAATTTTTCCTTCTCCTTCAAGGCAGAGGTAACGCCTATATAGCGCACGCCCAGGTAGGCGGACTGTATCTCGCCGGTCTTTTTGACGGACTGAATGTCACGCTTGGCATCGTTTATGGGAATCGCGAAACCGATATTCTGCGCACCGGAAACCACTGCCGTGTTTATGCCGATAACCTCACCCTTCAGATTGAGGAGCGGACCGCCGGAATTACCCGGATTGATGGCCGCGTCCGTTTGAATAACACCATGAATGGTTTCCGTGCCCACGCCCGGACCGGAGGCCTGCACAGTGCGCGCCAAACCGGAGACCACACCCACCGAGACCGTATTACGAAACTCACCGAGCGCGTTACCGATAGAAATCGCGGTCTGGCCCAGTTCAATACTGTCCGAATCCCCCAGCGTCACTATGGGTAAACTTGATTTTTCTATTCTTAACACGGCCAAATCTTTAAGGGGATCGCGCGCCAGAACTTTGGCATCGTACTTTTTGCCGTCGTTGGTAAATACCGTATAAGTTGCCTTGGTATCCGCCACCACGTGCTTGTTGGTCAAAATCAATCCGTCCGTAGAAATAATAAAGCCGCTGCCCCCGCCCACCTCTTGGAGTTTGGTGCCTTGTTCGCACTCCTGCCGGTTAAACTGCGGCAAGCCGCCGCCAAAAAATTCCTGGAATTCCGGCGGCAGGTCGGAAAAGGGACTGTAAGGGCTGATTTTGCAATTTTCCAGGGTGGGCACGTTTTTGGAAACCGTAATCGCCACCACCGCCGGCGCGGACTTTTTGACCGCGGCCACGATTGCCTTTTCATAATCCAGCGCGGGCTTGTAAAGAGGAATCTCTTGGGCTTGGGCCTTTTTTTCTTCTTCCTGTTTCGGCGCGGGAATGCCTTCCGATGTCTCAACGTTTTGGCCACCGCCCCCGGGAGCAATATTATTCTTTATGCCCTGCCAAACATCTCCCCAAAAACCCGCCCTGGCTTGAGGCGCGATTAAAATCACTATCGCCAAAACCACTGCCGCAAGCCAAACGATCCTGATATTTTTATTATTTGGTTCGTGCATGTTCCTATTATATTTTGTTAATACATTATATCCGACGCCTATCTTTCATCCTTCTTACCAATTTTCCGACAATTTGAATCATTGTGTCAATTTCTTTCTTGGCGGTTCGGCGTCCCAGAGAGATTCTGATGCTTTGCCGGGCGCGTTTTTCGTCCATGCCCATCGCAAGAAGGACATGGGACGGTTCCGTGGAGCGCGCGGCACAAGCCGAACCGGCCGAGACAGCCACGCCATGCAAGTCCAGAAAAACAACCGCCTCCTCGGCGCCGATACTGGGCAACCAAACGTTCAGATTATTGGGCAGGCGCCTATCTCTTGATTTTCCGTCTGGCGCAGGACCGTTTATCCTCGCCTTTTCGTAAATTTTTCGGATGCCCTGCCATAAGTAATCCCTAAGGTCGCGGATCCGCACGGACTCCCGTGTCTTTATTTCCTCCGAGATGTGCAACGCTTCCGCCAAACCCACAATATTCGGCACATTCTCCGTCCCGGAGCGCAATCCGAACTCCTGACCGCCGCCCTCAACTAGCGGAGCTAATGGCATATGGCTAATGGCATATGGTTTTACTATACGCTCTTTGCTATTTGCTATACGCTGGCGCGGGGGTTTTG
>JAZDLT010000014.1:0-13291 GCA_043801735.1 Candidatus Liptonbacteria bacterium | reverse complement strand
GAACAGCATAGATAGTGAGTATATAAATTTCGCAGGCGGTAAGGGTGGCACGAAAAATTGCTACCTGTATTTTAATAGTGGCGAAGGAGAAGATTCGATGTATTGCCGGGGGGTGCGTGCGGTGCGCTTGACCGGGGATGTTTATTTTGGCGTGGAGCTGGAGAGGTGTTACGAAATTGTAAACGGAGAGAGGTGCGTAAACGTTTCCTTTTCACAGAACATTGAGGGTTGTATTGATTCTTCGTTTCTGTATGGAAGCTCGGGTTGTATAAATTGTTTTGGTTGCGTAAATATTCGTCACGGGAAATATCTTTTTATGAATAAACAGTTGAGCGGAGAACAATACAAAAACCGCGTTTCTGAAATAAGAGGAAGCTATGGGGCGACAGAAGATTTCAAAAAGCAATTTAACAATCTCTTACTAGGACTTCCTCATAGGGCGAGTGTCAATCTAAAAACAGTTGATTCAACCGGAGATTTTTTGTTTGAAACTAGAAACATAAGAAACTCTTTTGAGGTCGCCAGGGCAGAGAATGGAAAGTTTATGTACTTTGCGAAAAACACGCGCGACTCATATGATGTGGTCGGATTTGGATACGACTCGGAACTTCTTTTGGAAACTGTAGGGGTTGGATACACGAGCCGCAGCATCGGGTGTGTCAGTTGCGACAACTCCCGAAACATCGAATATTCTATCGCACTGAAACAATCCAATTTTTGTATCGGGTGCGACGGGCTCCGTAACGCCAAACTTTGTATTTTGAATCGGCCGTATAGCCAGAGCGAGTATGACGGGACATACCAAAAAATCGTAGAAGAACTCAAATCAGAGGGAATATACGGACTGTCCTTCCCGAGAGAACTCGCGATGTGTGCATATAACGAAACAATAGGGCAAGATAATATGCCCCTTACCCCAGAGCAGGCGAAAAAATATGGGATGCCGTGGCAAGATGAAGTTCAAATTACGACGGGCAAAGAAACGCTTTCATGTAATCAGATTCCGGATCACATAAACGACGTTAATGAAGGTATATGTCAGGAGATTTTGGCTTGTATTTCTTGTGGTAGGAATTATAAAATAATACCGACAGAACTTCGGCTTTATAAACAACTAATAGTGCCGATTCCAAGGAAATGCTTTTTTTGTAGACATCGTGAACGAATCACGTCTCGCGGGCCATTAAAATTATTTGAACGTTTTTGCGCCAAGTGTGGTAAAACGATCAGCACTACTTACGCCCCCGACCGACCTGAAATCGTGTATTGTGAATCTTGTTACAACGCGGAAGTAGCGTAGAGCGTGAAACATAAAACGTGAAATATGAATTCCGAAACCAAGACCTGTCAAAATTGTCATAATAATTTCGTCATAGAACCGGAGGACTTTAGATTCTACGAGAAAATCAACATCCCGCCGCCGACTTTTTGTCCGGAATGCAGAAATATGCGGCGTATGGCATGGCGGGAGTATCATTTATTGTATCGTGGTACGTGCGCCTTGTGTGGCAAGGCCGTAGTAACAGTGCACGCGCCGGGTGGCCCCTTCACTATCTATTGTCGTGATTGCTACAAGTCGGATAAGTGGGATCCGATGTCATATGGACAAGAATATGATTTCAACAAGCCATTCTTCGCTCAATACCAGACGCTTTTAGAGGCGGTCCCCCGGCCCGCTCTAACGGGCAATAATTTAGTGAACAGCGAATACAGCCACGGCTGCGAGGGCGTAAAAAATTGCTACTATGTGTTTTGGAGCTACAACTCGGAATACTCAGAAAATTGCTATGGACTATTATTGTCCCAAAACTGTTTTGACTGCTATCTGACGGACAACTCGGATCATGCTTATGAGTCACTCCACTCCAACCGGCTATACCGGGTCGGCTTCGGCTATTTCGCGGATGAGTGCCTGGATTCTACCTTCTTGTACAATTGTGTGAGTTGCAGCGATTGCTTCGGTTGCATCAATCTACGCAAGCAGAAATACTGCCTTTTCAATGAACAATTATCCAAGGTAGATTATTTTGCCCGACTGAAGGAGTGGGATATGGGCAGTTATAAAAAACTAGAGGAAGCCAAGCGCAAGTTCCGGGCTCTTTATTTTTCCGTGCCGCATCGTTCTTCGCACGTCATAAGTTGCCAGAATGTAACCGGGGATATCATCCGGAATGCCAAGAACTGTCAAAATTGTTTTATTGCCTTGGATGGCGTAGAAAATTGTAAAAATATCTACGGAGGGGGGCTTAATTTAAGAGACAGCCAGGACGTCAGTGCGGGCGGGGTAACCACGGAATTAAACTACGAAACGTACGGGGTAACGGGCAACACTCAAAGATGCTTTTTTTCCGCCGGCGGGGGGAACTGTCAGGACACATGGTATTGCGACTGGGCCCATAATTCTTCGGATGTTTTCGGTTGCGTGTCCGTCCGGAACAAGAGATATAGCATTCTAAACAAACAATACTCGCGTGGGGAGTATGTAGAACTTACCGCCCAGATTCGACGTCATATGGATGAGATGCCGTATATCGACAAAAAGGGGCGCGTGTACAAATTCGGGGAATTCTTCCCGACCGAACTTTCCGCCTATGCTTACAATGAAACATTCGGTTTCCCGTTCTATCCCAAGACTAAGGAGGCGGTATTGTCGGAAGGCTGGCGCTGGCAGGATCCGCAGCCGCGCACATATCAGATAACGCTCCGTGCTGCAGATATGCCCGAGCATATTCGCGACACGAACGATTCCATTCTAGAGCAGACTATCGGCTGCTTATGTGGGGGCAAGTGCGACGAGCAGTGCATCACGGCTTTCCGTATTTCGCCCAATGAACTAGAGTTCCACCGGACGATGAATCTGGCTTTACCCCGAGTTTGCTCAAACTGCAGGGATGCACAGAGGCTTGTTTGGCGGAACAATTTTAGGCTTTGGCACCGGCGTTGCGCATGCGACAAGGTAAAACACTTCCATGCTGGCCAGTGCCCGGAGGAGTTCGAAACGACCTTCCCGCCGGATCGGCCGGAAATCATTTACTGCGATAAATGCTATAAAACAGAATTCTTCTAGGTTCATGTTCTGGCGTTTAAGAAAGTATAAAATTATGGCGCGCATGCTTTGGCAGGTAATCGTATTCCGCGCAAGGGTGTTTTTGAGAAGCAAAAGAATCCTCTAACACACATACATGTATAAGCTCCCCAAATTTTCCAAATTGCCGGGACTTCTGCATGCCTTTTCGGATAAATCGGACGGGAATATGGCGGTAAGATTTGGTCAGGCGGAGGAGGTTTATCAAAATCGTGAAAATTTTTTGAAAGAACTCGGCACAGAGGGCAGACGGGCGGTCTTAATGGAGATCCAGCATGGTACAGACATAGTTTTCGTAGACGAGGGTGACGGTGGCAAGGGTGTTTTGCCAGACGTGGCGGGATATAAGGCAGACGCGCTTATAGCCGCGGAGGACGGGATCTTTCCGTTTTTACTGATTGGTGATTGCCTGCCGATAGTCGTTTATGATCCCAAAATGAAAGTCCTGGGTTTGGCGCATCTGGGCTGGCGTAACACGGACAAAAGATTCATCCAGTTGGTGATAGAGAAAATGAAAAAAGAATGCGGCACGAATCCTCCCGACCTATTTATTGGTATCGGTCCAGCCATCCACAAGGGATCCTACTTACTTTCGGGGGCGGAGATAGCCGAAAGGAAATTGGATTGGCCCGGGTTTATTAACCCGGTAGTCAAGAACAAATTTGGGTTAGATCTTGTGGGATATAACCTTGCCCAAATTAAAGAAATGGGGGTTGTCTCGGGCAGGATTGAGATGAGCCGAATAGATACGGCGGCCAGTAAAAAATACTTCTCGCATTACCGCTCCGCGCGCAACATTGGAGAAAAAGAAGGAAGAATTGCGGCGGTGGCTGGAATGGTCTGGGAATGATATAATTGAAACAATGTTCCAATCCAGAGTAGAAAACACTTTTTATTTTGCGGTTTTATTTGTCGTTATTCTACTTGCCGGATATATTTTCTGGCCGAGTGTAACCGCGCTGGTTCTGGCGCTCACTTTTGCCGCGGCATTCCGTCCGGTATATCAGTTTCTGAAGGTGTTTCTGCGCTGGGAATTTTTGGCCTCTCTGGCGACGGTGCTTTTGGTGTTAATAGTCGTTTTTGTGCCCCTCGGATACTTTGCGCGCGAGATATTCAATCAGGCCACCGCGCTCTATGTTGGTTTAGCACAAGGTCAGGCCGACCCGGGTAATTTCATCAGACATATTTCCGAAACCAAAATCGGGCAACTTCTGCCCTCCGTGACGGGTGCGGAATTGGATAGATACGTAAGGGAGTCCCTAAATTGGTTGGTTGGTCAATTTGGTAGTATTTTCCAGGAGATTACGAATATTCTTTTTACGCTTTTTATTAGCTTGATAGGGCTCTATTATTTTCTTAAAGACGGAGAAAGATTCCGTCTCCAACTGATGAGGACCTTGCCTATCCACCCGGACTATGCGGAGGAGGTTTTTCGCCACACTGCCCGCGCCATAAAATCAGTCGTGCTGGGAGCTTTGGCGATAGCGGTCATTCAGGGTGTTGTATCCGGAGTTGGCTTCACCATATTCGGTGTGCCACGCCCCGCGCTCTGGGCGGCAATAACCATTATCGCAGCGCTCGTGCCCACCTTTGGCACCGCGCTTGTGATCATACCGGTAGTAGCATATCTCTTCATTTCTGGCTCCACAGGTTCCGCCTTGGGCATGGTTATCTGGGGCACCGTGGCGGTCGGGCTGATAGACAACTTTTTGGGTCCGAAGCTGATGCAATACGGCACCAAACTACACCCCCTATTTATTCTTCTAAGCGTTATCGGGGGCATCTCTGTATTTGGGGCCATTGGTTTTCTGGTTGGCCCGATAGTGCTGGCCCTGCTTGCCTCGCTTCTGGATATTTTTCCGAAAATCATAACACCCGAGGCCAAGTCCTAAATGATCTGGCACAAGCTGCCCTTACCAGAAATAGAGAAAGAATTAAATACGGACTACCGTTTGGGCTTGTCTTCCTTGGAAGCGAAATCGCGCCTAGCGGAAGATGGCCCGAACGAGTTGCCGGAGGGCGAAAGAGAGGGCTGGATCAGAATATTTATACGTCAGTTTGAGAGTCCGCTTATCTACGTTTTGATTATCGCGGCGCTGGTGGTTTTTGCGTTGGGCGAAGTTATTGATAGTTCATTGATTGTGCTGGTACTTGTTTTCAATGCGATAGTAGGGACTATTCAAGAGGGTCGGGCGGAAAACGCCATGCTGGCTTTGCGTAAATTTACCACCACTACCACCACCCTGATCCGGGACGGTAAGGAAGTCATAGTTCCGGATCGAGAAGTGGCGAGGGGAGACATTATTCTTTTGCATGAAGGAGACAAGGTGCCAGCGGACGCACGTCTTATAGAGGCAAGCACCTTACGCACAGAAGAGGCATCTATTACCGGGGAATCGCGTCCGGTGCATAAGGACCCGGAATATTCTCCTGACCAGTATGCCCCGATATCTGCCCAGACCAACATGCTTTTTAAGGGCACCGGTATCGCGAGCGGACGGGGTAAGGCGGTCGCGATCGCCACCGGACAGGGTACGTATCTCGGGTTGATTAGTCAGACAATTTCTAAGATCGATACGGAAATCCCATTGAAGCGCAATATTCGCAAGTTTTCAGAATATTTAATTTGGAGCATAGGTATTTTCAGTGTTGGGCTGCTGGGTTTGGGTCTGGCTATGGGAAGACCCCTCTCGGAAATGTTTGCGGTTACGGTTTCTTTAGCGGTTTCGATTATCCCGGAAGGGTTACCCATAGTTTTAACTTTGATTCTGGCGCGCGGAGTTTGGCGGATGGCCAAACACAACGCCCTGGTTAAAAAACTTCAGGCAGTGGAAGCATTGGGCGAGGCAAAGATTATAGCCGTAGACAAAACCGGCACATTGACCTGCAATGAGCTTGTCATCCGCAGCATTTATATTGACGCTAAGATGTTCAACGTTCTTGGCGCCGGTTATGAGCCGAAAGGCGAGATAAAATTGGACGGCAACACGGTCACGCCCGCCAGCCATCCCGAATTGCTTCTTGCGGGCAGGATAGCGGTAATTTGCGCAAATGCCCGTACGGCTTACTCCGAGGAATACCAAAGTTGGCGGGTTTCCGGAGATCCCACGGAGGCGGCCATGTTCGTGCTCGCAACTAAAATGGGTTTCGATAAGGATGATGTGGAACGGGAGACACCCTTGATTGCGGAAATACCGTTTGATTATCGTTTGAAATATCACGCGACCGCTCATAATTTAGGAAACAGCAGGCAATTTATTACGGTAGTGGGCGCCCCCGAATCCGTTCTGCCTTTGGGCGCAAAAATTTTTGAAAACGGCAAGCCGGAAGAGTTGAGTCAAGAGAAGAGAGGGAGGATCGAGGGAGTTTTTCATCACATGTCTCGAGCGGGCTTAAGAGTGGTTGCCTTTGGGTATAAAGAGACGCCTATCTCGCGCAAGGGAGAGAACATCGAGGTTTCGGGATTGGTTTTGGTCGGCCTTTTCGGCATCCAGGACTCTCTTCGGCCGGAGGTGCCGGAGGCGATGATGAAAGCAAAGTTGGCCGGTATTCGGGTGGTGATGATAACCGGGGATGCAAAACTAACCGCCATAGCCATAGCCAAAGAGGCGGGCATTTGGCAACACGGGGACGAGGTGATTACGGATGAGGACTTGAAGCATCTTTCCGAAAACGAACTTCAGCAGCGCATTAAAAGGACAAGTGTTTTCGCGAGAATTACGCCGGAAAATAAAATGAAGATAATTGATGCTTATCGTAAAAATGGTCAGATTGTGGCCATGACCGGAGATGGAGTGAATGATGCCCCTTCGCTCGTGGCCGCTGACCTAGGCGTAGCTATGGGTAAGATAGGAACGGAGGTCGCGCGGGAAGCGGCAGACATTGTTCTTCTGGACGATAATTTCGGGAGTATCGTTTCCGCGGTGGAGGAGGGCAGGAACATGTACGCCACCATCCAGAAGGTCATCCTTTTTTTGTTTTCTACCAGCTTGGGCGAGGCACTGGTTATTTTGGGTGCCGTAATCTTGGGCTGGCCAATTCCGCTTTCCGCTCCGCAGATTTTATGGATGAACCTAGTAACCGATTCTTTTGTTGCTTTTGCGCTGGCCCTGGAATCGAAGGAGCGGGATCTGCTCTTAAACAACCCAATGCGGCGAAATAAATTCTTTATAGATCGAACATTTTTGATAAGAATGTTCATAATGTCCGCGGTCATGACTTTCGGCGGACTATTGTCTTTTGGTTTGCTCTACCAGACGGACATGGTGCGCGCCTGGACTATCACTCTTACCGTAATGGCCATGTTCCAGTGGCTGAACGGATGGAACTGCCATTCTGTCGGGAGATCCGTATTTGAAGAGGTCCCCTGGAAAAATAAGTTTTTATTGGGCGGCGTAATACTGGCGGCACTGATTCACGTGGTCGCAGTTTACACTCCATTTTTGCAAAAAATATTGGACTTGGCACCGCTCAATTGGCAGGAATGGGTCTGGTCTTTCTCGGTGGCCTTTCTTATAGTTATTTTCGAGGAGCTTCGTAAAAGCTGGCTAAGGAGGCCGCGCAGGAAAAACCAACAACTTACGACTAACAACATACAACCCGGATGACAGAAGAGCAAAGAGAAAAATTCAAACCAAGGCCGGGACAGACGGATTACACCGATATTCGGGAGGCCCCCGTGATAAACAGCCTAGTGGAATGCGCCGGGCGGATGCTCTTGGTTCGTCGCAGCCAACGGTTGAGTTATTATCCCGGGTACTGGAGCGGCATCTCCGGTTTTTTAGATGACGGCCAAAGTCCGGAAGAAAAGCTCAAGGACGAAATCAAGGAAGAATTGGGATTAAGCGACGGAGATATCCAGTCCATAGAATTGGGAGAATCCTTTAGGGCGGAAGACAAGAGATATTCCAAGGACTGGATCGTCCATCCGTTGCGAGCGGTTATTTTAAAGAAGGAATTACACTTAAATTGGGAGGCGGATGAGTTTGTCTGGATTTTGTCGCACGACATATACAACTACGACCTGGTCCCGGGTTACGACCACATAGTCAGAATTTTCCATCCGGAGGCATAATACAGCGGGAAAGATGGCGTAAAAACAAAATCGGTGTTTTAATCTATGAATGGTTAAAGTATCCCGTTCCAAAATAGATTTATTTTTGGAGTGCCCGCGCTGTTTTTGGTTGGACGTAAAGCACAAAATCAAGCGTCCGCCCCCGGCGCCCTACACCATTAACTCCGCCATAGATTATCTATTGAAGCAAGAGTTTGACGTTTACCGCAAAACGGGCAAACCGCATCCGATCATGGTCAAGGCGGGTATAGATGCGATTCCGTACGACTCTCCCCATATGGATGTCTGGCGGCATAACTTCACTGGCGTGCAGCATCACCACCGGGAATCGGACTTCACCGTTTTTGGTGCGGTGGATGACGTTTGGATAAATCCCGCCGAGGAGCTAATGGTGGTTGACTACAAGGCCACCGGCGCAAAAGAGCACAAAATCCACGAGGGCTATCCGGTGCAGATGGAGATTTACCAATGGCTTCTGCGACAGAACGGATATAAGGTTTCACCTATAGGATATTTTGTTTTCGCGCGGGTCAGTAAGCAAGACGGTTTTGCCGGCAATCTGGCTAACGGCCAGAAGGCGCTGAACTTCGATATTTTCGTGGAGCCCCTTGAGGGTAACTCCGATTGGATCCCGGATGCGCTCCTCAAGGCCCGCCAGGTTTACGATTCGGAAGAATTACCCGAACCATCGCCAGAGTGTGAATATTGCGCGTACCGCTATAATTCCGCCCGCCTAGCCGGTGAAATATTGAAGAAAAAGGCCAATGGCCATTCTTCCTAAAAAACCAAAGAAGGTTGTCTGGACGTTCCATTCTCGCAACAAAATGCGCCAATATCGCCTGTCTGATGCGCGCGTTTTGCGCATAATTCATTCGCCCACCCGGATTGAGGATGGGGTGGCGGATAAAACTATAGCTTTTATGCAAAAGGCGGGCAGTAAAGATCACCCTCACGAGTTATGGGTTATGGTTCAAGATGTTGGCGTGAAAAGAAAAATAATCAGCGCTTGGCGTTACCCCGGGACTACCAAGTCGCGCGGCAAAATTGCGCTAAACCTCATTCGTTCCGAATTGGACGACTTTATGACCCAAGAAGCGGAATCGACGCCGTTGCGTCCCGAACCGAAAGTGAACAAATGGTTCAAGTCGGAAACTGAAAGAACGAAGATTAAAAAATTGTGGCCAAAGCGCAAATTCCGGAGTTTTAAAGACATTAAATTGGGCAGATCCGAAAACACCTAGAACGGGATATATAAATCGTCTGGGATAGGGGATATATAAAAATTTCTTGTTTTTTGCGGCAGGGGCTAGAATAAAGGCATGAGGCTCCACTACTGGATATTTTTGGCCATAGCGGTCTTATTTGTGAGCGGTTGGACCTTACGAAGCATATATTATAAGGTCGATAAAACTGAAATTTCAATTTCGGCTGAAAATACCATGTTGATATCTTCTCCTTCTTTTACGGAGGGCGCGCCGATACCCGACAAGTTTACCTGTGCGGGCGAGAATATTAGTCCAGAATTAATCTTTACCGGTATTCCAACTGCTACTCGGAGTATCGTTCTCGTAATGAGTGATCCGGATGCGCCCGGTGGAACATATACCCACTGGCTGGTCTGGGATATAAACCCGCGCCCCGGCGGTATTCCGGAGGGCGAACTTCCGGCAGAGGTTGCGCACGGCAAGAATTCTTCCGGAGCAACCGGATATATGGGACCTTGTCCGCCCGCGGGCAAACCTCACCGCTATTACTTCCGTGTTTTTGCGCTAGATGAGCCGTTGGCGGATCTTGCCTCTGGCGCCACCCGGGAAGAATTAGAAAAAAGAATGCAGAATCATATTTTGGACCAAGGGGAACTAATGGGCACATATCAAAGATAATGCTTCGCAGGGGCGTAGCCACATTTACCCTAGATGAGGGCCGCTGTCCTAAGTGGCTATTTGAGCGTATGGTGCGTCTGGGCGGAGACATGTTGGATATCCTTATTGCCGAGATGGGTCCGGAAGAATTTATCCGGCGCATCAGCGATCCGGTCTGGTTCCAATCCCTGGGTACTGTTCTGGCTTTTGATTGGAACGCTTCCGGTCTAACCACCATTCTAACCGCCGCCCTCAAGGAGGCCATACGGGGCAAAGAAAAAGAGTTGGGTATATTTATTTGCGGGGGGAAGGGCAGGACTTCGCGTAAAACTCCGGATGAAATCAGGTTTTGGGGCGAGCGGCTGGCCCTGTCGGGCGGCGTGGTTAGTAACCTAGAATACAACTCTCGCATGGCCGCTAAGGTGGACTCCGCTTTAATCCAGGACGGCTATCAGATTTATCACCACTCTTTTTTCTTCAGTCGTTCCGGCTCCTGGGCGGTGGTGCAACAAGGCATGAATACGAATACTCAAAGCGCCCGCAGATATCACTGGTACTCTAAAAATATCCGGAACCTGGTGGAGGTACCCCACTCCGGCATCGCCGCCGCGGAAATTCACGAATCTTTGAATATGACCGCTAAAATGAGCGCAAGTAGCCGTCAAATGAGCGTGGATCTGATTTCGGGCGGATATCGCGGCCTAATGAAAGACATAAACATACTCCGCAAGTACAGTTCTTCTTTGGTAAAGTCCATGACGCTGGGCAACAGGCAGGGAGAACTTTTTACTCTGGCGGAATTTGCGCCCCGCGAATTTCATACCCATCCCGTAGTCCAAGAAAATTTTAGTCAGAGCAAATACCTGGAAAAGATACTTATCAAACTGACGGACGAGCGGCCACAAAGCTATGAAAATATGCTGGCCTCTGCGGGAGTCGGCCCCAAAACCGTACGCGCTTTGGCGCTGGTGGGAGAGGTAATTTATGGCGCGAAACCATCCTACGAAGATCCGGCCCGTTACAGCTTCGCTTTCGGAGGCAAGGATGCCACGCCCTACCCAATAGATCGGCCGACCTACGATCACGCCATCGGGATACTGAAAAAAGCTGTCTGGCGCACCAAGTTATCTCCCGAGGAGAAAAGAAAGGCCGTTGCCAGATTGGATAATATTTGAGCGGGCGGACGACTTTCGTTTTTGGAGAGGACTTCTATATTATAGGCGGCGAGAACTTATTTTGGGGACGCAAATAGGGTCAAAAGTTTTCCACAGAAATCTCTTCTCATATCACCCAACTGATTTAAATTGGTAGTCATAGGATATTTAATATGAATCAGAACAATTCCCGAAAACCATTTGGATCAACCTCTCTTGGCCTCGGCTACCTGCTGCTGGTTTTGCTTATTATTCCGGGTGGGGGAGGCTAGGTACTTTTGTGCCGATTTACCCAAAGCCCCCTCTGCCCGAGGGGGCTTTGGTGTCCCGAGGGTTGTTTACGGAAAAGTCGCAGACAACCCTCAGGACGCGGATGGTCCGTGTGCCTGGGCACCTTAAAAGGAGGGTGTGTTATGTCGGAAAAAGACGAAAACGCAAGGAAGCCATGGGCTCCGCCCCAAGAGAGATTCGGAGAGCTCAAGGAAGGGCGCAACAAGGAAGCGCCGGCTTCGGTTCTAGGCAACGACCCGGCGCCCGTTGCGGGAAAAGGGTCGCCCCGAGTTTTCTCGCGACAGGGGGAGCCGCAGGGAGTCGAAAGGTTTTGGCTGATTACTCCGCCATAGTCCCCGCCAGTTCGAGCCGCGAGTCCTCCTAAGGAGGACTCGCGGACTCACCAACCATTAGGCCTAGAACCACATTAAGTTATCCACAAAAATCTATTTTCGTATCAAGCTTTTGGGATATATTAGAGAAGTAGATTCATTCATGAACAGAACCGCCCATTACATCCGCAAGCATATGTCCGCCAAGTTTTGCTTTTTGCAGAATTATTGGTATGGTTCGTTTTCTCCGGGGTGAGCTAAAGTGGAGACGTGAGTTGTTCAGCCACCAAGCCCCGGACGAAGCGGGGTTTATTCGTTCGAGATAATACAAACAAGATAATACAAAAACATGATTCAAGTGGGGATATCGGCCAAAAAATCTATCCGTTCCAATGGCGAAATCGGCAAGATGCGCGGTTTTTGGTATATCCATTACTTTTCCTTTTTGGATAATCCCGGTTCGGAAATTAGGAAGATGTGATTATTTCGTAAGACCCAATCTCTTCCCCCTAACTCCCGGACCATTGGCCCGGGAGTTTCGTTTTTGGGGTTCGGGTGCTGATCAGAGTCATTGATTCTCACCAGCATCGGAAATAAATGAGTACGACGCTGGAGCTCTTTGTCATAGGCACAGACAGTCAGACAGTCAAAGAAGGAGAAGGTAGCCAGATGATCATCGTCCCTCGCAGTTTCGATCAGGCATTCTCTCGTCCGAACCTCATCTTCACGCTTAGGGGTAACCCCGTAAGCGAAGCAGTCGTAGCTTCCCTGCGCGATTGTGCGCCGGAAGCGGACTGCATGGTATTCCAAAATACGGCAGAGGTTCAAGCCGTTTTTGGAAACGGTCACAATCCGGCTGCGGCGGTGGTGTTGTTCGACCACGGGTTGGGCAGGAAGAGATTCTCGCCGACAGCGCAAAGCCGGGCGGACGACGCGAAGACAATCCCGGTTTGGGCTCAGGGCGCCCACTGGGCGGTCAGAATCGGTCAGGGAACCATGCGGAACCCAGCCGGTTGCGCCCGGCAAATCGCCGCGGACTTCTTGAGAAAGTTCGAGGAACGCTTGGCGCTGGGAAGATTCCCCTGGGGGTTGCCGCGTAGCGGAGAAAGTCCGCCCCGGAACGTGAAGCTCCCGCCGGGAGTGATGGATGTCATAGTAAACCTAGACAGTGGACCCAATCTGGCCGAGGCGATGGTGGAGCAGGGTTTCGCTCTGGAACTCCCGCCCGGTAGTGCGATCAGCTGGTTGCGGGTTCCGCCGGAGCCGATCGTCTGCGATGCCGAAGCGTTAGGTAAGGTGCTTCTGGCGTTTCGCGTGTTCGAACAGGTTTCGGCCCGGTTGGTGCGGGAGAAAGAAGAGGTGAGAGAACTACTTCTGGCAGGAGTGCATTTGCCGGATCCCGAACTCGCCGATCTCTATCTCTTCCCGCCGCGGGATGAGTTCTCGGTGCGCCGTCCCGATCTTCACTTCACCGGCAACGGGGTATTTGCCTCCGAAAGCGATGAGATGCCGGG
>JAZDLT010000071.1:0-3019 GCA_043801735.1 Candidatus Liptonbacteria bacterium | reverse complement strand
CTTATAACAGCGTGGTAAAACATGGGGGTAGAACACTCACCGATTAAAATAACCTCCGCACCGGCGCTTTTAAGGCCTTTTATCACGGCCTCTGCAAGGGGGGCTGAAGAAGGACGGGCATCGCAACCGACAACAATAGATTTGGCGTTTAAAAATACGGCAACCTTGTTGGCAATATCAGAGGCAAAAACATCATCAAAATCAGTCCCGTGAACACCCCGGATATCGTAAGCCCTAAAGATTTTTGGATTAATCTGCATATTATTAATTATACTATGAAAATTATTAATATTCCTACTCCATAAGCCCCCGCTCGGACTTGTCCGCAGACAGGTGCTCGTTTTATTCGTTTATTGGAAAATTGTAAATTTATTGCAAATTGTAAATTGTAAATTGAAAATTATTCTGGTATAAATACCTCATGCTGGATAATATAAAGAAAGTCCACTTGATAGGCATAAAAGGAACGGGCATGTCGGCGTTGGCGCTGGCGTTAAGTTCCCTTGGCGTGGAAGTTTCCGGTTCGGATGCGCCGGATTCTTTTTTTCTGCTTGATGAAAAGAATTTCAAGGAAGCCGGTATAATCGTCTACCCCCAATTTTCACCCGACAACCTCAAAGACAATATAGACCTTGTAGTCGCTTCCACCTCTTACGGTGACACGAATATTGAAATTCAGGAAGCCAAGAAACGCAACTTAACCGTATGGCAATACCCCAAGATGCTTGGCTATCTGACCAAGAAATTCCGTTCAATCGCAGTTTGCGGCTCCCACGGAAAAACAACTACCGCCAATCTGCTCGCTTATACGGCAAGGGCCAACGGCTTGCCTGCTCTGGCCATCGGAGGACCCACCAGCCAGCAAGTTTTGGACCTGCCTCTTCGGCAGGCAGGTATTCCCCTGAACAAGGAACCGGAACTTTTTATCTTTGAAGCGGATGAATACCAAAACAAGCTTCAATACTATCACCCCCACGGAGTGATCCTTACCAACATAGAGCTTGACCACCCCGATTTTTTCAAGACCGATCAGGAGTACGCAAAAGTATTTTCTGACTTTATTGAGCGCATCCCAAAGGATGGATTTTTGATCTATTGCACTGATGACGAGAAAGCCGGAACTGTTGCCTCAAAAGCCAAATGCAAAACTTACGGCTATGGCTTTTCCGAACACGCGGAATACAAAGTCTCCGAAAATTCATTTCCAACTTCCCTCTTGGGCCGCCATAACCAGCTCAATGCCACCGCGGTTGTGCTTGCCGCCCGCCTGCTGGGTTTGAATAACGATCAGATTAAAAAATCTCTGTCGGGATTCACGGGCGCCCACCGGCGAATGCAAAAAGTAAGCGAGCATCCTCTCATCATTGATGATTACGGTCATCACCCGACTGAAATCAAGGCAACTCTGGAAGCTCTCCGCGAAGCATATCCTGATCGGACCATCTGGACCGTCTTTCATCCCCACACTTTCACCCGCACCCAGAAATTTTTAAAAGAATTCGGCCAATCTTTTCAGAATTCCGACCATACCATCGTGCTGGATATTTATACTTCGGCGCGCGAACAATCCGGCTCGGTTAGCGCCCAAGATGTCGTACATGAGATACAAAAAAACGGCCGTGACGCCATCTATATTCCCAATATTCAGCAAGTAGCCAAATTCCTGAAAGACAAGCTTAATGATTCTACCCTTCTCGTGACCATCGGAGCGGGAGATGTCTGGAAAATCCACGAGTTAATTACAAAATAAAGAGCGGCTCGCATGTTGGTTAAAACAAAAATCAACATGCGAGCCTTACGAGAACACCTGCCGAATGTTGAGAACGGGGTTTGGCTTAGTCACCCAATCCACGCATACTCTACCTTCAGAGTCAGAGAATACAATGAGTGTGCCCCCGTTCTTCATTTGAGAACAAGCCGTGATTCCAATCTGATCAAGAATCATTCCTTCTGTCTTGAAGAGAAACAGCCCCATCAGAAGCCGATCCCCGAAAGACATGACCTCCGCAAACAGCTCAAGGCAAGCGTGAGAAGAACTTTCTCCCTCAATCGCTTTCTTTGCGACAATGATCCTTCCTTCTCTATCCGGAACAAGCTTTTGGGCCAGAAGCTCCGGATCGCAGAAACTCCAAAACTTCATGAACCGAGGTACGGTGTCCAAGATAGCGGCTAGATTTATAGTCGCAGGTCTTACAACCAAAAAGCTGTAAGCCCCCCCCCCTCTGTTCCGGGAGAGGCAGAGAAAAGGATTCAGCCTTTATCCCAAAATAGAAGCTGTAGAAATGGTCCCAGCCCTCCAGTTGCTTTTCAATGCTCGGGAGAGGAGGGGGGGTCACCTCAAGAACTCTTTGCTGGGGCTTTTTGCCCCCTTCGTGAATCTCTCGGGCTTCTTGCCGTCTAAGAAACCGCCCCTGATCATGCAGTACCCGGAGCCTTTTCACGCTTGCTTCATTCATATTCCCTCCATCAGATGGAAGTCAGGTTAAAAGAACACACCCTTAAGCCGCACTCAAAAAGTTTGAGTAAGGCGGGCATATTCTTCATACCATCCTCACCTAGCGGGTCAAGGGATAAGTCCGCCCGCTATATTTTATTGATTCGTCAAGAAGACAAGAAAACCCCTGCACCATGCGGGGGTTTTCTGTATCTTTACACAAATACTCTTAGCCAGGGACAGTCATCGTTTGAGTGTCCGTCGGGACAATCTTGATGTACCTGCCGTTCGTCCAGTCATCAGAGCCATCCGCCGTATCGTTGTGCGGGATAGCTGACATGTCTGACCAGATAAAATTAAATGTATTAGCACCAGAATCAGAATCATCGCCTGCATTATTCGTTCCATCTTTGTCCTGGATAACTTGATTAGCAGAAATCTCCCCCAAGTCTCCTGTGATGTAGTCGGTCGTATCGCCCAATAAGCTGGTGGCGACAGATTCGCCGGTAGCAGTGGCGTTACGAACCGTTGCTCGGAATTCATAGGTCTTGGATTCTCCGACCGCTATCTGCTGTTCGGAAGTGA
>JAZDLT010000043.1:0-4010 GCA_043801735.1 Candidatus Liptonbacteria bacterium | reverse complement strand
CAAAATAAAATGCCACCAGTTCCAATTGGTTCTGGTGGCCACTGCCGGGTTGGATGCTGTCCTCGCCGGGTATTTCAATGCTCTCCGCTCCGCTCCGTCCTTCTTTCCGCTCTACCTACCTCCGGAATAGGGAGCATACTTGGCGCTCAAGTCGCCAAGCTCTTTGGAGATTTCTCTCCCAAATTTTCAATGGGTTATACAGAACCCGAATTCTGGAATAATCGTACCATAAAAACATTTCGCCTCCAAAAATAAAAAATCCCGCAAAACATGTTGCAGCGGGATTTCCTCACCCTGTGCTACGGTGAGGCGATTGTTGGCGTCCGAGGGGGGAACGGAAACCAACGTTATGCCGGAAAATACGGTTCTTGCGGCCGTGGACCGGCTTTCAGTTTTGGCCGACGAACTCGATTGGCGGGCGGCTTGGCGGGAATGCTCGGGTTTGGTTTGGTTTCTCTGAAAACAGTAGGCTCGAGAGTTTTTCCAAAATCCGGATTTCCTTCTTGCCTACCGTATCTGTCAAAAACCCTATTGCACCCGGGACATTCATAACGTTCCGGATCCCCATTGATCTTAACCAGCGACACCAAGCACTGCTGGCATGCGGACATGGCCTTCTCTCCTCCTATATGAATGAATTAAACTCATATTCCCGAAAAACTTCACAGCCCTGCCGATGCTTCATGAAGGAAAGCATCCAGCAAACCTCTTTCTTCTGCCGAAAGCATATCTCCTCTTTCCTGTTTGTCCATCAAATTCTGAAAGACGGGATTTTCGGTATGAATCAGAACGGCCCCCAATTCTTTCTTCAGGGCCCTTATCACTCTTTTGGTGTTTTCTTCCCGCGAAACTTGAGAATCGTCCACGAAAACAAACATGTTGCCGCTCCAATCTACAACCTTATCGGGTTTAATCGATGCGCCGTTTGACGAATCGAGCTCAATCATGTTACCTCCGACATTATTGGTTTGACAAAAAGTTCATTGAACTTTAATTCTGAAAAAACCTTATCATATTATCCCCCTCTTGTCAACGGAATGTTTTTATGGGCTGGTGAGCAAATAAAAAGCCGGAGAGTCAAATAGCTGACTCGCCGGCTTCCAAATACCTCCGCTTTCGCGGTTACGGTTTTCTCTTCTGGGACGGCACATACCAGCCCTTCTTTTTCGCGAAACTTACGAGCTCCGGGGGAAACCATCCCGGCGCCATAGCTATCTGGTAGGCGTATGCCTCCGAATACGAGCTTTCCAACCGCTCTTCAATCTCTTCCCTATCCCTCCGTCGGACATGCACCTCAAGTGGGTGTTCTCTCTGGGTCAGGAAGTGTTCGACATCCTCCTGGTCAACCGGACAACCAATATAGAATATCGGCTTCTTGCCGTCGCGCACCGCCAATGGGTCGATCACCATGCCCTGGGGCATTGGTTGATAATCAACCCTTTTCTGAACGACGAAGAAGGCGCACTTCACGAGCCGGCCTTCCAGAACGGCGTATCCAAAATGGAGGAGAAGGCGGGGAATGGACGGCGGACACAGCACGTCCATTGTGTAGCAATACATGGAGTAATGAGGCCAAGTCGTTTGCTCGTCGTAGGCCAAGTCCCGGAACTTCGGCGGCCACTCGTCTTTCCCCAACGGGAAGAGAAGTTCCCATCCCTCTTCCATAAGGAATGAGTGGACATTCGGCGGATATAATTCGGTGCTCATGCCGTGGTTATCCCGCAGGAATTGGTCTCCGCTTTCCATGAGAGAATAGAGCTCTCTCCTCATTACATCGCGCACCTGATCGCTTTCGTAATTTTCCATTTCCATATTCATACCTGTACCCGGTCCTTTCTTGGAAATGCTTTCGTTGTGAGTTAATTTGCTGAAATCAAAATACCACCTTTCGGTGGTATTCGTCAAACCGAGGATTCCGGAAAATAAAAAGCCGGGAATCGTTGATTCTCCGGCTTTGCGATATGTTCGCGAACTCTAGAGCAGTTCCAGCACCGAGTGCAGGATATACTTCTCGCTCTTTTCCCTAAACTCGTCGGCTTTCTGCTGGGCTTCTTTGGCTTCTTGTTCCAGGCGTTCTCTCTGTGCGACAAAATACTTCTGCACCTCCTCCTGTGTGCAGGGGCGCATCTCGCGGCGCCTGTTCTGGGTCCCAAGAACGCCCCCATCGTCTTGTAATATGAACTCCACCGTTTCTTTGAAGTTATCCAATTGGATAACCCTGAAACCTGTTTCACCCACCCAAGAAACCTGGCAGGGACGGGACCGCATCGACGTCTCCCACCACAAGAATGCTTCCAATTTGATGTCCTCGGTTTTTACCATTTGGAACCTCCTTGAAAAAGTGATTTGAAAATTAAAAGTTAGGTTTCCTGCGCGACGGATTCGGCCTCCCGTTTCTCGATGAACCCTTTGGCTTCCCCGATGTAGCTTTCGAGCTTTTTCCCCGCCGCTTCCAATTCCTCCCTCTTCTTTTGAATTTCGCCCTTGAGCTCTTCCGTCACCCTGTTGGTATATACGCGCGCCTCCTCGAGAGTACAGGGACGCATCAACCTAAGGTCGTAGCTTGAGAGGCGCGAACCCGGTGCAGTATGGAATGTTCTCTCCTCGAAATCGTGGAGAGAAAAGAGCTTAAAAGAGGTTTCGTTTATCTCTACGAAGGCCCATACTCCGCTCCACTCCGCCCACCACACGAGGACGCCCGGATGAATGTTTTCCATTTCCATTGTTTTATCCTCCTTGAGAAGCATGTGTGAAAAACTCATTGAACCTGCCAAAATCGGAGTTGCTTGGGAAATTCACGAGGATATTTCACCCTCAATCGCAAACGTGCTAAATCACGCATCACCTTTATCCCGAATATCAGCAGCACGAGCGTAATCGACATCCCTATCGCGTTCACCCTAGAGGAGGGCGCGATACACACAACTGAGGCAAGTAGAAAAACTCCCGTCGCGATTGACGCATGATAGTGAAATGTGACCGTCTCGAGAACGTGGCCAGCGAACAATGTCACTAACATCATTACGAGAGAGAGCGCGAGAAACACCTGTCCCAAGAATCTTAATAATTCCTGGTCAATGCTAATTCCGAATATCGTCATAATGCCTCCGTAGGTTTAGAGATTGGCTAATATTCTTTTGTTAAGGTAAAAACAAAGTACCACCTTTCGGTGGTATCCGTCAACATAGTCCCCTAGCGGATATAGAAATACGCATCCGCGCCGGGATTCCCGGACCAATGGCCGTCGGGATAGAGATTGGTACTGGCGCCGTAAATACTGCTTAAATTATAAGCGCTTGTCGTTGGCACGAGCCAGTAATAATTACCGCCAGACAAATTAACCGGCTGAGGAAAATTAAATATATGCGATCTTTTACTGAAGATTGGTCCACTTTCTTGTGGCCAGTCTTCCTCAATGGGAGTGCTTATGGCAAGTAAGTTCCCCCTTGAGCCACCAGTGTCGCCGTAAATCCCCACATAAACCTGGGTTCTGCTGTAGACTCCACTACCATTTCCCATTATCATCGCAACTCTACCGATAGAAGAGGTAGCCGAGATCAAAATCCGCTGGCCGCTTCCATCCGAGTTGCCGATTCTCTCGCTCGCATTGCTCTGATAAGGCAACGGCACAAAACCGCTTGGAGAATTCCAATTTCTTTCCACCGGTGATGAAACATTCCCGAAATCATCAACCGCTCTCACGCCGATTTTATAGCTATTTCCGAAAATTACCGAAGTACCGGCACTCAAATTTCCTCCCACCGATTGCCAAGTACTCGTGGAAAATCCTGCTTCCGTGGAAGTAGAATAATTTATTTCATAAGTAAGAGTGCTATCCGAAGAATCCGGGTCTATCGACTGCGGCCAGCTCAAATTTAAAGAAGAATATAAATCATTAAATTGTAGAGTCAGATCTCCCGGTGGGTTGGGGGGTATTGAAGAGGGCGTTAATTCACGAAAATAATATCTCTGCTTATCTACCGCCACTAATCCGAAACCGGCATAGGGGC
>JAZDLT010000017.1:0-9552 GCA_043801735.1 Candidatus Liptonbacteria bacterium | reverse complement strand
TCTCCACGCTTACCAGCTGCGCGCGCACCACATTACGCTTGGATGCGCCGCCGATGGGATAGCAGGTGATCAAAGTTATTTCCGGCACAGCCGTCGGAGCGGCCAACACGGTATTAGTATCCGTCGGGGTTAAAATTTGCTTGGAAAAAATCCGGAAAATCATTTTCTTATTGTCGGTTGTGACAAAGACCTCGTCGCCCTCCGTCAGTTTGGGTAAGAGTGAAAATATGTAAGCATAATCCCCGCGATACCAGGTGGCCTTGGAACTGTGTCCCAGAATAACCGCCCGGCCATTCTGACCCGGTTTGGCGGAGCCGGGGTAAAGACCCACTCCTTCCTCCAGGCTGGCCAGCACGCTAACCTTGCCGCTGTCTTTGGGTATTACGATAGGAGTATTTATCTGAATTTTAGGAATAGACAAGTAAAATTCGTAACCGTCCGGCAGAGCGGACTGCGCGTTGTTCGTATGAGATGTGGTCTCCACGCTGCCTGTGTTTGCAACCACGCTTCCGCCCGCGGTGGCGGGATTGCCGGCGGGGGAGTCGGATATGGGTTGGGCCTGTATCTCCAATATGCTTCCCTCCTTAAGATCCGCGCTTGCAAAAGGCGAACTCAAAAAAAGATCGTATCTTAGGACGCGCATATAGGCCCCGCCGTTTAAAAGAAAATAAACAAAAATACTGGCCCCGAAGAAAAAAATCAGGAAGATGGTTATTCTTTCCAGCCAGACAGTGCTCATTTTTAAAGTAATTCGATAAGCGTCAACGCGTCTTGGGTGGTATGAGGAATTATAGCCGAATCCATGCCCAAAATAAAAATATAACCCAAGAAAACGGCTAGAATCACGGAGCGAACACCCACGCCCAAAGGCACCTCCTTCATTTTTATAAACATCGCGCCCAAAGAGAAAATCATTATCGCAATGATTATCCCGGCTATCGTGCGGGTGCCGCCACAGGACCACTTGAAACCAAATGCGGTTTGAACGCAGGACTTATCGGGATTGGGACTATCCGCTATCTGCGCGCCCATCACCGCCTGGGTAGTCGTAACTAGCGGCGTTGCGACGGTTAAGGTGGAAGTTATTTGCTCCCCCTTGGATGTGGCGTCGGTTGGGGCGGCGGTTCCGGTTGCGCCGATCGTTTTCGGGTTCGCGCTCGTGGCTAGCGGAGAGGTGTTTGTTTTGGTTGGTATTGCTTTGGCAACCCTAACCTTGGGGCGACCAAAATATTCCACCACCAAAATACTGGGTTGCCCCTTGAGGGCACCTTGGATAACCGCTACGCCCACTTCGGTGTAGAGAGGATTTAAAATATTGGCGCGGTGGGTGGGCGAGGACATTAGCCCGGTATGAGCTTCAATGGCGGTGGGATAATCAATTGCCAGATTCTCGCCGGCTAAAGTATAGGTGTAGTTTTTGGCCTTCAAGAAGTCCCAGGGGGTTTTGTTTTCCGGGCTGACGTGAGCAAAATATTGCTTGGCAAACATATCCGAGCCCTTGTCGTTCGCCGCGACCGCCAAAGTAAGGTTAATTTGCAGGGCGGGTAGATTAAGCGCGGTGCGGGAAGAATTTATCAGACGCACGACTTCTTCTCCGGTAAAGGAGGGCGTGTTTTGGAGAGTCGCTATCTGCAGGTGCCGAACATAAGCCGGAGAAAGCACCAGAACTATGGTAAGCACGAAGTAAACCACGAACATCGCCGGCGACAGGGCGTGTGGCAAGAACTGGTTGCGCTCGGTGGGCACCAGGAAATCTTTTATGAATCGGAACATGTTTTTGGCGGTTAGCGTATAAAGTGCTTAGCCGGTTTGGCGCGCGCGGTGTCTGGCAGCTTCTCTTGGTCCCGCAGAGCATAGATAAGTTTCTCGTAGGGAGTCAAAACCGGGCCAGCCAGCTTGATGACGTGGAACTTGAAAGCCGCGAAGTAGAAGGTCATCGAGGCGAGCAGCCCCAGACCCAGAACCCACGGCACGGGATTGTCCGGGCCGGTTACGATATCGGCCGCGCCCAAGACCTGTCCGCGATTCTTGATTTGAACCGTAGCGTAAGCATTTTGTACGCCCGTATTCATTGTAGCATTTACCTGGTTGGTAACAAACTTCTGGGCGGCACCGGCGAAAATAACCGCGCGGAACCGAACAATTTTTTCTTCGTTGGGATTCACTGTGCCGAGCGACAGGCCGCCGGAGGTGATACCGTCCGCAACGGATACGCCGTTAACCGTGGTGCTCTGGGGCACATAGAAAAGCTCTTGCGGTAAAACATCCTGCACATTAACCGTGCCGGCAGTGCTGTCCACGTTGCGCAATCGGATTTCGAACTCCAAGACATCCAGTCCCTGTCCCTCAATAGAGTTGGAATAAGTGGTCTGATTCAGATTGCGGTTTAAGGCGGACTTGGTAATTTGCAGATTGCGGGCCGTACCGCCGTAATTGTTAACCGTAACGGTTTCCGTGTCTGTCGCCTGGCCGTACTGATTGGTGCAGGTAATGGTGTAGGTGGTGGTGAAGGTCGGGTAAATTACCAAAGACCCATTTAGGTTCTGATTGCCGCTCCAGCCACTCGTGGCGTAGCAGGTTGTAGCGTTCTGAGAGTTCCAATACAAATTACTGGACTGGCCGCTGTTCACGTTGGTCGGCGATGCGGTCAGGTTTACGGTTGGAAGATTATAACTGTCATTCACAAAAACCGTTGCCTGCGCGCTCACATTTTGCCCGTTCTGACCCGTGCAGTTGATATAGTAAGTGGTGGTCTGGTTGGGATAAACCGTTTCTCCGCCGGATAAGGACTTGGTGCCGCTCCAATAGCCGCCCGAGGCGTAGCAAGAGGTCGTATTCTGGCTCACCCAATTCAAGACGCTGGACTGACCGCGATTAATTACGCTCGGATTGGCGGTAAGGGTTACGCTTGGATAATTTCCAACTGTATTTACGCTGACTGATGCTTGAGAAACCGCGCTCTGGCCGCTGCCGTTGTAGCAGGTTATGACGTAAGTCGTATAACCGCCGGGATAGACCACCTCCGAGCCGGACAAGTTCTTATTGCCGCTCCAGCCGCTCGAAGCGGTGCAGTAGGTCGCGTTTTGAGAATTCCAGTTTAAGACCGAGGACTGACCTTGGCTGATAGAGTTGGGATTGGCGGTGATCGTAACGGTTGGGGGCTGTTGTTGTTGAACCGTAATTTGGACGCTATCTTGCTGACTGCCGGCGGCACCGGTACAGGAAAGGTAGTAGGTGGTGTTGTTGTTTAGGTTAGGCGTGCTTTGGCTGCCGCTCGTCCCTGTCCACCCGCCCGGAGAAACACTACAAGAATTTGCATCCGTGGAGGTCCAAGTTATATTGGCGGACGTGCCGTACTGAATCGTAACCGGCCCATCCGAACTGTTGGCCTTGATGTCGGCGGTGATCTGAGGCGGGTTGCCAACCGTAACCGTCACGCTATCCTGGGCATTGCCCCCATTCTGACCGGCACAATTCAAGAAGTAGGTTTGAGTATAAGTGAGATTCCCGCTCGTTTGCGATCCGCTCGTCCCTGTCCACCCGCCCGGAGAAACACTGCAAGAATTGGCGTTTTGAGAAGACCAGCTGATTACGGCCGCGGTGTTGTAGGGTATGGTGACGGTGTTGTCTTGCCCGTTTGCTTTGATATCTGCCGTTATCTGCGGCGGTACGCCCACACTTACAACAACGCTATCGTTGGCGCTGCCCCCGCTCGTCCCCGTGCAGAAGACATAATAAGTAGTGTTATAAGTGAGATTCCCGCTCGTTTGAGATCCGCTCGTCCCTGTCCACCCACCCGGACTTACCGTGCAGGAAGACGCGTTGGTGGACGTCCAAGAAATAGTAGCCGCGGTGTTGTAAGGAATCGTAACCGGCCCATCCGAACTGTTGGCCTTGATGTCGGCGGTGATCTGGGGAGTATTTGTTACGTTTACAGTAGCGCTATCGGAAGCATTGCCGGCTGTGCCGGAGCAAGAGAGGTTATAGGTAGTCGTGTTTTGGGCAGAAAGATTCTGAGATCCACTTGTGCCGCTCCACCCGCCCGGACTTACCGTGCAGGAAGACGCATTCGTGGACGTCCAAGATACGGTGATGGAGGTACCTTGCTGAACCGTAACCGGCGCATCCTGTCCGTTTATTTTTATGTCTGCCGTGATCTGAGGCGGAGTGCCAACGCGCACCAAAACAGAGTCCTTGGCGCTGCCCGCCGTACCGGTGCAGTTCAGGTAATAAGTTGTATTGTAGCTCAAGTTCCCGCTCGTTTGAGATCCGCTCGTGCCGTTCCAGTTGCCGGGAGTAACCGTGCAAGAAGATGCATTCGTGGAGGTCCAGCTAATAACCGCGGAAGAACCGTAGGAGATATCTATCGGTCCATCCGAACTGTTGGCTTTTATGTCGGCGGTAGGTTGTGGGTTACTAATCCCACAGTTCTGGTTATTTACAGTTATTGTAACGTCATTAGAAGCCACCTGGGCATGAGTTTTGTGGCGGTAGACATAGGTGTTTCCCAAAGAGACGCTGGTATCGGTATAACTGAATACGTCGAAAGGCAGAGGGTCTTGGAGAATATAGCCAAAATCACCCGTACTTAATCGCTTAAGCAGGGAATTGGCCTGTTGGTTGGCAACCGGATTCCAGGAGAGCTGTATCCGTGGAATATTGTTTGTGTTGGTGCAGTATCCGGAAAGGGTGGCGGGCTGGGGTAAAACATCGTCGCTGTTTCCATATACTCTGGCTCTCAATATATCTAAACTTTGGGAACTAGAACTCCAGCCCTCGAAGGTTATGGGGCCGCCGGTATAACGGATCGGAGAAGAGGTTATATTTGTATAGGTAGCCCGATTGGCGCGTATTTGGTCGCAGCTATCCCGATCCGCGCGCATGCCGCCTCCGCCATTTAGGTCGGGCACATATTTGGAGTCATCGTTGGTTTTAACCCGCATGGTTTCATTGGTCTGCGGGGCTTGAGGGTCGTCATCGTAGTAACCATAGTGGGCGTAAATATCAATTGAATAATTTCCCGCGGGAAGATTGGGATTGGGAATCGTTACATAATTACCCCGCTGGCCCCAAACCAATCCGGAGGTTTCGCCGCAATCGTATTCCACCGAACCAGAAAAAGAGCTCGCGCCAATCCAGCCGGTATCAACCGACGCGGCGCCTGCGTAGGAAACAAAACCAAAAACCGCCAGGATGACTATGGTGCCCCCCAGAAGCCTTTTTATAGCACCGTTATTCATATTATTAAGCATGGTTCATATTATATATTATTATGAAAAATATGTCAATATCTTGCCTTTATCTCTAAAATAGTCCATATTTCCGCAAATATCAAGCTTGGGTGTGCCAGCTTGACATGATTGCTACAATAGTGTATTATTAGAGGAACATGAATAATAATCGAGTTCCCATATATTTTGCCCTAAGCGCAGTTTTTGCGCTAATTTCCCTTAATTCCGCTCACGCCCAGTACTACGCGACGATGCAGTATGGTGCAACCCCGAATACCGGCCCGGCTGCAAACGTTTCCGGAAATTTCGCGCTTCTCACGGGTAGCGTGAATCCGAATGGCTATCAGGCCACCGCCTGGTTCGAATACGGCACCAATAATTCGTTTGGGAGCTCTTCGGAACGGAAGAACATCGGAGATGCGACTGTCGCGGTGAATTTGGCTTCACAGCTCTCTGGTCTTACCCCTAATACGATTTATTATTACCGCATTGCGGCGCAGTCCAATTGCTATAACAACAATTATAACAATTGCATCTATACTACCGGACAGGGCAACATTCAGTATGGTCAGACCCTAACGTTTACCACCACCAACGCCACGGATACCGGTGGCAACGTGAGTCAACCGGGCGTGGATACGACTGCCGCGACGGATGTGGCTCGCGGTTCAGCCACCATGCACGGAGTCGTGCGTCCCCAAAATGGCGACACGACCGTATGGTTCGAGTACGGCACCACTGGCGCTTTAGGATTGATTTCTCCCAGCAAGCAAATTTCCGCCATAAACACTTCGGTTACCATTAATTTTTACGCATCCGGACTAAAATCCGGCACGACCTACCATTATCGAATGGTGGGACAGAACACGGCAGGAAAGGTGAATGGCGCCACCTTGACTCTGACAACCATTGCCGCTCCGGCTCCGGCGCCCGCGCCAACATCCACGCCCCAACCCCAACCCCAACCGCAACCGCAACTTGCGCCGATTGCCACCACTACCAATAACGTGGATCTAAACCAGCCGCCCCTTTCTATGAATGTTCGGATAGAGTCCCCGGAACCGACTGCGGGCGATGAGTTGAAATACACCGTTACCATCACCAATCAAAGTAATCAGGCGGTTAAAAACGTGAGTTTGTCGGTGAATCTGCCGGTGGAAATAAAATATATAGATGGCGGGCAGGACGCTAAATTGGAAAATAGCGTGGTTAAAATCGGCTTCGCGGAGCTGGAGAAAGGAGGCAAGAGAATTTTCCCGCTGCGCCTGAAAGTGCAGGATTCCGCTCAAGCTGGCGCCAACTTACCGATCGGCTCCTTTCTGACGTATGTCTCTCAAAATAAAACTTTAGCCGCGAGCGCGAATGCGAATGTTTTGATTAAGGCAAAATCGGAAACTCCCGCCGGCACCGTTGCGGTCCTTTCCGAAAATTTACCCGCCTTTCTCTGGCTGAGGTGGGTGTTGTGGGTTTTGGTAATCTTTCTGGTGGTCCTTCTTATCTACATTGCCTATCGCTTTTTGAGAAGCTGGCTGGCGATGCATTAATCAATTAATGACTAATAATAAATAATTTATAACATCCCCATTATTAGTTATAAATTATAAGTTATCGGTTAATTCACTTTGCTGTTTATTGGGGATGGTGTTTCCGAGGTTTCGCCCAGAGATGACTCTGGGCGAAACCTTTTATTTTGTGTTAACATTTTTCCCATATGCTTCTCCCGTAGTACGCGCGGAGGACGATTTGGTGGAAACATGAAAGATTCCAATTCGCAGAAAATAAAACTTTCAGATGGAACCAAAGAGGGTGTGGTGCGAGGCCTCCCCCAGCACGTGGTTTTGGTGCCGGACGGAAATCGTCGCTGGGCTGCCCGAAAAGGCAGGCCCGGTTATTTCGGTCATCGAGCCGGAGCGGAATCCGCGCAGAAAATATTCAAGTTCGCATATGAGTCGGGCTTACCCTGCGTTACCCTTTGGGGCTGTTCCGTCAGCAATGTCACCAAGCGCAGCCCGATTGAGGTGAGGTTTTTATTCAAAATATTCGATCGGACTTTTAAAAAATTGGCCAAGCGCAAGGAAATAGGCAAAGACAAGATAAAAATCCAAGTTCTAGGACGCTGGGAAGAATTTTTTCCGGAATATGTTAAAAAAACAATCCGTCATTTAATAAAGTCAACCGAAAAGAATGACGGCCGCAAACTTAATTTTCTGATGGCATATGACGGCAGGGATGAAATGCAGGCAGCGGTTCGCAAAATAGCGGCCGAGAAGATTCCGGCCGAAGAAGTGACTCCCGAGAGAATAAAGGGATCTCTTTGGACCAAAAATCTCCCGCCGGTGGATTTGGTTATCCGCACGGGCGGAGAGCCGCACTGGTCAGCGGGGATGATGATGTGGGACGTGGCGGAGGCGCAACTCTATTTTACGGAGACATTCTGGCCGGACTTTTCTCCCGCCGAGTTCCAGAAAGCTCTAGATATATACGCCGGACGGGAACGGCGGCACGGGAAGTAGGGCTCGACTTACAACTTACAACCAACGACCAACAATCGATTTCTATCCGGGGTTATTTTTGCGGGAAATCTTCTTGGCCTCATAGCGCGCCAGGTGTTGGGTCGCTATTAGAATAATAATGCCGGCCGCAATTCCTATTTCTGCATATTTGAAGTATTGGCGCAGGTGCGGTAGCACCGTGCCCGTAACGTAGCCCAGCGTCCATACGATAACGAACCAGGGCAGAGAGGCCCAGAAGTCCCTGCGTAAAAATTCCTTTAGAGATATGTTGGCGATTGTGCCTATGCGCATAATCGCAAAGTGTCCCATGCCATAAGCGAACTTGGTTATGAAAAGGGTGCGGATGGGATGACCATTCAGTTGTTCATCTACCCCCTCCGTAAGGCGGTTCATCCATTTGCGCAAAAAGAATTCCTTTGGCAACCTGCGTCCCATTTCGAACCACAAAATGTCCCCCCAAAAAAGTCCCAGGATGGCCAAGGGTAGAGACCACTCCATCTTCAAGAATCCCTGCTGGGTCAAAAGGGCGGTGGTGTAAAGCACCACATCCCCCTCAAACATCATACCCACTAGTATTAGAAGGTGGGCAAGGGGTGGCGCAACCAAAAGGTAGTGCAATAAAAGTGTTTTGGGCCCGCGAATGTGCACAAAGAGAATTATATCAGATCAATGTGTGCACATTGATTATTTTAGGCATTAAATTAAGATTTAAACCGATGGGCCCATAGCTCATCCGCCAGCTGGCGGAGGTAGAGCGCGTCATTTGTCCCGATTTATTTTTGCGATGTTCTCGGTTTACATCCTAAAATCGCAGTCGACTGGGCGCTACTACGTTGGCAGTTGTTCTAATCTGGAAACGAGAATGAAGCAACATAATTCGGAATTGGTTAAGTCGACAAAAGGGTTTATCCCTTGGCAATTGGTTCACGTGGAGAATTATGATAACCTGAAAGCTGCCAGGTTGCGGGAATTGCAGATTAAATCGTGGAAAAAGAGATCGTCAATTGAAAGGCTTCTGTCGCAAAAATAAATCGCGGATCCACGGTATTTTGGTGGGCCCATAGCTCACCTGGTAGAGCGCGTCATTTGCAATGACGAGGTAACCGGTTCGAGTCCGGTTGGGTCCACCAAAATACCGGGACAATGACGAGGTAACCGGCCTGCCCCGTTTAATCGCGAAAGCGATTGTGTGGGGTTCGAGTCTCCGCCGAAGGCGGACGGGCGGTTGGGTCCACCATTTCAGATTTGTCGAAGAATTTGCCTCGGGGCTTGACCAGGAGCTGTATTTAAAGTTTCATCATCCACAGAACAAAAGGAGAAGTGGCATGGCCAATCTCGGTTTTCGTGCCGTTGGCAGGTTTTGTGCGGTTGATCTCTCGGACCTTTCTTTGGCCCTACCGCCAAAGGATGAGCTGTTGCGGGCTCTGAAGCGTCTGGGCTTCAGGCAACTGGAAGCTGACCCGGTGGCTTGGGTGCGGAGCCGCGTGGGCGAGTCCGAGTACCGCAGGGGCGCGCTCCCGCGCGAGGCGCCGAAGAGCGTGGACTGCTCTTCTCTGGTCAAGTGGGCGTACGGGAAGTGCGGCATCTACTTGCCTCGCTACACCATAGACCAGAGAAGTTGCGGCGCTCTCACTGACTTCCGCGCGCGTCGGGCGGGAGACCTCATCTTTTTCTCCGGCCGGATATCCCACTACGACCGCGACAGTACGGATGGAGTTGGGCATGTGGGCATGGTGACCGAACAAGGGACCATGATTCATGCAGCGAATTCCAGGCGCGGAGTAGTGGAAGACCCCCTAGACGAGAGC
>JAZDLT010000011.1:0-6041 GCA_043801735.1 Candidatus Liptonbacteria bacterium | reverse complement strand
ACCTCCGTTGTTGTGCACCAAAAACGAGAGCATATCGTTCGTTAACTCCACTGAACCGGATATCGCAACATTAGGATGAGGAAGTTCGGCGGATATTTCATTATTTTCTCGGGAAGATTCCGCCACTATGCCCTGGGGATCAAGAATTAACTTGAGATAATATGCCCCCCTGGGAATAGATTGACGATTGTAAATAAGCATATTTCTCAAGGTGCGGGTCAGGTCGCTATAATCATACGCGCTTTCGGTATCTATAACGGCCAACCGACCTCCGCGCAGAACTCCTCCGGATAAATCCACCGTGCTGGTCACGACTTCACCTACGGGGCTTCTGTTTCGGTCCAGCCACTGCAATGAAATCCCCGCGCTTCCAGTAAAGTCGTACTGGCCGATGTTGCGCATCTTGAATTCAAAGTGCAAATTATCTTGCGTGTCGCCGGTTTTTCTCTTGAATCTGGCGGATTCCATTACGAGGTCGGGCAGGGGCTTGCCGACGGAGGCGGAATTATTGGTCTCGTTCGCTTCCACCATATTTTGAACGGAATCGGCGGTAATTCTGACCTGGGAAGCGGCCGGGGGCGGAGTGCGGAGATAGTTGGAAAACGCGTTCATCGTAGAAGATGGCGCGGTGCCGTAGTGGAACACCTCCCCGCGCGGTATACCCACCCCAGAATATAAGGAAATTCCGGTGCTACTACCCAGAGCTAAACCGTTCCGATCCAGCCACTGCAACGACATATTCGGCCACCAATAGTTTTCGGTCGTTGAGCTGGGGACGGAAAAGTCGGTGCCATTGACAATTTTAAAATCCAAACCATTTTCGCCAAAAGAGACGTCTTTAACTTCCAGGTCCGGCAAATTTCTGCGCATGACGGTCGCGAAATTATTTTCTTCATTGCCTTCTAAAAATCGATCGTCGCGGTCGGCTTTTATTCTTATGCCGGCCACGGTCAGCTTAGTCGCTTTGACTCCCTCTATTACGAAATCCCGAGAACCGCTCGCATCCAATTTAACCACTCCCGCATAAGAATTGGGAATCGGGTCATAAAAACTGTCTCCTCGGGAGTCCCGTTTTATCCACTTCATATCAGTTTCCGCGGGAATATTCATATTCTCACCGCCGATGTTGCGAACGCTAAATGTCAAACGTCCGGTCTCCTCGTTCCAGGAGATGTTCTCTGCGACCAAGTCCGCGCCGCGCACGCTTGGCGTCGCGACATCTACATTATTGGAATAATCATCCAAGCTCGTATGGGTCCAGCACTGATATTGATCACAAGTATTAATAACAATATTTTCCCGGAAAGCGCGGTTGTCGTTAAGAGTTAGGCGCAAACGGCTGGCGCCATCCGGTTTTCCGGAAACATATTCGTCCACGGCGGCATTTTCCTCAGAGTTAAAATTTATCCGACTGGGAGGGGCACTTATTCCTCCTTCGATATTAAATCCTAAAGACGCCCCGACCGGCGTAGTGGTGCCGTTTTCCCATTGCAAAAGAAGATGGATCGTGCTGGTTACCGCGTTTCCGGATATATTGATCATGGTGAGTCTTAAATTATCCGGACGCAAAATCGTTTCCCCAAAAGAAAACGTCAGATCGGGCGCGGCGGAAACTTTTATGGGAGAAAGAATTAGCATAAAAAAGGCGACTAAAAAAGCCGAGAACAAATATGTTCTTGAGTTGTACAATATAGTATCCCGCCGGATAAGCGGCATTTGCTTGGTTGTTTTTTACGAGATAACTTAATTATATAAAATCCTTTCTGGACGCGCCATGTCTTAAAACCAAAACACCCCCGCCGAGCGGGGGTGTTTTGTTCTACTAATTTTACTTAGTAGCTAGAGCCCTGACCACGGCCACCGAATTCACGGCGGGGGGCACGGGCCTCCAAAGGACGGGCCTCATTGACGGTTAAGCGGCGGCCTTCGAAATCCTTACTATTCCACATTTCGATTGCCTTTGCAGCATCTTCGTCATTGACCATCTCGACGAAACCGAACCCGCGGGAGCGGTTGGTCATCTTGTCCATAATTATGGACGCAGATGCAACCTCTCCTGCCTGGGCAAAAGCTTCGCGCAAGCTGTCCTCGGTGGTGCTGTAGGGCAAGCCACCTATGTATAGCTTTGTAGCCATCTTGTGCTGTATTTTTAATCTTCGTGTAAGTCGACTTATATATTTTCTTTCTCTCCGCTGATTCACACGAAGGCCAACAAAACGGCTCCGCGAACTGCTTTTGAGAAACTTTCTTACAGCTCTCCCATTATACCACTCGCCCGGAATAAAAGCAAATGCCTTATTTTACCCCTGATTTTCCTAGCTTTTTGGCTAAATCTACAGTTTCCCCAAGCAACCTCTCCACCTCGTTTAATCCTTCGTGCCAGAAGTCCGGGCGGGAAATGTCTATGCTCAAATCGGCGAATATATTTTGGGGTGACCTAGATATTCCCGCCCCAAGAAATTTTTTAACGTCCTTAATTCTGGTTTTATCCGCCCGCACTTGGGCCTGCAGGGATTTGGATATAAGAAGCCCGGTGGCATAGGAATATACATAGAAGAAGTTGCGGATGTGACTCCAATAGACCCACCAGTTTTCGGATCCTGCCGATTGCTCCACCGCTTCCCCCATGTAATCCGCCATGTGTTTTTGGAAAATACGGCCAATCTCCGCGTGGGACAAATATCCCTTCTCGCGGAAGGATTGATGTAACTCCTGCTCGAAACGATAACAGGCCGCCTGGCGGAAGATGCTGGAAATGTCGTCGTTCAGTTTGGTAAGCATCATGGCCAAACGCATTTCTTCGTCCGCTTCCTGCGCTATGCGCTCCACGACAAAATCCTCCATGAAGGTACTGGCTACTTCCGCGCTGGCCGTAGAAGTTCCAAAATATATTCCCTTCTGTTCTTTGCGCATCAATTCATTATTAATGGCATGCCCCATCTCATGCGCCAGGGTTAATACGTCATTTAAGCGATCGGTGTGGTTGAGTAGCACATAAGTCGGTTGGGTTACCAAAAGATGGGAACAAAACGCTCCGTTGTGCTTGCCCTTCTGGGGAAAAACATCTATTTGGCCGTTCCGGAGAAGGCGCTCTAAAATATCCGCGAATTCCACGTCAAGTTCCGAAAAAACATTTTTAACCAGATCCACCGCCTCTCCGAAAGTATATTTTTTATCTGCTTGACCGTACGGCACATTGCGCTCGTGGTAGGCAATTCTTGGTACACCCATTAGTTGAGCGCGCAAGGCATAGTAGTCCCGGGATATTTGAAAACGATTTTTTATGGTTTCTATAGCGACATCCACCACCTCCGTGGAGATATCGTCGTGCACGTGTCGTAAAGTGTCGGGACGAGTTGCGTTGCGCAATTCGTCGTCATTTTTTTTATTGCTCAAAACCGCGTTTATTTCGGACTCGGCCACATCTAAATATTTCACGAAAATAGAGTTGAGGGCGCTAGCCGCAGAATCCCGGGCCTTCTTGTCTGCACTATTTGCGGCACTTAATATTTCAGAAAAACTGCTTTGTTTTTGGGCTCCGGACGTATCTATTATCTCCGCTTCTTCTTTTGAAATCAGGCCGGCGCTCAGGCGAACCCACTGGCTATGGGCGGGTGATGATTTGAAATCCATTATGCGCTCCTCCGGTTCGGATAGAAGATATTTTCCCGCCGCAAATAATTTTTCCAAGAAATGGTGAAAATAGGCCAGCTCGGGCGCCCCCAGCATATGTGCTTGTACATCCGGCACTATTTTGGAAATTTTAAGCTCAAAGAACCTGACTTCGTCTGCCATCTTGCGCGCAAATTCCTCCGCCTGATTCAGTTTGGCTTTTATCTCGGGTGAGCTCTGGTCCTGCTCCGCGCGTAACCAAAAATAATAGGCCTCGTCTCCGCCCTGTCCGCAAACATTCTGCCATGTCTCGTATTCCTTTAACGCATCCGCTAGCGCCCTGGGATCAGATAAATAATCATCCCTGTTCTTCCATTTCTGTGTGAACCCCGCGGTCTTAGCTTGAATGTCTTTGCGCTTGGATTCTAAGAGTGGGTCGTCGTCCGATTTCAAGAGGGGTGTTAAGTCCCAGGTGGTTTTAAAATTAAACATCTAATAGATAATTAATAATTTATAAAACTGGTTTCTCTCCCGCTTGTATTATTTTTTATTTATTATTAATTATTTTTTGTTTCACCCCGCACCACGGGCAAAACCATGTCTCGCGCCTTGGAGCATCGGCCACCGACCACCATCTATTACACTTTCCGCAACGGAAGTGGGATATCTTTTCTAAGGAAATACGCCCCGCCAACTTGTCTGTGCTTTGTTTATCCGCAATCTTATTCTTCTCCAGCATGGGTAAATCATAACCCACCCCGAAATATGGGCAAGGAAGCTTAAAAACCTATATCCGAGTAAAAACTGTCCGACTTTAAGCTCAAAATTGCCTTCTTTAGATAAACGGTTGCGCTTTCGGGCAAATCATCCAAAACTAACCAACCACTGACAACCTACAACAAACAACCACGAGGGAATCCCGGATTAATTGACCCGTTGTTAGTGGTAAGTTGTTGGTTGTAAGTTACGCCAACTCGATAGCAAGCTAATTCGTCGAATACAGCGGCACCACCTCCAAGTCACCTTTTTGGGGGGCGCGCACGATATCAATCACCTTGCCGAATATCTGGAAGTTGCGGTTTACGATTATGGGCTTGTACTGCGGGTCGGAAGAAACCGGGTGCAGAATAATGGCATTGTTCGCGAACTGAATCTTCTTGATGACCGCAAAGCCGTCGATTATGGCCACCACCAGATCCTCTTCGTAGATGGCCTGCGTAATCTCCACTAGAACATAATCGTTCTCGTTTATGCCCGCATCCTTCATGGAGTCACCGACCGCACGGATGCCCACCACGCTTTCTTTCTTCCTACCCTGTAATAGATCGCTCGCCACGCACAGGAACTCATCAAAAGAAGATTGCGCAAAAACGTTTACGTTGTCGCAGCCCGCGGAGGCAATTACCGGAACCTCTACCTCCTCTTTAGATTTTTCGTTTTCCAACTCCAGGACCCGGATGCCGCGCCGCTCATAGCGGGAGCGCTGGATCAGGCCTTTCTTTTCCAGCACCATCAGATACTGGGAAATACTACGCGGCGAGGATAGCTTCAGTGAGCGCGCCATCTCCTGGATAGTGGGCGCCTCTCCGTGCCGGTCGGCATAGCTTTTCAGAACCTCGTAAAACTTTCTTTGTTTTTCCGTCAAACTTGAGATTATTTTATTCATGCCTAAATTGTATTACATACATTATCCCTGTCAATATATACATTATATATATTCCCTGGGCCCAAAAAGCCCGTATTTCCTGGCTTACTTCTCCCCTCCCAAAAGTTATCCACAGCCCCATCTGACTATCGCCGCTACCGTGCCCAAACCCCCATTGAACAATTCTATGGAATTGTTCAATGGATGGAGCTGTGGATTGTTCTTTTAGATATCAGATTTCGCTATCGCAACAAATAGGTCCAGCCTGGTTGCCATTTCCAGGGAGTAGTTACTGCCTTATACAGATCAACCTCTTTAATCCAGTACTCTAGACCGCACTGGGTCGCACGATGCCCAATAATCATAACTGTTTTGCCTTCGTAGTTTTCTGCCAAGTGATCCAAGAAGCTCTTTATGCGCAAAGAGGTCTGCTCATAACTTTCTCCTCCCGGAAAAGGCACCGTAATACGATTGCCCCTCTCCGGTTCCACCTCCGAACTGGGACGACCTGACCACTTTCCATAATCGCACTCCCGCAACCTTTCGTCCCTGATGATAGGCACGGACTTGCCCTTAAAAGCTATCTCCGCAGTCCCATAAGACCTCTGTAGATCCGAGCAAAACACGGTGTCGGGAAGATTGTTTTTATACCTCTCGCCCAACTCTACGGCCTGCCTCTTGCCCAGCTCCGACAACTCCACATCGTTCCAGCCCGAAGAGATGTGGGCTTCATTGTCTACGGTGGTACCGTGTGATTCAAAGATAATTTTTACCATATTTTATT
>JAZDLT010000008.1:0-3203 GCA_043801735.1 Candidatus Liptonbacteria bacterium | reverse complement strand
GGAAAAAAATTGCGATCGTGGTTGCAACGCCGACCGCGGGGCCAACCGAGAAGCTAAGCGCTATGGCTATACCATCCACAAAGTTGTGGATGGTATCCCCCAAGATGACCGGTCCGGAGAAGGTGTGGATATTGCAGTGTTCCCGATCGTGACAGTGATACCAAGTAATGGTCTTTTCAAATACAAACATGACCAAGATTCCAGCTACCACTAAGACCCCCACCATCGGATAGCCGGAAATTTCCGTGGCTTCCGGGATGAGTCCTAAAAATGCGGCGGCAATCATACTGCCCGCCGCAAAACTCAGAAGGTGCAAAGAAAATTTCTTGGCGAATTCCTCCCGCCACAAAAGCAATAATCCTCCTGTGAGAGAGAATATGCCGCCGACTATGCTGGCTAAAATTACTTGTATATACACGTTGGCCGTATTGTAAAACAACCCTCCGGAATATGCTAGGATATTAACCATATGAAAAGCTCTCATACCGTACTTAATTATCAAACCAAGGGATGCCTAGAAATAATAGATCTGACCGATCGAATCATTGAACATGTCGGGGGCAGCGGCGTCAAAAACGGTTTAGTGAACGTTCAAACTCTTCACACCACCACCGGACTGTTCTTGAATGAAAACGAACCCCTATTCTGGCAGGACTTGCGCGAGCACATAGAAGAAGTGGCCTCGCGCAAAAAGGAATACGGCCACGACGACTTCGACCGCCGCACCGTGAATGTCTGCGACGGCGAGTGCGCCAACGGCCACTCTCACTGCAAAGCAATACACTTTTCCGCAAATCTCACCTTGAATCTGATTGACGCCAAGCTTCAGCTCGGCACCTGGCAGAGAATTCTTTTTATAGAACTGGATCGGGCCCGCCCGCGCCAAATACAGGTCCTGATAATCGGAGAGTAAATATCCATTCTCAAATTCTTGAGAATTTAAGAATGGATTACGCTTCTGCTTCCCGAATCCCGCGCTTCGAGTTTTATGTTTCACGTTTCACGACTTACGCCACCTCCGCATAGTAACAGTCGTGGCAATAAACAATCTCCGAGCGGTCGGGTGCATAAGATGTCTCAAATTCATTGGGACAAGATCCTGGGCCATGCGGGTGGTCGGCAACGTTTACATAGACCCCGTTGGATGACTTGCCTCCTTGGCACTGACAAGCGCGGCGATAAAGAAAGGCCTTGCTGCGCTGGGATATTCTTTCTTGATGACGACAATCCACGCACGTTCTGGGCAATGGAATCTTTTCCTCTCTTAAAAAGCTTAACTCCGGCTCAATGACACGATAGGCGCGCTTGCATTCCGCGCATTGGATTATCTCCTTTATTATCTCGTCCGACGCGTCTTCAATCGCATCCGGAATTCGGTCTGCGGTTATTGTGATGTTAAATTCGGCCGGGCTTGTCTCCTGCCAAGAATAACCCTCTCTTAGGGCTTTTTCGCGGGTCAGCGGGAAATGTTCCATAGCCAACGAGGTATTGTATCCAAAAGGTGAAAACTCTATCGGGAAAAACTCGCCATATTTATAAACCCTGCCCGCCTTATCCGCGTAGGGCATTTCGTCCATGTGTTTTTTGATTTTTTCCTTTAAGGCGAAATACTCTTCTTTGGAGTACTGCCTATTGAAGATGCAATACTGCTTGTTGCGCAGACCGACGCAACCAAAGACATCTGAAACGTTCCGGCAGAACATGCTGTATTCCGTATTTATGATTTCGGACCAGCATTCCAGAAGAAATTTGGAATTTGCTATACCCCATCCGGACGTGCCGTTTTCGTAAGCTAAGATGTTTTTGTCCCCCCATATCGTCAGATCGTAAGAGTCCTCTGCGCCGGGTATCTGCATATACTGGACGTACTTTAGATCCTTGCCTCCATTAACTAGATACCCGTAGTGAACATTCTTGGAGTCGCTTATGTATTCCCCCGTGACATCATTGTTAAAAACGCCATTCAAGTATGCGTGCGGAAACTTCATAGAGAATGCCAGGGCCCCATCTCGGGCCCGCCCTAGACCGGACCATGTGTTCAAGCGCATTTCTTTTATCTTTCTTTCGTATTCTTCTTTGGAGTATGGCTGATTAAAAATGTGATAGCTTTTGTTTTTCAAATTTACGCAGCCGAAACAATCCGTTAACCCCCTGCAACCGAAACAGAACCAGCAAGAAACATTATCGATGGATCGGGAAGAAAAATGGGTGCGACTTGAGTTTTTTATCCAGAAATTTCCATAGCACCGCTCGCACTTGTTTATGTGTGAATTGTCGAAACATGACTTACTGTAATCAGCCGCGTTGCCATAGGCACAATCTTCCGCGCCGGTTGTATTGCAAATCAAATAGCAATTCTTGGACCAGCCCGTATTTACCAAGTAATCACAATTGGTATCTCCCTCCGTGGAGCGAGCCGGATGAGGAACTCTAATTAAAAGCTCCCGGAATTGCTCAAAGAAGGGTCTTTTAAAATCGTAATCCGCGCCGAAAGATAGGGCGTCCCAATCATCTGACAGCCATTCTTCGTCTTCATATATCACAACCCCGGACTCTGCGGGATACAGAGAAAATATGCGCTTGCCGGTCTTGGCGCTTACACCCCAGAACGGTTTCCGCTCGTTACGAAACGCCAACCTTCTTTGGAATCGGCAATGCCAGCAGAAAGTCGGCGGCGGGACTTTTATCATTTCGTAGAACCCAAAATCCTCTGGCTCGATGGCAAAATTTTGTTTACAGTTTTGACAGGTTCTATCTTTTTGGCTCATTGATTTTTGTCCTCCGGAGGAGGATCCTCCTTCGGAGGACAATTCTGGCAGGTTCTAACCCGAGACTCCATGAAATTATCTTCTTATATTTCTATACTAACTACTCCCTTCCCCGTTTTGCTACTCATGTACCCGCTATACTTTGGCATAGCAGGGAAAGATATCCCTAGATCTGTTTTGGGCTGGGAGAATAAGATTTTGGTGGAGTAATTTTTCTGGACTAGCTCCGTGGCCAAGTTGGACAAATCTATATCTCCCGAAAAGACTACCCTTTTTTTGGCAATAAGTAAGGCCATGAGCTCTGGAGTCAACCACCCCGGGCTAAAGCCCGGGGCTTGGCAGTGGTTCTGCCTTCTGCCCATTGCGCTATACTGGGGCTATGCCCAGACCAGTGTTTTGGAGGAATTCTCATACCATACATCGTAATTTGTATCA
>JAZDLT010000053.1:0-2948 GCA_043801735.1 Candidatus Liptonbacteria bacterium | reverse complement strand
GGCCCAGTCCAGCTCGTTTCTATTGATCTCGGCTTCGGTGACGTTTATGACGTTGTTTACGTCTATGACTACATCTGGACGGGGGTCGGAGTCATAGTTGTTCACGGTGGCGCGGATGAGGCCCGAGGGGGTGCCGGAGGGAGGCGAAGGATTGCCTGGACTGTTTTCGCCGGAAACGGAAATCTCAATCACGTCACTCTCGAATGTTTTCCGAACCGAGTTTCGATCTACGCCCCAAACCGTAACTTTGGCGCGAGCAGTACCGGAACCGCGTGCGGTAAAATTTTTGGAACCATCATATGCGCCATCCACGTTATGTCCGGCGTCATCAAAATTGAAGGAGTCACCGTTAGCGTTTTCAATCTCAACTAAAGAACGATAGGTGTTAGTTGCGGACCATCTTATTTCCACGTCGTCACCGCTACTCACCGAAGAAGGATTTGCGGAGATGGATGGGCCGTAGGTCTCGCGGCCATAAGCCGTGAACGAATGGGAGTGCCAGTGGGCATTGAGGCTGTCTCCGTTTACAACCACCAGGGCGCTTAGCCACTTGTATTGATTAAAGTCGTCCCGAGGGATCCTGCCTTCGCTATCCCGCCAATAAGGTACGCTCCAGCAATAACTGCCGGGAGCGCCATGGTATCCACTATTATTTATGCAAACATCAACTGTCGCGATCTGCCCCAAAGAAGGATCCGCCGCGGCGGGACCGGCTACCCAGCGCCACACCTGCCCGGCGGGCGAGCCGTTGGAGTAACACCTTGTCTGTCCCCCGCCCAAAATTCCACCACCGGAACTGCAGGTGAGTTGGAAGGTGATGTCGGGTCCGGCGGATTGCACCGTTTGTTCATAAATAGGCAGAGGGTCTTCGCCCGTAAAAGCCAATGCCGGCAACACAAAAAAGAAGCCGGCAAGGAAACAGATTAGCGCGGCGGACAGAGCAAAAGAATGCTTACCAAACATACCTGTATTATACAAAACACGAAAGGAGGCCGCCACTCGCGACCTCCCCCTTTTTCCCTTCCTATTTGAATCGGAAGGGAAGCGTTACCTCCACCACGTTGGGAGTAGGAAGATCTGCCCCTTCCTCAATGAAGGTAGCCGTGACGATCAGCGGCGTGTCCTCCGGAACGCGCGGGTCGTACCATGGGGCAACCCCAAAGGTAAGGCCCAGACCAATCCCAGATGTTTCCGAGATCGGGGATCTAGAGGTCATCTCGACCGTTCCGTGCTGATTTCGGACCTCATACCTTACCACTCTTCCCACCACCTTGGGGTTGAAGATGTCGATCTCTACCCGCCCTTCCCAGTTACCCCAGGATACGGGACGAGTAACCCAGTAGATTCCATCCGGATCCGGCGACACTTCGCCCTCGGAGGGACATCCAGTGCAACCAATCCCTTGGGTTACCTCGACCGACAACAACCGGATTCCCATGGAACCGCCTGGCGGATTACTTGGCGCGGTGGGACCCTGCACTACCTTACCCCCACCACAGGCGCCAGCCGCGAGGGCCAGCGCCACGACGATAATAAGCAAAATCGCGCGCATTCTGCCCTCCTCTTTTAGACATCAACTCAACCGCCGCCAAAACGGCAATTAAACATCCTTCTCTGTTCTTGATTATATCAACCCCCCTAAAATATCAATAGAGTGAAAACCTTAATCTATAATATAGTAATTTATCTCCGAGGCGGTGAATAATGTCTTGGGATAGATACTCGCATCCGATCTCCCGCTAAAGCCCGTTACTCCCGACTCAAACATCTCCACCAATGTGCTCGGAAATGTTTGGGTAGGTAGGTCGTCGGGTCGGTACATGCCGCCTGTTTTTCCGAGCTCCTCCGGGGAGGGACGCCTCCGCACCACCTTGGTGATTTTAGTTGCCGGTCCAATCACGATTTCCGCCCTAACCTGGTTTACGGGGTCGGCTAATTCCGGCTTGAGTTCCGATTGATAAGTCATTATTACGTCAATAGAATTTTCTTTGTACGCCAGTATCTCATTGACCGCGAAATCATATACCGGCAAGGGCCTCAACCAATACCAAGAGAGTCCCCCGCCCACGATAACCGCCGCAATGGCTATGGCTATCAGCCAATCCACCCTCTTTAAAATATTTATTTGCATGTCTTAATTATACTAAATCCCAACATCCCAACTAAGTCGCCGGCGGCCGGTTTTAAGGTTGGCGGTCAAATACCTTTCGTGCTTATGGCCGCCAATTATAAAAATGATCCTCCGCTTCCACTTGAGAGGACCCTCCCCCACGAGCCGACCAGGTCACTCTGGATCTAACCCTCATCTCCCGGTTATTCAAACTTTCTATTATTACTACTCTCCGGAAACCAGTTTGTCTGCCGGGACCATAGCCATAAAGGTGGGTGGTGGGATTGTAATTTAAATTCCTGTTTTGATTACCGCTTGGAGCAACACTATCGTATTGCACCTCATAACTACCAGCGGCAAGGCCGCTTTTCCAGTTGCTCGCCCCGCCCGCGATTATATTGGAATCAATAATATTTTTTATAATCTCTATCCCTTCTCCCGCCAGATAGCTGGCCACATAGTTATCGGAAACAACCCTGTTTAACGCGAGCGACTGAGAAAGCAGCTGAAAAATCCCCATAAAACCTATAGACAGTACCCCCATGGCCACCAAGGCCTCCACTAGAGCTTGGCCCTTGCGCGAAACGAGAAGCGGGAAAAAGCGGGAGGCGCCAGGCATAGAATCAGATTTTAACATTAAGTCGTGTTTCATATCGTAAATTTCGCTTTTCATGTTTAGAATGCCACCTGCCCCATAGAATTCACCGAAATATTTTTGCTTGCGACACCATCGGCGGTAATCAATTTAACTTTTGCGCCCCTGCTTTCATACAAATTGCCGTTTAAATCCGTGGTAAAAATAATGGGGTCCGGAGGCAAGAATAAGACATCGCCCATG
>JAZDLT010000051.1:0-18227 GCA_043801735.1 Candidatus Liptonbacteria bacterium | reverse complement strand
TCCTCCTGCAGTCCGGCGCGCCGGAGTTTGAGTCGCCCGAACACTTCTTCTTGTTCCGCCCGCAAGCGGCAGGCAACTCCCATTCGGTAAGGAGGGGTTTTCTCCTTCCCGACCCCGATGACGCCCGCGATGGCGCGCAGGTCACGATCAGAGGCGGTCCTTACGATTCCCTCCTCCCCGCGCAAGAACTCCTGCCCAGACAAAGCCCCCTCCGCCTCTTGGCGAAGAAGCTCAAACCATTCTTCGTATGTGCCCATGGCACACCTCCTGCCGGCAGATTAGCACCAGTTTATTTTTATGCAAGCCCGAAACCTTAAAACCCCTTCCGCCAATTGGCGGAAGGGGTTTTAAGTAGAATCAACTTAAGAATCCCATCTAGACAATCTTCGCTCTTGCCCATCCGAAGCTTTAGCGAAGGAGGGTCGATATCAATTACACTATTTTAACTTCAATATCAACGCCCGCCGGAAGGTTCAAGTTAGACAGAGATTCGATGATTTTCTGGTTGGGATTCAGGATGTCGATCAGGCGCTTGTGCACTCGGAGCTCGAACTGCTCCCTGGAATTCTTATCAATAAAAGTAGAACGGTTGACCGTGTACTTCTTGATTTCGGTGGGCAGCGGGATTGGACCTACTACCTTGGCGTCGTTTCTTTCCGCTGTCTCTATTATCTGACGGGCGGAATTATCGATAAGCTTGTGGTCGTAAGCACGAATCCTTAGTCGGATCTTTTGGGGAGCTTCCTGATCTTTTTTCTTAACCATAATCGCGATACCAATCTACGAATACATTCGAATGACGCGAATATATCGAGAGGGGCTTATTTATTGATTTTAGTTACTACGCCCGCACCTACCGTCTTGCCGCCCTCGCGGATAGCAAAGCGTTGTTTTTCTTCAAGCGCTACCGGGGAGATAAGCTTCACGCCTAGCTTCATGGTGTCGCCCGGCATGACCATTTCGGTACCTTCCGGTAGAAAGACCTCTCCGGTCACGTCCGTGGTGCGAATGTAGAATTGGGGCTTGTAGCCCTTAAAGAACGGGGTGTGTCGACCACCTTCCTCCTTGGAGAGGACGTATACTTCGCAATCGAATTCGGTATGCGGGGTAACGGAGCCGGGTTTGGCCAAAACCTGACCACGCTCCACGTCCTCCTTTTTTAAACCACGCAGAAGGACTCCGACATTGTCGCCGGCCATACCTTCATCAAGCAGCTTATTGAACATCTCAATACCGGTTACGACCGTCTTTTGGGTCGGACGCAAACCAACAACTTCGATTTCCTCGTTGACCTTAACCTTGCCACGTTCCACGCGACCGGTTACGACTGTGCCGCGACCTTCAATAGAGAAGATGTCTTCAATGGGCATCAAGAACGGCTTATCCAATTCGCGGACCGGATCCGGAATGTAGCTATCCAGGGCGGCCACTAAGTCCAAAATGCACTTGGCATCCGGGTCTTCCGGGCTAGCCGCGTTTAGGGCCTTGAGCGCCGAGCCGCGAATAACCGGAGCATTATCGCCGTCAAATTCGTACTTCTTGAGCAACTCCCGAACTTCGGTTTCCACCAAATCGATAAGCTCGGGGTCGTCCACCATGTCGCACTTATTTAGAAAGACGATGATATTGGGAACACCCACTTGGTGAGCTAAAAGCACGTGTTCGCGGGTTTGAGGCATCGGACCATCCGTCGCGGCGACTACCAACACCGCACCGTCCATCTGGGCGGCGCCGGTAATCATATTCTTGATGTAGTCGGCGTGACCCGGAGCGTCAATGTGCGCGTAGTGGCGCTTTTCGGACTCGTACTCGGAGTGGTGTAGGGCAATAGTAATTCCGCGCGCCTTTTCTTCCGGAGCGTTATCAATCTGATCTACGCCCTCCGCTTTCTTGGCTAGACCTTTCTTAAAGAGAATATGGGTAATAGCCGCGGTAAGAGTGGTCTTGCCATGGTCCACGTGACCAATAGTACCAACGTTAACATGCGGCTTTCCTCTCACGAACTTTTCTTTTTCTGCCATTTTAGAAATTAAAAAACTGCTTCGACGTTTTGTTTATTTTTTTGTATACCAAACCGATACCGATAAATTGTAGCTAAAACTTATATAAAGTCAACCCCTTTTTATTTTGGCGCCAACCATCATTCCGTCATCCGGCCACGAATCAGCTTCTCGACACCGTACGGATCCATAATACCCCGAAAGAGTATTTCCGCTTCGGGCGAACCAGCGGAATTGATGTAAATAGTTCCCAGGCCAAAAATGCGCTCAATCAGTCCCTGACTGACCTTTAAGTCCTGGACTTTGAGGTATTCGATAAAAACCTGGGAGGTAGAAACAAAACGGAAGTTTTTCTCTATCCCCTTCTCGCCAACCGTGAGGTTTTCCGCGCGACGCAAAAGTTCGCTCAAGATAAACATGGCCACACCCAAGAGCGGATACCAAAAGTTGTAGTAAAAACCCAAACCGAAAACCAAGATACTCAAGATATAGTATCCCAAATAGGACAAAGGATGCGGGTGCCAAGATTGCGGCATGTCTTTATTTTAACTCTTTGGGATAAATATATAAAATAAGATGGATGTGCCAATCAAGCAACCAATCCGGACTGCCCTATTGAACAATTCCATAGAATTGTTCAATAGGGATCCATGGTTTCGGGATTTCTAAGCCGAGGGGGCTCTGTTGTCGCCCGCTCGGTTCGCGTTATTTGCGATTACCCTGCTTATTTCTTATTACCCTCAACCCTTCGACGGGCTCAGGGTTTTCGGCAAAAAGCTACTTCTTTTTGCCTTCAATAATCTGTTGCTCAACGCTCTTGGGGGTCGGATTATAACTGTCAAATTCCATGGTAAACGAACCTCTCCCTTGGGTCATAGAGCGCAACTGGGTAGCATACCCGAACATTTCCGCAAGCGGCACCTGCGCATCGATAACCTTGATATTGGTGCGATCGGAGATGTTTTCTATTTTGCCCCGGCGGGAATTCAAGTCGCCCGTAACCGTACCCTGAAAATCAATTGGGATCAAAATCTGCACCTTCATGATGGGCTCTAGCATAACCGGCTTGGCAAGTTTAGCGGCCTCTTGAAAGGCAATGGAGCCGGCGATCTTGAAGGCCGCTTCGGAAGAGTCCACCTCATGGTAAGAGCCGTCGAAAAGCGTGACCTCCACGTCCACTACTGGGTAACCCGCCAGCACCCCTTTGTCCATGGCCTCTTTCACTCCTTTCTCGGTCGGTGCAATAAATTCGCGCGGCACCACCCCGCCCTTGATTTCATCCACAAATTCGAAACCTTCTCCGCGTCCGCGCGGTTTGATTTTCAACCAAACGTGGCCATATTGGCCGCGTCCGCCGGATTGGCGGATATATTTGCCTTCCGCCTCCGCTTCAGCGGTAACGGTTTCCTTGTAGGCCACCTGCGGGCGGCCGACATTCGCTTCCACGTTGAATTCGCGTTTCATGCGGTCCACGATAATATCCAAATGCAACTCGCCCATACCCTCGATAATGGTCTCCCCTGTGTCGATGTCGCCTCTTACCCGGAAGGTCGGGTCCTCGTCCGCTAGACGATGCAAGGCCACGCCCATTTTTTCCTGGTCGGCTTTGGTTTTGGGCTCAATACGGATACCGATAACCGGTTCGGGGAAGGTGATTTTTTCCAAGATTATGGGTTTGTCCGGATCGCATAGAGTATCGCCGGTAGTGGTATCCTTCAGGCCCACTATCGCGGCAATTTCCCCGGCATAAATCTCCTCTACTTCCTCGCGCTGGTTGGCGTGCATGCGCACCAGGCGGCCGATTCTTTCCTGCTCCCCCTTAATGGAGTTCAGGACATAAGAGCCGCGCTTCAGAGTACCGGCATAAACACGATAAAAGGTTAGGGCGCCAACGTAAGGATCGGTCGCGACCTTAAAGGCCAGACCAGTTAACGGTTCGCCATCTTCCGGTTTGCGGGTTATCTCTTCCCCGGTTTTGGGATCCGTCCCCTTGATAGGAGGCATGTCGAGGGGTGAAGGCAGATAATCTACCACCGCATCCAGTATGTATTGCACGCCCTTGTTCTTCAGGGCGGAACCGCACATCACCGGCACAATTTTATTTTCGATAACGGCTTTACGCAAAACGCGCTTCAGGTCCTCCAACTCGATTTCCTGGCCGTCCAGATATTTGGACATCAGAACATCTTCGTTTTCCACAATTTTTTCCACCAACTCGTGACGGCGGTTTTTGGCTTCTTCCGCCACGGATTCCGGCACGGTAATCTCGGTTATTTTTTCACCATGATCGCCCTGAAACTCGTATGCACGCATGGATAAAAGATCCAGAACCGCCCGGAAGTCGGATTCCGAACCAATGGGCAACTGGATGGCTACCGCATTTGGAGTCAAGCGTTCCCGAATAGAGGCGAAGGATTTTTCAAAGCTCGCTCCCATGCGGTCTAGTTTGTTGATAAAGCAAACGCGCGGCACATGGTATTCGTCCGCATAGTGCCAATTGGTCTCGGATTGGGGCTCCACGCCAGCCACGCCGTCAAAAACGACTACCGCGCCATCCAATACGCGCAAGGAACGTTTCACCTCCACGGTGAAATCGATGTGTCCCGGGGTATCTATCAGATTAATACGATGTTCCTTGGCCTTGTCGCCTTTGGCGTAAGTCGGGATCCAGAAGGCGGTGGTGGCGGCAGAGGTGATAGTGATACCACGCTCGCGCTCCTGCTCCATCCAGTCCATAACCGTATCGCCAGTGTGAACCTCGCCGATTTTATGGGAAACCCCAGTATAAAAAAGCACGCGCTCGGAAACGGTTGTTTTACCCGCATCAATGTGCGCAATAATACCTATATTGCGAACTCTCTCGTTTGGATATTGACGTGCCATAAATTTAATAATTTGATGCCGACTTGCCCGCCATAGCTTTAGCGAAGGCGGGTATTTCTGACTTTTTCGTTGGGATAGAGGCGAGGCATATTACAACTTGGGTTTGGGGTTTGAGTATGGGGTGTTTAGGGCCATAACCCAGGGCTGACTGAACCCCAATGGCTATGCCCTACTCACTGTTTTAGCCCGAGAAGTGGGCGAAGGCGCGGTTGGCTTCCGCCATTCTGTGCATGTCGAGCTTCTTTTTGATGGCTACGCCCTCGTTTTTGGAGGCGGCGATTATCTCGGCGGCAAGCTTTTCCGCCATCGGTTTACCTTTTCCCGAACGGGCCGCGCCTATGATCCAGCGGCAGGCCAAAACGAATCTGCGTTCCGGGCGGACCTCCCTCGGAACCTGGTAGTTCGCGCCCCCGACACGTTTCGATGCGACCTCAAGCACGGGCGAAGCATTGGCCAGGGCCTTTTCGAAGATGGATACGGGCTCCTGCTTGGTTTCCTTCTCTATTTTTTTGAAAGCATCGTAAACTACTCTTTCCGCCACGGACTTCTTACCGTCGTGCATGACGTAATTAATAAACCTGCCCAGATCTGTCCGGCTATGGATTATATCCGGCTGATAATGTTTTTTGTATACGTGCTTCTTTCTCATGAGTATTCGCTAATATCGCTAATTTTTAATTAAATAACGCACTGGGATCAGGATTTGGCTTTGGCTTTCTTGGCTCCGTATTTGGACCTCTGCTGCTTGCGATTATCCACTCCGCCGGTATCAAGCACGCCACGCACGACGTGATAGCGCACGCCCGGTAAGTCCTTTACGCGACCGCCGCGAATAACCACGATGGAGTGTTCCTGCAGGTTATGCCCTTCGCCCGGAATATAGGCGGTGACCTCCATGCCGTTCGTAAGTCGCACGCGGCAAACCTTGCGCAAGGCGGAGTTGGGTTTTTTGGGGGTGGTGGTAAAGACCTTAAGACACACTCCCCGCTTAAATGGCGAGGGAGAGTCCACCGGACGATTCTTAAGGGTGTTGAAATAATAAGACAAAGCGGGCGACTTGGTTTTCGCTTTCACAACATGACGCCCTCTCTTGATTAGTTGATGGATAGTAGGCATTTTGGCTTACGCCAACGCGATACCAACCTGCGAATGCATTCGAATAATGCGAATGGAATCCGACGAGGCCGCGCGCGGGTACGACGGCTACAAATAAATAGCCCCACCGTCAGGGCACAGCTATTCTAAATCAAAAAGCGCGCTTGTGTCAACTCAAGATCCGCCCAAAAGCGCGCGCGACACCGTATTTCCGACGATAATCACGAAAGAGTTTATGACTATGTAGTTTATAACCGAAGAAAACAGGTAAATGAACGCAAAGATAATGATTATTCCGTAAAAACCGATTCCCTCTATAGCCATCGTCCAGCGTCGGGGCAAAAGCAGGGTGAGTATTTGAGCGCCATCTAAGGGCGGTATGGGCAGCAGGTTAAAAACCCCCAAGCTGATATTGGTCAATACAATTATGGCTAAAAGCCAGATAAGTTGGATAGGCAGATAGCCCAGCCCGAAGCGCACCAGCATTCCAAAGAAAAGTGCCAGAAAGATATTGGAAAAAGGGCCAGCCAGGGCAACTTTGAGTGGACCGTGCTTCTGGTCGCGCAAGTTATAGGGATTGTATGGCACCGGTTTTGCCCAACCGATCATGACCGGAGAGTTACTTAAGAAAAGTAGTAGGGGCAGGATTATGGAGCCGAAAATGTCTACATGTTTCACGGGATTGAAGGTCAGCCGCCCGGCCAGGCGCGCGGTCGGGTCGCCCAGCTTCTCCGCTATATATCCGTGCGAAATCTCGTGCACCATCACGGAGATTATAAGCACTAGAAATTGGAATATTTTAAACTCAAGTCCGAACATGGAGAGATTATACTGCACCCGGACCAATTTTCATAAAGTTAGTTTTGGTGCCCTCGGAGGGAATCGAACCCCCATCACTGGTTTCGAAGACCAGTGCTTTATCCATTAAGCTACAAGGGCTTTGTATGTCTAAACCATTTAAACTCCTTGGCTGTCTTTTTCCTATGACAATTTGCGCATCGGACTTCGCATTTCTCAATTTCTTCTTTAATCTTTTGAAGTGAATTGCGAGCCCTAATCAATAAAGAAACTTCTTTGATTTTGGCATTTCTGTTTCGATGGTCAAATTCGAGCACTCTAATATCAGATTCGCCGCAATCTAAGCATGGATTTTGCAATAAATATTGCTGAAGATAGCTTAGTGTTTCGTCTCGTAATTCCGCATTCCGCTTCTTTGTCTTCTTGAGATAGTATTGTCTGTTCTCTTTGTAGTGATTACCGACCATTTGCCTGGTGCATCTTTTACATTGATATTGAAGCTTCCCTAGAGCTTTATTTTTAAAGTTAAATTCGCTGACAGGTTTTTCTGTCTTACATCTAGCACAAATCTTCATTGACTCCATTATGCCCTATCAAGCTTCGGAGCACAAACATTGTTCGAAGCCAGTTATGATATCCATTTCACCACGAGGGCGTTTCGACGGACAAAGAAGCCAAATCCGCCTGCTTATCTTCTATAGTATCCAAACCGAATTGCAAAAGCAAAGATTTGAGGTTATCCTGCGGCCAGAACTGCCTGCTCCGGCCGTTAACCAAGATAGACCGGGAGGGAAAGATGACAATCGAAAAGATGAACAGGAGGAGCTTCTTCGGAGATCTCCTGCGAGGGCTGCCCTACGGCGACTTGATCCAGGTCCAGACCGCTTATTGGCTGGCCAAGAACGCCCACCGCTACCAGCCGGGGCGCGACAACGGGGATCGCTATTTCGAGCACCCCCGCCAGGTGGCAGTCCTACTTATTCAAAGGGGCTACCGAGGCAAGGATCTACTGACCACAGCGCTCCTGCACGACGTCGTGGAGGACACCAACACTCCTCCCAACGTTATTGTGGACCTGTTCCCAAACATCATTTGGGAGTGGCTTTATGTGCTCTCCAAGTGCGTGCCCATCTTCGATCCGGTCACGGGACAGTTGCACGACCGGACCAAGAAACCGTTGGCGGAATACTACGACGCGATATCAGGGGCGTGCGAGGAGGTCCGCCTGGTCAAGCTGGCCGACCGGCTCCACAACCTGAAGACGCTGGATTCCTGGGATTCGGGACGCAGGTCCAGGTATATTGCCGAAACCAGGCAGTTTGTCCTGCCCATCGCGGAGAAAACTGATCCCTGGTTTGAGGAGGAAATCAAAAGGGCGATCGCCGCCACAGAACACGCCCTCCGAGAACTGGCGGGCGGAACAGAAGCAAACGACAACGGGAGGACGTGATGGCAAAGAAAAAAGGGGTGGCGACGGCGCCCCGGACGGCCAAGAATCTTCGGGAGGCGTTCCGAATGTTAGCCGTCGTGGTGGGAGCGAAGGAGCGACGGCTCGACGAGCCCAGCGAGGAAGTGATGGTGGAGATCCTCCGCCGCACGGTCCAGAGATGGAACAGCTTCGGGTCCTTCGCGCACGGCGTCCTGATGCGCATGAAGGACTTCCGCAAAGGACCGCCCCGTGGGGCGCGTGCCAAACCCAAGGGTCCGGCGGACGACCTTGAGAAAATCGATCGCCGCGGCGAACGGGGCGCGATCAGGGGGCTGCGAAGTTCCTTGAAAAGAAGATAGGATCTGAAAGAGGAAGCGCGCGGGCGGGGCTACAAGCTCCGCCCGCTAAACGTTTAGACGCTTTTGCGATTTTCCCAGTTTGCACTTATAATGTATCCGAAAAATGCACCCATAGCCCCGCCGGAGGCGGGCAGGTCAGCCAGTCAGCTTCGCTATGGGGAAAAGAAAAATCAAAAGCACCCATAGCTCAGCTGGTAGAGCAGCTCCCTCTTAAGGAGATGGTCCCAGGTTCGATCCCTGGTGGGTGCACGAAGCAGGGAATCACAAATTTCTAATTAATCTAATTTCTAAACAAGTCCCAATCTCTCAATGAACCAAATAGGGTTTGGTTTGTGCTTAGGTTAACTAGAAATTAGATTAATTTAAATAATGTTGGAACTAGACACACCACTTGAAGCCCTGCCCAGCGTCGGACCTAAATTCTGGCAGAAATTTAAGCGCCTGGGACTTGAAACCGTGCGGGATCTTCTTTATAGCTTCCCCGTACGCTACGAGGATTTCTCCGAGGTCTTCCGCATCGACGACCTGGAACCGGGCCAACAGGCCACCGTTCGGGGAGTGGTGGAAGAGGTGAACGTGCGGCATACCTGGAAAAAGAATCTGACCATTGTTGAGGCCTGGATAAGCGACGACTCCGGAAAAATACGTGCGGTCTGGTTTAATCAGCCGTATATCAAAAACGTTTTACGTCCGGGCAAGTTGGCAAATTTTTCCGGTAAGGTTTCCGCATCCGAAGAAGATATTTATTTAAGCCACCCCACCTATGAATTATTGAGCTTCCATGAAACCAAACATACCGCCCGCTTGGTGCCGATCTATCCCGAGACAAAGGGTCTGACTTCCAGGGGTATTCGTTTCGTGGTCCAACCCGTTCTTGCAAATCTAGCACCCCAGGCCGATTGGTTGCCGGAAGAAATACGCCGGGCACGCAACTACCCTACCTTAGGGCAGGCCCTTCATAAGATTCACTTCCCGGAACACCTAGAAGATGCGGAGCAGGCAAAGAAAAGGTTTATTTTTGAAGATTTATTCTTACTGCAATTGCTCAATTTGCGCCAAAAATTAAAATTGGCTCAAGAAAAAGCCCCAAGCATAGAAATAAGCGTGCCCGAAATAAAAAAATTGCTGGGTTATCTGCCTTTTGAATTGACCCCCTCCCAAAAACGTTCTTTCTGGGAGGTGGCGCAAGATATAGCAAGAACCAGGCCGATGAATCGCCTACTGCAAGGCGATGTTGGTTCGGGCAAGACCGCGGTGGCCGCGCTGGCCGGAATGGTGGCCGCGCATAAGGGATTTCAAACGGCGGTAATGGCGCCCACGGAAGTTCTCGCCAGACAGCACTTCGAAACTTTCCGCAAACTACTGAAACGACTGCCCCGGGATAAGCAACCCTCACTGGCCCTTATGACCGCGCACCAAAATAAAATCCTTTATGAAAACGACCTGGAGTCGGAGGTTAAGAAAAAAGAGATGCAACAAGCCGTCCAGAGGGCCAAGGTGAAAATAATCATCGGCACGCACGCGCTTATCCAAAAATCTGTCGGTTTCCGGAAGTTGGGCTTAGTAGTCATAGACGAACAGCACCGCTTCGGAGTAAATCAGCGGGCCCAGCTGATGCAGGGATCAAGAACTTCCACACATCGAACGTCGAACGTCGAACGCCCGTCCCTTCTGCCCCACTTTTTGAGTATGTCCGCCACGCCCATCCCCCGCACTTTGATGTTGACCATTTTCGGAGATCTGGATATTTCCACCATCGACGAACTCCCGGCGGGTCGCAAGCCCATCCTTACCAAAATTGTTCCCCCCGAGAATAGAACCAAAGCTTATGGTTTCATTAAGGGACAGATTTTGAAAGGCAGGCAAGTTTTCGTGATTTGTCCACGCATAGAACCATCACCGACAGATGCGGATGGAGCGCAGACAGATGCCGAAAGTTTTCCGCGTAGTTCCGCGCATACTCCACATAAGTCCGCGCTGCTTTGGGAGGTCAAGTCCGTCAAAGAGGAGTACCAAAAACTTAAAGAGAGAATTTTCCCGGAGTTCAACGTGGCAATGCTACATGGCCAGATGAAGTCGGCAGAGAAAGAACAGATTATGCGCTCCTTCCGCGAGGGCAAAATAGATGTTTTGGTTTCTACCTCCGTAATTGAGGTCGGCGTAGATGTCCCCAATGCTGCGATCATGATGATTGAGGGGGCGGACCGGTTCGGATTGGCACAACTTTACCAGTTCCGCGGCAGGGTTGGGCGCGGAGAACATCAGTCCTTCTGTTTCTTGTTCACCGATTCTCACTCCCGTTCTACCCTGGAACGGCTCAAAGCCATTGTCACCGCTAAAAACGGCTTCGAGCTGGCGGAAAGAGACCTGGAGCTCCGCGGACCGGGAGAATTCATCGGTCAGAAGCAGACCGGTCTGCCGGATATAGCCATGCGCGGCCTTCGAGACGGCGATCTTATCCGAGAAAGTCGCCAGACGGCGGTAGGTATTCTTAAGAGGGACCCTTCCCTGACGTCTCATCCCCTCCTTAAGGCCAAAACAAACGAGTTTCAGGCCAAAATACACCTAGAGTAGTGGAGGCGGTAGAATTTATGAGTGGGTGGGGTCTAGCCGATTTCCCGAAAAGCCATCTTCCTGTCGCAAAATACAACGACCGGCGCGAGTTTATTGCTTATTTTCAAAATCGTGTTGCAGTCAATAATTTTGGGGATAAGTCGGCTATTCTTATAGTAATGTGTTTTGAGTAGAATAAAGGAGCTAAAAACAACTCCGCGTAAAATTTAATCAAGCGCGGTATTTTTATCAGACAAGATGACCAACACCAACCACCATTTCAAACAGATTCGCAAAAGGAACGGGGAGCTGGTTGATTTCGATCAAAATAAAATTACCGCGGCTATCGCCAAAGCGATGCGCGCCGCGGAGGAGGGCGACGCCCTGCATGACGCGGAAAAAGTTTCCGATCAAGTGATATCCGCTTTGGTGTTGCGCTATCCGGAGGAACATATTCCGGCCATTGAAGAGATACAAGACGTTGTGGAGGAGCAGTTGATCGCGGTAAATTTTTCCAAAACCGCCAAGGCCTATATTCTTTACCGGAGCGAGAGGGCCAAGTTGCGCGCGGAGAGAAAAGAAATTCCCTCGCGCGTGCGCGAGCTAGCACTGGAGAGCAAAAAATATTTCCGCAACCCGCTAGCAGAGTTTGTCTACTATCGCACCTACTCCCGTTGGATAGACGAAGAAGGCAGGCGCGAAACCTGGATCGAAACCGTGGATCGTTACCTGAACTTCATGCGCGAAAACCTCGGCGACAAACTCACCGCGGAAGAATATGCGGATGTGCGCAACGGAATTTTAAATCAGGAGGCGATGCCCTCTATGCGCCTTCTGCAATTCGCCGGCAAAGCAGCACGAACCTCCAATGTGGCCGCCTATAATTGTTCTTTTACCGCGCCGGTTTGCCTACAGGATTTCGGCGAGATTGTTTACATTTCCATGTGCGGCACGGGCGTGGGTTTTTCGGTTGAAAGTAAATATGTTCAGCAACTGCCCCAGATTAAAAAACAAACCGGTGAAAAACTGGAGGCCTACGTCATCCCCGATTCTAAAGAGGGTTGGGCGGACGCTTTGGTTTTTGGTATGAAAACTTGGTACGACGGCAAAGATGTAGATTTTGATTTTTCACAATTACGCCCCGCGGGCGCGCGCCTAAAAACCATGGGCGGCAAAAGCTCGGGACCAGAGCCGTTACGCCAACTGCTGGCTTTCGCCCGTATGAAAATTCTGCGAAGGCAGGGCCGGCGTCTGACCAACCTGGATGCGCACGATATTATTTGTAAAATAGGCGAGATTGTGGTTTCGGGCGGGGTGCGACGGAGCGCGCTTATTTCCCTTTCGGATTTAGATGATGCGGAAATGCGCGACAGTAAAAAGGGACAATTTTATCTAACCGAACCCCAACGCAGTTTGGCAAATAATTCCGCGGTGTATGAGCAAAAACCCACCAATGCCGAGTTTATGGACGAGTGGGTGGCATTAATGAAAAGCGGCAGCGGAGAGCGGGGTATATTTAACCGTGACGGATTGGCCAAAACCCTGCCCGAGAGGCGTATTAAGGCCCTTGGCGGCTATATCGGTGACTTGGGCACCAATCCCTGCGGAGAGATAGTCCTGCAGGCCAAACAGTTTTGCAATCTATCCGAGATAGTTGCCCGAGCGGAAGACACCATAGAAACCTTACTTAAAAAGGTTCGCATAGCCACCATCTTGGGCACTTATCAGGCCACCTTAACCGATTTCAAGTATCTCTCGCAAGAATGGAAGGATAATTGCAACAAAGAGCGACTTCTGGGCGTGTCCATCACGGGACAGTGGGATTGTCCCGCGGTGCGCGACGCCGAAAATCTGCGCAGATTGAAAGAGGAAACAATCAAGGTGAATCAGGAATATGCGGAAAGGTTCGGTATTAATCGGTCCACTTGTATCACTACCACCAAGCCCTCCGGCAACCTTTCCCAAACGGTGGACTCCTCTTCCGGCATGCACCCGCGTCACGCACCTTATTATATTCGGCGAGTGCGCATTTCCCGTACAGACGCGCTTTTCGAAATGCTTCGGGACCAGGGTATTCCTTATCACCCCGAGGTTGGCCAAACAATGGACAACGCCAATACTTTCGTAATCGAATTTCCGGTCAAATCTCCGGAGGGAGCAATATTCAAGAACGACCTTTCTGCCCTAGAGCAATTGGAGCATTGGAAGTTAGTTAAGGTTAGCTACACCGAGCACAATCCCTCCGTCACTATTTCAGTCGGAGAGGAGGAGTGGATAAAAGTCGCAAATTGGCTTTACGAAAATTGGGATATCGTGGGCGGGTTATCCTTCTTGCCACGCGATAACCATGTCTATCAATTGGCACCCTACGAAGAAATAACCGGCGCGCAACACGAGGAGCTCGTCAAGCAATTTGCAAGCTTAGATTTTTCCAAAATCGTGGCTTACGAGCGGGAAGACGAGACCGATGGCCGGACCGAATTGGCCTGCGCGGGAGGAGTGTGCGCCGTGGACGACTTGGCGGTCAGTAAAGACGCATCCGCCAATAAATAAGATTCGCTTTCTTCTTGCCGAAGAAACCGCCATCCGCCAACCGGCGGATGGCGGTTTTCTGGTTTAAGTGCTAAACTTCCATATATCCAACAACCTCATGTGGCAAGTCGGCCATGCGGACCTGGATTAAAAGGTCAAATAAAAGTACCAGCATGGCATACCAACAAAATTATCAGGGACCATCTCAAAGATTCGAAGGTAACTGGAAATGCAAGGACTGCGGCAAGGCAATTACCAGCCTGCCTTTCCAGCCGGACGAGAGCAGGTTAGATCAATTGCGCTGCCGCGACTGCCACTCCCAAAGCCGCCCGCCCGCGCGGGGAGGATTTCGTCAGAGCAGATAGAATCGTTCCCGTATCCCGAACATCCCGCCTTAAGGCGGGATGTTTCGTTTCTTAAGAACACCAGCAATATTCAATACCTATCTATCTTAACTACTCCGTCGTTTTGCCTTCGAAATGCTCCTCTTCGGCCACCGCCTCCGCCTTGGTTGCGCGTATTATGCCATCCTGGTGTTCCGGCGGGGAATAAATAGTATAAAGCTTCATCGGTTCGGTCTGGGAGTCGTTCACAATATTGTGCCTGGCACCGGCCGGAACCACGATTGCGGAACCGTCCGCAATGGCATGCTCCACCCCGTCCAAAATCGCCCGCCCCGAACCGGCTTCTACCCTCAAAAACTGATCTAGGGTATGCACCTCTTCCCCGATATCCTCTCCCGGCGCCAAACTCATCACCACCAACTGGCTGTGCTTGCCGGTGTAAAGCACCTTGCGGAAGTTGCCGTTTTCTATGGTTATTTTCTCAATGTTGTCTACGTAGCCCTTCATGTTTTTAGTTTATGTTTTCGACCGGGTTATTATACCACCTCTAGAATCTTATTCCTCCCTTTGTGCCCGCGGATTATTTTTACCCTACTCGGAGGTGTTTTAAAGTGCGTGGCAACCGCCCTTACGACCGCCTCGTTCGCTCCGCCTTCTCTGGCCGGCTCCCGGACACTTATCTTTAAAGCTCCGCCGGGTAATTCCGCTACCTCTTCCACTCGGGAGCTCGGTTTTATCCTCACCTTGATTCGCATACCAGAATTGTAGAACAATTAGCCCGAAACGTGGTAGAGTTCCGAGCATGAGGAAATTCGTTTGCGCGGTTTTAATAGCATTCATTTTTTTGCCCCACATGTCTTATGCGGCTGCTTCCAAGTTCACTTATGGCGCATGGATTCCTTTCTGGAAGAAAACCGCCGGTGTCCAAGAAATAACCGACCACCTCCTGCAGTTTCAGCAAATCAGCCCCTTTTCCTATGAAACGGACGCGAGTGGCAACCCGATTGACAAACTTAAGATAGACGAGGGTTTCTGGCCAATGTGGCTTTTGGCGATAAGAGATTTAAAGATAAAAGTCGTTCCATCCGTGGCTTGGTTCGACGGCGAAGGCCTGCATAAACTGCTATCCGACACCACTAAGCGACGCGCCCACGCGGACAAGTTAGTCAAGTTAGCGGTAGATAAAAAATTCGACGGCATAGACATAGATTACGAAAACAAGAAAACCGAAACCAAGCGGTACTTTTCCCTGTTTATAGAGGGCCTTTCCCTAAAACTTCACGCCAAAAAGAAAATTTTGACCTGCACCATCGAGCCGCGCATGCCCGCCGCGGACAAGTTTAAAGTCGTTCCGAAGGACTTGGGCTACGCTAACGACTATGTCGCAATCAATAAATACTGCGACGAGGTGCGAATTATGGCTTACGATCAAGGAGTGATCGACCTAAAGCGCAACGCGCAAAAGGGACAAGATAATTTTTACGCGCCGGTAGCCGACCCGGCCTGGGTGGAAAAAGTGATTAAAGAAACGCTCAAAACCATCAGTGCCAAAAAATTGGTTCTGGGTATCCCCACTTATGGATATGAATTCGAGGTGATAAGAAACGGCGACTCATTAACCTACAGACGCATGCGCAGCTATACCTACTCCCAAGCCATGGAACGAATTTCCGGTCTGGGGCTTACACCCTACCGCAACAATGCGGGCGAAATGAGTTTTACCTACGCCACCAGCACCACCGCGCAGGTTTCCAAGGCGCTGACATTTAACGTGGACTTGAAGTCCACCTCCACCATAGTCACCTTGACCAATGCCGGCTCCGCAAATTCGACACCGGCAAGCTCCACCCCGACGAACTCGGGGTCGGGTGCACCCGTTATAAGCCACAGATTCGCAAGCTATACGGACGCGGAGGCCATCGCGGACAAAATCGCCTTAGCCAAGAAATACAAGCTGGGAGGAGTAATCCTCTTTAAGCTGGACGGGGAGACCGACCCGGCGCTTTGGAATAAAATCGGTAGGTAGTGCTTGGTTGTTTCAGTTATCCACGGAATGACGTATTTGACAATAATACCCCCGGGGGGGTATTATTATACGTATGAAACAAAACAACAAACGTAAGCTGGTACGCCGCCTTAAGATAATCGAGGGGCAGGTGCGCGGACTTCAGAATATGTTGCTTGAAAATAAGTACTGTATCGACGTCATTACCCAAACCAGCGCGGTCAAACAAGCTCTGTCTAACATAGAAGATATTCTGATGGAGGGACATTTGGGCAGTTGCCTGATTAACCAAATTCGGGGGGGACAAACCGAAAAAGCAAAGAAAGAAATTCTCAGGGTCTATCAGCTAAAGAGAAAATAAATTCCATGCCCCGGCAGATTCTAAAAATAAAGGGTATGCACTGCGCTTCCTGCGCAGGAATCATCGAAAAAACTTTCCAGAAAACGGAGGGGGTTGTTTCCGCGGAGGTGAACTACGGAACCGAAACGGCTAAGGTGGATTTTGACGAAGAAAAGACAAGTCCTCACCACTTGTCCCAAAAGATAGAACCCCTGGGATATTCTCTGGTTCTGCCCACCGCGGAATCCATGAATATGTCTCCCGAAGAGCATGCCGCGCATCTTGGGCTCAACCAGTCCAAGAGCGAAAAACTGGCCGAGCTCCGGGATATGCGGAATAAGATCGTTTCCGTTATTCCACTCACAATTTTCAGCGCTTTCGTGATGGGTTGGGATATCTTTGCGCAACTCAACATCCTGCCGGCAATTCCCTATTTCTGGGAGGAGTTCTTCCATCATCTTCTGCCGCTCATGGCAACCTATACCCTCTTTGTGGTCGGTAGGCCGTATCTTCTGGGACTGTACCGATTCCTGCGCTACGGCAAAGCCAACATGGATACTCTGGTCGGTATAGGCACCTCCGTCGCTTACCTGTACAGCTTCATCGCTTCCGCTTTTGAAGATGCTCTCCGTCCATTTATAAACGTGGATGCCACTTACTATGACGTCACGATTATCGTCATCGCCTTTATAGCCCTGGGTAAATACCTGGAGGCAAGTTCCAAGCTGAAAACGGGAGATGCAATAGAAAAACTTCTGAACCTACAGGCAAAAAACGCCCTAGTTATCCGTAGTGGCGCGGAGGTTGAAATACCTATTGACCAGGTTGTTCATGGGGATTTGGTTGTGGTCAAACCGGCTGGGAAAATCCCGGTGGACGGAGTTGTCACGGAGGGACTCTCTTATGTGGATGAAGCCATGGTCACCGGCGAACCTATGCCGGTTGAGAAGAAAACCGGGGATGCGGTGGTGGCGGGAACCATCAACACCAGCGGTTCGTTTATTTTCAGAGCTACCAAGGTTGGTTCCGAAACCCTGCTCTCCAACATCATAAAGATGGTGGAAGAGGCCCAAGGATCCAAGGCGCCCATTCAGGCCCTGGCCGATAAAATTTCAACCGTCTTCGTGCCGGTCGTCATTATCCTTTCTTTCCTTTCGCTTGGCCTTTGGCTAGTAATCGGGTCGCAATATCTCGGCTTTCAGCAGGCCCTTTCCTTCGGACTTGTTTCTTTCGTGGGCATCCTCGTAATCGCCTGCCCCTGCGCGCTGGGACTCGCTACCCCCACGGCAATAATTGTGGGCGTGGGCAAGGGAGCCCGGGCAGGGATACTCATCAAAGACGCCGGGACTCTCGAGAAGCTCCACAAAGCAGAAGTGGTGGTGGTGGATAAAACCGGAACCATTACCAAGGGCAAGCCCGAACTGGTATCAATCCAAAATTTCAGCGATCGCAGCGACCGGGAGTTGGTTTTCATCCTGGCCTCGCTCGAAAATAAATCCGAACATCCCATAGCTTACGCAATCGTTGCCTATGCCGCTCTCAACAAAATAGGCCTGGAAGCGGTTGATGCCTTCGAAGCAATAAGGGGCAAGGGCCTTACCGGCACTCTCAAAGGTATTACTTATTATGCCGGCAATGCCGCTTTGACGCGGGAACTGAACCTGCCCTTTGAGGCCAAACTGCCAGAAAAAGAAACGACTGAAGGCAAGACCCCGGTTATTCTCGCGACCGCGGATAAAGTTTTGGGGGTGGTGATGGTGGCCGATGCCATAAAGCCGGAGGCGGTAGAGGCGGTGAAAAATCTTCATAAACTCGGCATAAAGACGGTGATGCTTACGGGCGACAATAAAGCCACCGCCGAGTTTATTGCCAAACAAGTCGGTATCGAC
>JAZDLT010000055.1:0-4048 GCA_043801735.1 Candidatus Liptonbacteria bacterium | reverse complement strand
ACCAAACGACCCCTTCATATTGAGGGAGCCGTTTGCCCAGAAGCAAGATTACATTGCTAGTCTTTCTTGGCGTCCAACTTATCTAACCTCAAAAGCTTGACTCCATAATAAACCACCGCGGCGATAATCAAGAAATCTATCAGCGCGGCAATAAAGCTCCCGTACTTGACTGTGGAGCCGAAAAAAGAGAAAGAGGCCGCGTTTAAGCCCTCGGGGCCACCCAGAATTAGGCCAAGAATGGGCTGAATAATGTCCTGCACCAGGGAAGAAACTACTTTGGCTACGGATGCCCCTAAAATGAAACCGACCGCCAGACCGACTACGCCTTGCTTGCGGATAAAATCCAAAAATCCCTGCATTATTTTCAATAAAGATTTGCGACCTTTCGTCCCCAAAATAATAGCCGCATCTTTTCGAAGTGTCCATAAAGACGAACCACCCCGGAACGCGCATTGCGTTCTGGGGTGGAAGTTTGCTACTTGCCCGATCCCGAAGGCGGAATCAGGCGGAACTGGAGCGCGCCGGCCTGTTGCCAGCGCATACCCTGGGCTTCCGCGACTAGGTCTACCAGTCCCCAGAGCGCTCTTAGGTTCTCCGTACCTCCGCACGGCAGAGCGAAATGGGCCAGGAAACCGTTGCGGGACATCCTGGGCAGATTCAGCAGGGTAAGACCTTTACCCAGATTCCTGTGGAACGAGAGACAGAAGGTCTCTGAGTCGTATCTGACGATGTCCCCGCAGCGGGAAAGATCATCGCCAGACGCTACCCTTTCTCCGAGGGTGAACGACAGGCCGGGGATAGTTTCGTGATAGCGCACGAAGCAGGCGGCCGGGAAGGAATAGTACTCCACCCCCCAGCTGCGCCAGTTCCCATCCGGCCGATCGCGCATGCAACCCTGAAAGACGGGCTGCACTTTCACCTTTTCGACCAGAGTGTGCCCCGATACGCCCGTGAGCAGGGTCGCCACCTGCACCCCATATGTCTCCGTGCACATCCCGCGCACGGAACGGGACGGGGCCTCGTTCGCCCCCCAGAGCAGATGCTTCCCACCCCGCAAGATACGAAGCATAGTGATCTTGGGGAAGACCTGGATCTGATCGCCCGTTTTCAGCCCATTGGCCACGAAACGGGGATCCGCCGCCGGACTTGTTTCTTCTTTCTTCACGAGCTGCATTGCTGCACGCACGGTACCCCCCTTTCAGCCGCTGCGGCTTATTTTTATGGTTCTGCGGCCAAGCTTAAACAGATAGTTGGCTTGTGTCAATCTGCTATACTTCCTCTATGAGCTTAGCCAAAGATTGGAGCGAAGATTGGAAGTATATCGCGAAGGGAGAATTGGATTCGCTAAGATCGTCCCGGCCGCCCGCGGACTATCTCGGTTTTATTAAAAAGGGATATCCACCGGTAATTCTTGTTCCGGGTATAACCCGCAAATGGGGTTTCCTTAAAAGCTTGGCGGACAAAATATCCCGCACGGGTTATCCCGTTTATGCCGTTCCCGAACTAGGCCGGAATGTGATACCCATACCGCGCGCGGCGCGCATCATCGAGCAACTACTCGCTTCTCAAAACATCAAGGGCGGGATACTTCTCGGGCACAGCAAGGGCGGGCTTATCGCGAAATATATTCTGGCGCACTCCCCGGAGCGCGGAAGGGTAAGGGCGGTTATTGCCATAGCGACCCCCTTCTACGGCTCAAAAATGGCCCGCTTAGCTCTTAGTCGCGCCTATCAGGAAATCACACCCGAGAGCAAAATCATCCGCGAATTAGCCCTCCACAAAAGCATAAACCGCAAAATATATTCCATCATCCCGATTTACGACAACCTCCTACCCCAGCATAGCAGCTATCTACCCGGAGCGCACAACCTAATCGTATACTCGCGCGGACATCACACCATTCTTTTTGAGCCAAAGACGATTAGGTTAATTCTGGGTATTTTGACCGGTTTGCGCCGGAAGTGAACTCGCCCAAGTCCACTTCATTTTTACGAAACGAGCTTGGGCGAGGGGCGGTCCGGCGATATGCACGGAGCCGCCCACTTCTTTCTCTTATCTTCTCTTCCATGCCTTCGCCATGTCCAATGCCTGGGCCATGGCATAGTTGCCGCACTCCGACCTGTCGCAACAGGGCACGGCGATGAGTTCGTGCCAGCGTCCCACCCCTTGACGTCTGGGCGGCTCCCAGAACGCCTCGCGGGTGATTGTTCCGTTGCACAAAACGCACCCGTGGGGCCAAAAGGCGCGCGATCGCGAACGGAGGCGGGGTTGGGGCTCCCAGTAGGCCGGGTTGTCCCGAAATATCTCTTGCAAACTCCGAAAGATGCCCAGCATTCAAACCTCCTTCCGGTTACTTTCTAGCGCGAGAAGTAGGAACGGTCAAGCTTCATCTGGAGCACTCGGTATAGCATGCTTGCGTGCCCGGCGCAGCAACTCCCCCTGCACCAACCTGGCCTTACTCCTGCCGAGAGCCGGCAGGATAATTTGGTAACGTTGGGCGTCCCTGTCCACCCCGGTCATAATAATAACTATTTGACTGACTCCCACCGCGCGGTCCGCCATAGTTCGCCGTATATTTACGCTTTGGATATGATGATACATGGCGGCAATTTCGTTGCGGGTAATATAACCGAAGGTGATAATAAATGCCTCTTCCGCAAAACGATAGGTGTAGCGACTGTACTCAAAATATGTGCGGACAAGAATAAGGGTCAGATATCCCAAAGATATTAGCAGGAAAAACCTGGAGGCATAATCCAGCCAGATACGATAGGATGGAGAAATCCGATCGGTGTAGTGCCAGAGCAAGCCGGTTATCAAAAAAAGGAGCAGGGCGAACTTAATGCGGCGGGATAAAAAAAGCAAAAATGCCCGGTGGCCCAAGGAGTGTGTTTCGTGGAACAACATAGTATGACGATATATTTCCTATATTGTATAATAATCGGGTGAATAAGCTAAATGGACAAAGGCTGCCCCATTCCGTACGCTTGGTTGTTTTCTTTTTGCGTTTAATCGTCGGACTAAGCTTGTTCTACGCCGGGTTTTCTAAAATATTCGGCGGGAGTGTGGTGCGCGCTCCTTCAAGAGAGTCCAGTTACCTTTGGACGAGCGGCTTGGAAAACATCGGTTCCATGGAAATGTTCGCCCAATGGGGTTTGCTGATTATTGGGATCTGCTTGGCAATCGGCCTGCTCACCCGCCTGTCTTCCATCGTGGGCATCTTTATTCTGGGGTTCATGTATGTAAACTCGTTAAGCTTGCCCATTCCCAAGCTTCAGCAATTGGACAATCCGCAGCTTATCGCCATACTGTGTCTATTTTTATTCATTTTCTCTCAAGCCGGAAATTATTTGGGGGTGGATAAGTTTATCCACTTCTCATTAAGGCACGATCGGTAAACATAGAACCCCTAGCTCCAGGATTGAGAATCCTGCGCGGTGTTTATGGGCGGAATAGTTTTTATTCCTATTGGCAGAACCTGATTTGTCCTCCTACGTCCCCCTGCCAGATCTCCCTAGAAACACAAGTGCCTGTCACGCAGTCGTGGTCCGTATTGCAGGACTTATGGCACAGCAAATCCCCTTTCTGTTCCCCTAGGACAACTCCATTTGGACCCATGCCCCGATATTGAGAGTCATAGCATACATATCCGCTTGGACAGCCGCCCCCCGGAGCATAGGCACAAGGATATGAAGTGGATGAATTAATTATATTGTTCTGCGTAGAAGAACTATTCGTAAACTTGTTCGTAGATGAGACATTCTCTGCTTCACACTTTTCCTCCCATGGTCTAAGGCATCTTTGTTTTATCTCACACCAAGAATAACCCGCGGAACCAATGCAGCCGTGCGCATCGCGGTCGTTGCCCACTATCCGGGCCTCCGGTTGGACCGGTTGAGGCGCCGGTGTCTCCACGACCTTATTTTTATAAAAAATGTAGCCGCCCATCCCGAATACAATTATGCCGGCCAGCAACAGCACCAGAACTATCGGGACAAAACCGTTTTTGCTCATAGAACAATTATACCACCGCGCGGGAGTTGGCGAA
>JAZDLT010000029.1:0-4449 GCA_043801735.1 Candidatus Liptonbacteria bacterium | reverse complement strand
TTATCCTGTACCGAGCTCTGTGCTCTGGTGCAGGGCCCCGTGACCCAGTAGTAGGCACACTTCGTGTGACACTACCGGGCGTAGTAGTGAGACTCAATTACTAAGCGGGCCCGGCCGGATTCGAACCGGTGATCTTCTCCGTGACAGGGAGACGTGTTAACCAGGCTACACCACGCCCGCTTTCGCTAAAGCTTCAGCGGGCAAGCCCGCATCCGCCTCTTTGGTTTAAGGCGAATAGACCCACCCAACTCCAAAGCAAAAGCAGGTTCAAGTATAAGAAACAACCCTAAACCACGCAAGTTATTTCAACAAATCCAAGAATTTATCTTCGTCCAGCACCGGCACATCCAATTCGATGGCCTTATCCCGCTTGGAGCCGGGATCCCTGCCTGCTATTACATATGAAATTTTCCCACCAACCGACTCGGACACCTCTCCGCCCATCGCCTTGATTCTTTTCTTGGCCTCATCTCTATCCATGGATTCCAGTGTGCCAGTCAGAACGAAGGTCTTACCGGTCAACTTGCCCGTGGCTCTCTTCTCTGCATCTAAGACACGTATCCCATTTCCAATAAGTTTTTCTATGTAACGGATATTTTCCTTCTGACGGAAGTATTCTGCAATACTTTTGGCGATAACCGGCCCGACATTCGCCACCATGCCGATTTCCTCCTCGCCGGCCGCCATGAGTTTTGACAGGGAATTGAAGTGGTGAGCGATGTCCTCCGCAGTTCCTTCGCCTACATGCAAAATACCCAAGGCATAAATAAACTTGGCTAGTTGTACTTTTTTGCGGGAGTTAATAGAGTCAATAATGTTTTCCGCGCTTTTCTCGCCAAAACGTTCCAGGCCGGAAAGATCCTCTTTTTTAAGGGTAAATAAGTCCGCCGCGTCCGAAATCAAGCCCTCTTCTTGAAGTCGGTCCAAGATCTTCGGTCCGATTTCATATATTTCCATTACACCCACAAAGTGCTGCAGGGCGCGCCGATTTTTGGCGGGGCAATTTTTATTGGCGCAGTAATGGGCAACCGATTTTGCCTTGCCCTCGCCCACCCTTCTTTGCTCTACGGCTCCGCCGCAAGTCGGACACTTATCCGGCATGTTAAATTTTCTTTCCCGGCCGGTACGCATTTTAATAAGCGTCCCTACCACCTCCGGAATCACGTCTCCGGCTTTTTGGATTACCACCGTATCCCCTATTCGAATATCCAACCGCTCGATCTGATCCAAGTTGTGCAGGGTGGCCTTACTAACCGTAGAGCCCGCCACCAGGGTTGGTTCGAAGATCGCAACCGGAGTTAGGACTCCGGTGCGACCCACGTTCACGGTTATATTTTTTATTATAGTGGTCGCCTTTTCCGCGGGATATTTATAGGCCACCGTCCCGCGCGGTGCCTTGCCTATCGTCCCCAACTCCTCCCATAAATTCGTTTGGTTCACGCAGACAACTACGCCATCCGTGCCGTAGGGTAGGTTCGTTCTGATTTTGGACACCTTGTTTATGAATCCAGACACTTCCTCTAGTTTTTCTGCCTGAAGCTGACGTTCATCCACCCGAAATCCCAGTTTTTTGAGATAGACATGCTTTTCCGCGTGCGTGGCAAAGGAAGCTCCTTCCGCCCAGGCGATATCGTAAGCAAAAAATTCCAACTTCCGCTCCGCGGTTAGTTTGGGATCCAGTTGACGCAAAGAGCCGGCAGCGGCGTTGCGGGTATTTGCGAATAAGGGCTTGTTCTCTTTTCTGTTTTTGCGGTTCAGTTCCTCTAAGACCCTTTTGGGCATAATCGCCTCTCCCCGCACTTCGACTGAATTCGGGAAGTCACCCCGCAACTTGAGGGGAATGGATTCCAGGGTGCGTAAATTCTGGGTGATATCCTCTCCTATCTTTCCGTCCCCGCGCGTTGCGCCCCGGATTAATTTTCCTTTGTTGTAAGTCAAGGAAACGGCTAGACCGTCCAGCTTCAGTTCACAAAAGTAACCAATCTTTTTGCCGGGCAGAAGCTTGGCTACCCGTTCCGCCCAGGCAAATAATTCTTTCTCCCCGAAAACGTCGTTTAGAGAAAGCATGGGCACGGCATGCTCTACTTTCTCGAACTTATCCAGCGGCTTGCCGGAAACACGATTAGTGGGAGAGTCCGGATCTCGCAGTTCGGGATGCTCCATCTCCAAGCTGCGCAACTCGCGCATCAAAGAATCGGTTACCTCATCCGTAACCGAAGGATCGTTTAAAACATGGTATCTGTAACGTAAATCTTCTATTTGAGCGCGTAGTTTCTCCGCGCGCCGCTTCGCTTCCGCCTTGTCCATAGCCCGATTATATCCTATCTAGAAGTTTATCCGAAAGGCGCGACTGGCGCTGCCGTTCTTACCCACCGAGCGCACCTCAATATTGTTTATCAGCAACGGATCGTTGGAACATGCCACCGGACTACAAATAATGGTGGTGCTTACGGAAGAATGGGTGTTAGAAAAAGAGGGCAGGGGCAGATCCGGGTCCATGAAATAATTGTGCAATTGCCACTCTATTCCTGCATCGGCGGCATAAATGGCTTTCACGGAGCTGGACATATCCGTACTTTGCCGAATTTGGTAAACCATCAGGAGGCCGGCGATGGTGGTGGCGCCAAGCATGGTTCCGCCCAGGGCTAGAACGGTCATAATCATCGCCTGTCCCTCGGTCATGAAAAGTGAAGCGTGAGGCGTGGAACACTTCTCGGACGAATCGGATTTATATATTGAATTGTTTTCTTTCATGTTTCAAGTTTAACGATTTACGCTTCACGCTCCACCTAGGTGTCGAGCGGTAGGCGTGGACTGATTGTTGTTTGCAGATTAATAATATTTCCGCTTAAATCCACTTCTTTTGTGCTAACCCCCAAGGTTACGGTCACCCGGGGCTGTTTTCCGTCCCCGGACTGGTAACCGGAGAGGTCGAAACCCAGATGCTGGACGACGACATTGTCCGCGGTTATTTTCTCGTAACTACCCAATCCTATTTTGCGCTGCACGGCATTGTCTTCGGACTTATAATATATCCTCTCGCCGCGCGCGTTAGTAAAAGACATTTCCGAAATACCGGTGCCGGGAGTGAAATTATAGCCCGTGCGCATCTCGCGAGCCATTTGCTCGATGGTGATGCTGACGTTACTGTTGGCAAGAAGCAAGGCCGCTGCCTGTCTCTGGCTGCGCAGGGCCCGGGAAAACCCCCCTACCGCGATAGTCACAATAATCGAAAAGAGGCCTATCGCGACCAATGTTTCGGCTAAGCCAAAGCCGGCGCGGGAGGCGTTGGTTTGTTGGTCTGTTGGTTTTTGGTAAGTTTTATATTTCACGTTTCGAGTTTTATGCCATGCGTTTTAGCGGATTAAGCAAATTCGAGCCAAAGCTTTCTTAGGGAGCCAAGGGGTTTATTTCTATCAGCTTGCCGCCCGAGAAATTGTATACGCGCACTCTGGCGGTAGCGGACGTTCTCCCGCCGTTGTTCAATCCGCAACTTAAAACGTAATCGGTGGTGGAGGTGGGTGTGGCCGTAAGATTGCCATGGCCCACCCCGGGGGTTCCGTTTACAACCGGGGAAATACTACAGGGACCCGGCTGACAAACATAGCTTAAAGTTGTCGCGGCGGGAGGAGGTATGATTAAACGATTAGGAGAGGCGCTTAAGCGGCAACGCTCGACAGAGGGGCAATTATCGGGACTGGTGACGCAAGAACTTGTTCCCGGGACGGCTATATTGGTACAAACATTCGTATAATAGTTACCCGTGTCAATTTCGCGGCACTCGCCGTGATTGCAATTCGCATCACCGGAGCAGTTGCTTGTGCCGGTTCCATTCTTAACCACGCAACTTCCCGACTCGCAAATACTATATTGAGCGGTGCCGCTCCCGCCACAGGACTGCCCCACGGCAGTGCAGCCGCCCTGATTGGAACCGCTGCCACTTACCCTTACGCAGGCGTTGTTTGAGCACTCCAGATGGGTGCCAGGGGGAGGATTGCCTCCGCCGCCGCCACCTCCGCCTCCGCCACAACTGTTTACGGTGCAGCTACTACTGCACTCTCGGGGGCAGTTACCGTTGTTTATGCCGTCGTCACAGGATTCTCCGGAATCTATGGCGCCGTTGCCGCAGAGATTGCTGCCACTTCCACCTCCACCGCCACCTCCGCCTCCGGAAGCAGGGATGGTGACGTCCACCGAGCCCAGAAACTGCCATACGCCGGACAGGTCTTTGCCCAGAAGCTCGTACTCTATGTTGCCGGGGTTGAGGTTCCAGTCCGTCTTGTTGTAGTTGGGGGTGGGGATGTTGGGGGCCCAGTCCAGCTCGTTTCTATTGATCTCGGCTTCGGTGACGTTTATGACGTTGTTTACGTCTATGACTACATCTGGACGGGGGTCGGAGTCATAGTTGTTCACGGTGGCGCGGATGAGGCCCGAGGGGGTGCCGGAGGG